>CAMLFP010000049.1 GCA_946479335.1 uncultured Archangium sp.
GAGAGGTACTGCTGCGTCTGGCCGATGTAGCGCGTCGAGGGTTTGCGCTCGCTGCGGCTGTCGAGAATGAAGAACTCGACGGTGTCGCCCCACTTCATCGACTTCCACACGCGGTTGGGCGCCAGCGCGTCGCGGCGCAGCGGGAGGCTCTCGAAGTACGTCTGCACCGCGTTGGCGAAGATGGTCTGGTCTTCCGACTCGGGGTTGAAGTTGTCGGAGACCTCGTGGTCGTCCCACGTGGCGAGCACGCTGGTCGACGCGCGCAGCGCCCGGTACTCCGGGCTGCTGAGGTTCGCGGCCCATTGGGTGCGGAACTCCGCGAGCGTCGAGCAGCCGTCGTTGTAGCTGGTGTCTCCGAGGAGGAGGAACACGTCGAGGTCATCGCGCTCGCCGGCGCGCAGCAGCGGCGTCGGCGTGTGGCCCTGCTCGGTGCAGCACGACGCGCCCACCACCAACGGTGCCTTCGTGCCCGGCGCGAACGCCGCGCGGAAGCGGCCAATCGCCGAGCGCGCGGTGAGCTCGCCGGCCGTCTCTTCGAAGAAGGCGTAGCGGTACTTCTCACCCGCCTGCAGCCCGTCGACGTCGAGGTGCACGAAGCCGCCATCGCCCGGCTGCACCGTCACGTCGGCCACGCGCTCCGCATAGACCTCGCCTTCCATGCGCCACACGCGCAGGCGCAGCGCGCCGAGGCCGGCGTACTTCGTCCACACCACGGCGCGGGTGTCGGTGACGTCGCCCGAGGCGATGCCCATCGAGAAGTTGAAGGCCTCGTTGACGAGGTCGGGTTGATCAGGCTCCGCCGTGCCCGCGTCGACGCCAGCATCGAGGTCGGCGCCCGCGTCGGTCCGCGCACCGCCGTCGGTCCCGGGGAGCGCCCCGGCGTCACCGTCGCCGGGAGCCACGCCCGAGAGGCGCGGATCTCCGCAGGCGGTGAGGAGACCCGCGGCGCCGATGACGGAGACGCGGAGGAAGTGACGACGAGTCTGCGTGGCCATGTGGCGGGAGCGGACGCTACGCCCTCGCGCGCGGAGACAGAAGGGAGACGCCCGCAATGGCCGTGGTACCGTCCTCGGCCGTCGCATGCCCTCCGCCCGTGTCGTTCTCGCCCTGGTCCTCTCCTTGTGCTTCGCCGGAGCGGCGCTCGCTGACGAGCTGAACGCGCCGACCGTCGATGTCCGCGTGTCGGGCGGCGCGGCGTTTCGTCGGTCGACGCTGGCCGTCGGCACGGAGCAGATCCGCGAGTCGAACATCGGCGGCGTCTCGCCGACCTTCTTGCGGCTCGATGCGGCGGGCTGGTTCGTGCGCTTCTTCGGCCTCGAAGGTGAAGCCTCGACCGACCTCTTCACCGCGCATCGCACCGGCGCCGCCGACGGCTACCCGCTGCAGCGCTTCGCGTTCCGGGTGGGGCCGGCGCTGCGCTGGGCCACCGAGAGCGGCTTCACCTTGTCGGGGTCCATCGGGTGGGGCGCGAACGCGTCTCCGGTGGTGCGCTACACCGACCGCGCCAACCCGGAGGTGGGCACCGCGGCATCGCTCTTCACGCACGGCCTCGCGGGGCGCCTCGGCGTGGGCCTCACGAAAGGCCGCTTCGATGGCTCTCTCTCTCTCTCCGCGCTGGCGCCGCTCTTCGGCGACCACGTGCTCGCCCTGGAGCCGCGGCTGCAGGCCTGGGGCCGCTTCTTCGATTCGCCGGGCGGCCTCGTCTCGCTCTGGGCGGGCGCTGACGTGGGCTTCCTCTACGAGCGGGCCGACGCGTACTCGGGCGCCGCGGTGCGCTTCGGGCTCTCGCTGCGCGTGACGGTGAACCCGCCGCGGGCCGAAGAGAAGAAGCCCGAGGCGCTCAAGCCCGTCGGGGTGCTGACGGTGCGCGTGTTGTTGCCAGACGGCGCAACGGCCACCGGTGCGCAGCTCTCGGTCGACGGCGCCGCGCCGATGCCGCTGCCGGCGTCGGGTGACCTCCGCGTCGAAGGCAACGGCCGGCACGTCGCGCGGGCCACGCTGGCCGGCTACCACGACGCCACCGGCGAGCTGCTGGTGAACGAGGGCGAGGTGGTGTCGCTCGACCTGCAGCTGACCGCGCTGACCGGCCCCGGCCGCCTGTCGGGCGTGGTGCGCGCGTCGAGCTCCGGCGAACCGCTGGTCGACGCGCTGGTGAACGTCGGCGAGCTGTCGATGCGCACGAAGGAAGACGGCGCCTACCTCTTCGAGAAGGCGGGCCCCGGCCCGGTGCAGGTGCGCGTCGAAGCGCAGGGCTTCACGCCGGGCGAAGAGGTCGCGCAGGTACCGCCGGAAGGCGAAGCGACGCTCGACGTGACGCTGGAGCCGCTGGGCAAGGGCAGCCCCGCCACGGTGCGCGGCCTCATCCGCGCGCGGAGCGGCAAGCAGCTCAAGGCCACGGTGGTGCTCAAGAACACCAGGAAGAACAAGACGCAGAAGGTCCCGGTGAACGCGGAGGGGCGCTTCGTCGTCACCATCCCCTCCGGCGAGTACAGCTTCGTCATCAGCGCCCCCGGCTTCCTCTCGCAGACCAAGAAGGTCGCGCTGGGTGACGGCGAACAGGCCATCTTCCACTGCGAGCTGCTCGAGGTCTCGAAGTGAGGACGCTGACCGCGATCGCGCTGTGCGCGCTGTTGTTCGCCTGCCCCGAGGAGCTGCCGCCGCAACCGCCGCCCAGGCCCACGCCCGTCACGGTGGCGATGTTGTCGGACCTCGCCGGCAAGGTGACGCTGACCCGCGACGGCGCGTCGAACCCGGCCACCAACGGCGCGCTCTACGAAGGCGATGTGCTGGCGACCGGCGGTGGCGGCCACGCGCTGCTGCGCGGCGGCGGGCGCGAGGTGGAGCTGCTGGAGAACTCGCGCTTCACCGTCGGCAAGTCGCTGGCGGAGCTCTCGCTCGACGTCGGCGAACTCGTCTTCCTCGAGAGTGACGCCGGCGCGTACCAGACGTCGCTGGGCAGCGTGCGGCCGGGTGCGGGCGCGCGCGTGAAGCTGCAGGCCGGTGGCGCCGATGGCGGTGACACCTTCGAGGTCGGCGTCGGCGAGCTGGAGCTGTTGGACGTCGACACCGACGGCGGTGCCACGCTGAAGGCCGGCCAGCGCTTCGTGGTGGGCGTCGGCGTGCTGGAGTTGGAAGAGGTGCAGAAGCCGCCCGAGGTGGTGAAGCCCACCGTGAAGCTGACGCCGCGGGGCGCGGTGACGGTGAAGCCGAAGAGCGGCGCGCAGGCGAAGTTGCCGGCCGAGGGCCGCGAGCTGCAGGAGCCCGCCACCTTCGCGGTCGAGAAGACTGGCCAACTGAACGCCGAAGCGAAGGGCGCGCGCGGCACGTTCTCCGGCGGCGCGAAGGGCAGCGTGGAGCCGGTCGACGGCGACGCGGGCTTCAAGGTGACGCTGCGCGAGGGCGTGGTGCGCATCTTCATGAAGGAAGGCGAGAGCGTGCTGCTCGACGGCAAGAAGCAGCTCCAGCTCAAGGCGAAGTCGAACGCCACCGCGGTGGTGACGGCCACGAAGCAGGGCCCGCGCGTCGACGTGGTGGGCGGCGACGTGGGCGCGGCGCTGGGCAGCGACGAGCCGGTCGACCTCCCCGCCGGTGAATCGGCGCAGGTGAAGGGCACCACGTTGAGCCTGGTGAAGCGCGGCGCGCCGGTGCTGACGCTGGCCGCCGGCCGCAACGCGCGCGTCAACTGGGCGAAGGGCGGCGACGTGCTGCTCCAGCTCGAGGAAGGCGCGGGCGACGCGGAGGTCGCCACCGACGCGCAGTTCGAGAACGTGCTGCTGACCTCGAAGGGCAACGAGCTGCAGGTGGCAGCGCCGCTGCACGGCTCGCTGTACTGGCGCCGCGCGGGTGGTGAGGCCACGCAGGCGCGCTTCGAGCGCGATGAGTCGGCGGGCGCCGTGGCCGCGAAGTCAGACACCGTCGCCGAGACCGGCCTCAAGGCCACCGTCTATTTCCAGGGCGCGGTGCCGACGCTGACCTTCACCTTCCCGCCGCGCGATGACGCCGCCTCGTGGCGCTTCCGCGTGTACGCGGCGGGCGACCTCAAGAGCCCGCTGGTCGACAAGCGCGTGAATGAGAACAAGGCGCTCGTCGAGTCGGGCACGCTGGCCGAGGGCAGCTACCTGTGGAGCGCGGTGGCGACGCTGAACTCCGGGGCCGAGGCCTCGGGCGGCCGCATGAACAAGATGGACATCGTCTTCGACAACTCGGTGACGCGCCTGGTGCTGACGTCTCCGAAGGAGGGCCAGCGCGGAGGCACCGCCGCCGGCATCGCGCCGCTGGGCGCGCGCCTCACGTTGAACGGCAAGCCGGTGACGCTCGACGACAGCGGCCGCTTCTCCGCGCCGCTGCCTGCGGCCCCGGTGGCCGTGTTCCGCCTGACGACCCGAGAGGGCGCCGACAGTTACTGGGTGCGCCGCCTCGGCAAGTAGGGGTACACGCGCTCTCGTCATGTCGCGCGTCGTCATCGCGGGGACCGGCCCGCTCGCTCTTCAACTCCAGAAGCACCTCACCGGTCACGAGGTGCGGCTGACGCAGGGCTTCGACCTCACGCTGCGCCACGACGCGGAGCTGGCGTTGACCGGCGCCGAGGTGGTGGTGGTGCTGGCGTCGGCGCGCGGGCCGCAGGGGCGCTTGAAGACCGCCTCGCGCCGCGACCTCGACGCGTTGCTCGCTGACTCCCTCGGCCGCGCCGCGAAGCTGGTGGGCGCCCAGCGCGTCATCGTCTTCGCGTGCGGTGATGATGACGCCCGGCTGCCGGTGCTCGAGAAGTGCGGTGTGCCCCTGGCGGTGCTGCGCGGCGGCGGGCCTGACCCGATCGCGGCGCTGGCGGCGATGGTGAACGGCGGCGAGGCGCCTCCCGCGTCTGCGTGGAGCGGCGCACCGTCGCAGCGCGACACACCCCGTTGGACCGTCTGTTCCGTGCAGCGCCTGTCGCTCCCCGCCGGGTGGGACGCGCTCAAGCTGGCGCGCGCGCACTTCGAGTGGCTGCCCAACGCGGCGCCGCTCACGCGCGTGTCGCTGCTCAACCGCGTGGCCAGCATCTCCATCGCCGGGAGCCGCGCGCTGGTGCTCTCGATGGTGCCCGGGCGCTCCGACGCGACCTGCGCGCACTACGAGATTGTCGGCGGGTCGCTCGCCGCGCGCGCTGAAGGCCGCCTCGAGTTCCGCGTGTTGCTCGACGGCACCGCGGTCGCCGCGCTCATCGGCTATCAGCCCGCGCTGCCGTTCCTCGTGTACCGCTTCTCGCAGGCCCTCGTGCACGAGCGCACCATGCGCAAGTTCACCGCGTGGCTCTCCACGCAGGCATGAAGCTCGAGCGCGCCTTCATCTACCCGGTGAAGTCGCTGCGCGGAGTCGAGGTCGCGTCACTCGAACTCGATGACCTCGGCCCTGTCGGCGACCGGCGGTGGATGCTGGTCGATGACGCCGGCCGCTTCGTTACGCAGCGGCAGTTTCCGAAGCTGGCGGTGATGACGCCGCGGGTTTCCGATGAACAGCTGCAGCTCGAGTTTGAGGGCGCGCTTTCGCCCCTCACCCCTCGCTTCGCGAGACCCTCTCCCCGGGGGAGAGGGAAGCGCGTCACCCTCTGGGGTGATTCGTTCGAGGCCCTCGATTGCGGCGACGACCTCGCGCGCTGGTTGTCGGAGGTGCTCGGCGCCTCGCTGCGGCTCGTGCAGTTCTCGCCTGACGTGCGCCGTGAGGTCGACGCGCGCTACGCCGCCGACGCGCAGACCGGCTTCGCTGACGGCTACCCGCTGCTCATCGTGAACCTCGCGTCGCTCGACGCGCTCAACGCCACGCTGCCCACGCCCATCGCCATCGAGAACTTCCGCCCGAACCTCGTGGTGCGCGACGTCGAGGCGTGGAGTGAGGACGCGTGGCGGCACCTCATCATCGGCGCGCAGCGCTTCGACGCGGTGAAGCCGTGCGCACGGTGCGTGGTCATCAACGTCGACCAGCGCACCGGCGAGAAGCCGCAGGGCGACGCGCCGCTCAAGGCGCTCACCGCGGTGCACGCGCAGCCCGGCCGTGGCGCCATCTTCGGCATGAACCTCGTGCATCGCACGCGCGGCGCGCTGGCGGTGGGCGACGAGGTCGGTGTGCTAGACGCCTGAGGTCATGGACTGTCTGTTCTGTCGCATCGTCGAAGGCACCATCCCCTCCAAGAAGGTCTACGAAGACGAGCTGTGCGTGGGCTTCCACGACATCGCGCCGCACGCGCCGCACCACGTGCTCTTCATCCCCAGGAAGCACCTCGCGTCGCTCAACGAGGCCACCGCTGAAGACCGCGCGCTGCTGGGGCACCTGATGGTGTCGGCCGCGAAGTACGCGCGCGAGGCAGGCTTCGCCGACGCCGGCTACCGCGTGGTGATGAACACCAACCGCGACGCCGGGCAGACCGTCTTCCACGTGCACCTCCACGTGCTGGGTGGCCGTCAGCTCGCGTGGCCGCCGGGGTGAACTGACGCCCGGGCCGACCGCGGCTTGGGGATCATAGTTGACATTGATTCGCAAAATCCCGTATTCGGCGCGCCATGCGATTCCGGGTGAGCGCGCTGTTGTGTCTGCTGGCCGCAGCGTGTGGCCCGGTGCCGACGGAGCCGACGCTGGTCACCGACACCTCGTCTGACCTGCCGCTCAAGGGCCTGTCTGACGAGTGGCTGACGCAGTTCCAGGAAGGCGACGCGCTCTTCGAGTTGCCGTACCGCGAGGCCGATGGGCTGGGGCCGCTGTACATCCGCTCGTCGTGCAACGCGTGTCACCGGCAGGCGGGGCGTGGCCCGGGTGTGGTGACGCGCCTGCGCCAGGTCGACGCCGACGGCAACACCGTGCCGGGCCAGCCGGAGCTGCCGTACGGCAACGTGGTGCGGCCGCTGACGACGGGCGGCGCGACGCCGCTCAACTCGCCTGACAGCACCGACATCGTCGAGAGCTTCCGCGCGGGCATCCCCGTGATGGGCCGCGGGTGGATGGAGGCCGTCACCGACGCCGAGATTCTGCGCGTGGAGGTCGAGCAGGCGCTGCGCACCGACGGCATCTCCGGCCACGTCAATCACGTGACGTACAAGAGCCAGCCCAACAGCGACACGCGCTTCCACGCGTACCAGCCGGGCGAGACGGTCATCGGCCGCTTCGGGTTGAAGGCGCGCCAGCCGTCGCTCGACGACTTCGCTGCCGACGCGCTGCAGGGCGACATGGGCCTCACCTCGCCGCTGCGCCCCACGGAGGTGCCGAACCCCGACGGCCGCCTCGACGACATGCGCGACGGTGTCGACCTGACGCTCGACCAGGTGAACCACATCGCCGACTACGTGCGGCTCATCCGCATCCCCGGGAGGGGCGAGCCCGACGCGAAGGGCGCGGCGCTGTTCGAGAGATCCAACTGCGGCGTGTGCCACGTGGCGAACCTCGCGACCCGCGCCGACTACCCGATTCCGCAGCTCGCGGGCGCGACCGCGCACGTCTACACCGACCTCCTCGTGCACGACATGGGGCCCACCCTCGCCGACGGCATCGTCGACGGTGAAGCCGGTGGCTCCGAGTGGCGCACCGCACCGCTCATCGGCGTGCGCTTCTTGAACGCCTTCCTCCACGACGGCCGCGCGGCGACGGTCGACGAAGCCATCCGCCTCCATGGGGCCGAGGGCAGCGAAGCGAAGCCCTCTGTTGATGCGTACCTCGCGCTGTCCGACGACGACCGGCGCGCGCTCCTCGATTTCGTGTCGTCACTGTGAGTCCAAAGCAAATGCGCGGTGTGATGCTGTCTCTCGTGGTGGTGCTGTGCGCCTGTGGCCCGTCGGCGCAGGTGGCGAAGCAGTCGGCCCTCGACGACACCAAGGCCTACGTCGCGTCGAACATCGACGCGCTGGTGACGGCCTCGACCGCGCTGTGCGCCGCCGCGCCCGCGCCTGACGCCGACGGGTGGAACGCGACCAACGACGCCACCGCCGTCGCGAACATGAAGGCGGAGTGGAAGAAGGCGCGCGCCGCGTACGAGCACGTGGAGGGCAGCATCGCGGTGCTCTTCGGCGGCCTCGATGTGTCGACCGACGAGCGCTACGACGGCTTCATCGAGAACGCCGGCGACGACAACCTCTTCGACGACCAGGGCGTCACCGGCGTGCACGCCCTCGAGCGCATCCTCTGGAGCGACTCCATCCCCCAGTCGGTCATCGACTTCGAGTCGACGCTGCCGCACTACAAGGCCGCCGCCTTCCCCGCGACGCAGCAGGAGGCCGACGACTTCAAGAACAAGCTGTGCGCGCGCCTCGTCACCGACGTGACGTCGATGAAGGCGCAGTACGCGCCGCTGGCGCTCGACACCGCCGCCGCCTTCCGTGGCGTCATCGGCTCGATGAAGGAGCAGGTCGAGAAGACGACGCTGGCCTCCACCGGCCAGGAGGAGTCGCGCTACGCCCAGACGACGCTCGACGACATGCGCGCCAACCTCGAGGGCGGCCGCGTCACCTTCGACGCGTTCTCTCCGTGGATTGAGGTGGTCGCCGACCGGCAACTGGTGACCGACATCAGCGCGGGCTTCGGGCGCGTGGCCGCCGGTTACGCCGAGGTGAACGGCGCGGCGATTCCGGCGCCTCCCGCGACGTGGAGCGCCACCAACCCGTCGGCGGAAGACCGCGCGACGCCCTTCGGCAAGCTGTACACGATGCTGGAGGTGGAGACGGCGCTCACCGGCAACAGCGTGGTGGCGAAGCTGAACACCGCGGCCGACAAGCTCGGCATCCCCCAACTCCCCGAGGAATGACCATGCGGTACGCCGTGCTTGGAGCCTGTGTGTTGTTGTCGTGCGTGCCTCCGCCGACGAACGAGGAGTGTCGCGAGGCCGCGCCCGGTGACACCAGCTTCATCGCGCTGGAGTGCAACTTCCAGGACTACGAGTCGTGGGAGGTCTCGCAGTTCGACGGCGGCTTCGTCGACGAGTCGCACCCCTCCGGCACGCGCTGGGTGTACCTGAACCATCGCCCCGCCGACGGCGGCACCGAGTGGCCGGTGGGCACCATCTTCGTGAAGGTCCTCGACTTCACCACCTTCGCCAGCGTGAAGCGCGGCGGCGGCTTCAACCCCGACGGCGCCATCGGCTGGGAGTGGTTCGAGCTCGAGTACGACGCCAACAACGCCACGCGCATCAAGTGGCGCGGCGTCGGCCCGCCCATCGGTGAGAACTATTCGGCCACCGGGCAGACCTGCAACGCGTGCCACGTCGGCAGCGACAATGACCACGTGCTGACGCCCGCGTACCGGTTGTAGCGTCGGGGGCCATGACCCCGAACCCCGACGCGCCGGTGCAGCAGCAGAGCTGGTTTGGCCGTAACTGGAAGTGGCTGGTGCCCGTGGGGTGTCTCGTGCCGGTGCTGTGCTGCGGCACCTTCGGCGCGACGGTGTTCTTCGGCGTCACCAAGGCGATTCAAAGCAGCACCGCGTTTCATGAAGGGCTCACCCGCGCGAGCGCCAACGGCGAGGTGCAGGCGCTGCTCGGAACGCCGCTGGAGCCCGGCATGACCGTGACGGGGTCGCTCAACAACGGCGTCTCCAACTTCGACGCCGCCATCAAGGGGCCGAAGGGCGAGGGCACGCTGCACGTCGAAGGGCGCGAAGGCGGCGGCGCGATGACCTTCACCGCGCTCGAGGTGCGCGCTCAGGGCAAGGTCATCGACCTCCTCGCGCGCCCGCCCGGGCCTCCCGCGCGAGGTGACGACGGCCAGCCCGTGGACCCAGACGACGTCGATGATGGCGAAGACGGTGAAGCCGGCGACGACGTGCCGACGAAGCCCGAATGACGATGCGCACACCGGAGTCGATGCCGATGCCCAGCCTGATGAGAGTCGTCGCCGCTGCCCTCGCGCTCTTCGGCGCTGCCTGTGTCACCGCCCCCGCGCCCACGCCGATGACCTCGGTGAAGCACGAGCTCGAGGGCGCGAAGGCGAAGTGCCTGGTGCTCTTCCTCCCCGGGCGCGGAGACGCCGCCGCCGACTTCGACAAGTACGGCTTCGTGCAGGCCATGCGCGAGAAGGGCCTGTCGGTCGACACCGTCGCCGCTGACGCCACCGTCGGGTACTACATGCGCGGCCTCATGCCCGAGCAGTTCGAGCGCGACGTCGCCGCGCCCGCGCGTGAGAAGGGCTACGCGCAGACGTGGGTCATCGGCGCGTCGATGGGCGGCATGGGCACCGCGCTGTACTCGCGCTCGCACCCCGTCACCGGCGTGCTGATGGTCGCGCCGTTCCTCGGTGACCCCGGCATCGCCAGGGAGATCCGCGCGCAGGGCGGCCTCGCGAAGTGGAAGGCGCCGGAGAAACTCGAGGCCATCACCTCCGACACGTACCAGCGCGAGGTGTGGCGCTGGCTGCAGGCCGTGACGTCAGGCACGGAGCCGGGACCCGACATCTACCTCGGCTGGGGCACCGAAGATTCGCTGGGGACGCAGGCCGCCGTGCTCGGCGCCGCGCTTCCGGAAGGGCACGTCATCACCGTGCCCGGCGGTCATCGGTGGACCACGTGGAAGGTGATTCTCGACAAGTTCCTCGCTGACTCGGATTTCGCGCGCAGCTGCGCTCCGTGAAGAAAGCCTGGAGTGGAGGCCCTTGAGGTCACTTCGCGCGGTGCTCGACCCGCGCTGGCGCCTCGATTCTGAGCGAACGCCGTAAGCGTGGAACGCACCGTTTTCACCACGCGCGAGCTCCCGCCCCTCGTCGTCCCCTGCCGCCAGTGGCTTCGCCACAGTGCCTTCGTTGCGGCCGCTGCGACGCCCTGCGATGGCCTGCGCCTCGACGACCAACGCGCGTGCACCAGGCTCCGCCTCGATAGACTCGCGGTCGTGCGTGGGATGACCGAGCATCGATGGTTGCTGTTGCTGGTACTCTCACGAGTCTCCGCGGCCGAAGCTCCCGACGCGGGAGCGACCTCTGGTGCTCCGCACGTCGTTGAATCAGTCACCGTGAAGCGACGCGGCGTGGAGTGCTTCCAGCAACTCGTTCGCTACGAAGAGACCTGCATTCTCGGGAACGGCGCCGAAGCAAAGGCGTTCGACCGCGGCTGGGGCATCGACGACTTCTGGTCTCACGTTCTCGTTGTGCGGGAAGACGTTCACGTGTCGCTGCTTCAGGGTGGAGCGAGCCACCTCAACGAAGCGCTGACGAGGTCGCGTCGCTGAGTCGACCGAGCTGCTCCACCACGTCGGCGAACTCCTGCGGAGAAATCGAGTGCGCGAGACCCGCGTACTCACGCAGTTCTGCCGTGTAGCCAACGCTCTTCAGCTCGGCGACCGACTCACGCGCGCGCTGGAGCGGCACCACGAGATCCTCCGTGCCGTGAAACGCGATGACCGGCGGAAGCCTCGCCGGCCGCTGCACGGAGCTCGCCGCCGCTGACGGGTACAGCGCCGAGGGCAGCGTGCCGCCAATGGGCAGCGCTGCAATGATGTCGTCTGGGTTCGTGACCGCCAACGCGAACGACAAGAACCCACCCTGCGAGAACCCGGTCACTAGCGGCTTGCCCGACGTCGGCTTCGCGGCGACCAGCGCGCGCAGCAAGGTCGAGAGCCGCTCCGTCTCGCGCGTCACGACGTCGGCGCTCATGTTCGAGAGCGCCGTCGCGAACCACACGTACTTGCCACCGCGCGGGTAGCCATACGGGAGGATCAGCCGCGCCCGCTTCGGGTACCGCTGCAGCAGCTCCAGCATTCCCTCGGGGTCGCCGCCCATCGGGTGCAGCACCAGAATCATCGGCACGCGCTCGTCGTGGCGCGCGCCGCCCGTCATGTGCTCCAGGTAGCGCATCCCCGCGAGCTCGCCGGTGATGGTGCTCGGCTCCGGAGCCTCTGTGGGCGGTGGCGCCGCGGCCTTGCTGCACGCGCTGACGGCCAGACACACCCAGAGCACGCGAACGTTCATGCAGCGTCATCATGCGCCGAACGCGGTTCGTGTTTCAGGTGTTGCGACGCTCCTCATCGAGCGCCGCGGCGCAGCGCTGCAACAGCGCGTTGAGCTGCGCGACCTCGCTCTTCGACAGGTCCGACAGCATCTGTCGCTCGACGGCCTCCGCGGCGTCAGCGCCCGCGCGCACCACCTTCTGCCCGGCCTTCGTCAGCTCGCTCATGATGACCCGCCCATGCTCCGGGTGAGGCGTGCGCTTGATGAGCCCCTCGCGCTCCAGGTTCACGAGGATTCCCTGCATGCTCTGCGGCGTCACGAACGCGGCGCGCGCCAGCTCTGCGTTCGAGATGCGCGGGTTCCCCGCAATCGCCAGCAACACCGCGTTCTGGGCTGAGGTGACGCCGTGCTCCGCCAGCGCCGCGTCGAGGCGCAGCCGCAGGCGGTGCTGCGCAATCTTCAGGTTGTACCCGACGTAGTCGGTCGCGGCCCGCGGCGCGGGCGTTTGGCTTGACATATAAGGTGCCTTATATAGTTATCAGGAGGCTGATACTAAAACCCAAAGGAGCACTTCATGACAACCCCCATCGGTCCCGACTTCATCGCCCTGCAGATCCGCAATCTCGCGGAGTCCACGAAGTTCTACGTCAAGACCTTCGGCTTCGAGGCGGAGGCGAAGAGCCCGCCGGGCGCGGTGGTCTTCAAGACGCAGCCCATCGCGTTGGCGCTCCGCGAGCCGCTGCGCCCGCTGCCTGAGAGTGGACCACTCGGCGTGGGGATGTCGCTGTGGATCGCGTGCAAGGACGCCGACGCGCTGCACGCCCTCGTCGTCGCGCGCGGCGGGCGCGTGTTGAGCCCGGTGAGTGAGGGGCCCTTTGGCCGCTTCTTCGTCGCCGCCGACCCCGACGGCTACGCGCTCACCTTCCACACCGCGAAGTAGGTCAGTCGAACACCACGGGCTGACCGCCGGGCTGCCCCTGCAGCGCGCCGTCGCGCATCACGAAGCGGCCGCGCACCACCGTCGCCATCGGCCAGCCCGTCACCTGCATGCCGTCGAACGGAGTCCACCCGCACTTCGACTTCGACCACTCGTTGGTGATGGTCTTCTTCGCGCTCAAGTCGACCAGCGTGAGGTCGCAGTCGTAGCCGGGCGCGAGGCGGCCCTTCGCGCGCATGCCGAACACGCGCGCCGGCCCCGCGGAGGTCAGGTCGACGAAGCGCTCCAGCGTCAGCCGCCCGGCGTTCACGTGGTTCAACATCAACGGCACCAGCGTCTGCACGCCCGGCATGCCCGACGGCGAGGCGGGCCAGGGCTTCGCCTTCTCCTCGAGCGAGTGCGGTGCGTGGTCGCTGCCCAGCACGTCGACGGCCCCATTCTGAATCGCCGCCCACAGCGCGCGCTGATGCCGCTCGTCGCGAATCGGCGGGTTCATCTGCGCCAGCGTGCCGAGGCGCTCGTAACACTCGGGCGCGGCCAGCGTGAGGTGCTGCGGGCAGACCTCGAAGCTCGCGAGGTGTTTGTTCTCAGACAGCAGCGGCACCTCGCCCGCCGTCGTCACGTGGAGGATGTGCAGGCGTCGCCCGGTCTCCTTCGCGAGCCGCAGCAGGTTGCGCGTCGAAATCACCGCGCAGTCTTCATCGCGCCACTCGGGGTGCAGCTTCACGTCGCCCGTGAAGAGGCCCTTGCGCTCCTGCAGCCGCGCCTCGTCTTCGCTGTGGCAGCAGATGCGCTTGCGGCCGCTCTGCATCACGCGGCGCTGGTTCTCGGGCTTGTCGACCAGCAGCGTGCCCGTCGAGGAGCCGCAGAACATCTTCACGCCCGCGCACCCCTCGAGCGTCTCCCACGCGCCGAGGTGTTCGGCGTTCTCGTTGGTCGCGCCGATGAAGAAGCCGAAGTCGACCCACGACGTCTCCCTCGCGCGCGCCACCTTCCACGCGAGGCGCTCCGGCGAGTCGGTGTTGGGCTGCGTGTTGGGCATCTCGAAGAACGCGGTGACGCCGCCCAGCGCCGCGCACGCACTGCCGCTGTGCAGGTCTTCCTTGTGCGTCAGCCCCGGCTCGCGGAAGTGGCACTGCGGGTCCACCACTCCGGGCAACACATGGAGCCCCTTCGCGTCGAAGACCTCCTTCGCCTGCGAGGCGTCGAACTTTCCCACCGCCGCGATGCGCCCGTCTTTCACCGCGACGTCGGCCTCCACCCGGCCCGAGGGAGTCACGCACACGCCGTTGCGAATCAGCAGGTCGAACATGGCCGTTTCATGCGCCCGTCGTCGCGGCAAGACAACCGGGTTTCGCAGCGTGGTTGCGCTACGCGCGGCGGGTGAAGCCACGCATCGTCAGGAACGCGCCGAGCGCGGCCAGCACCGCGAGCGCCTTCTCCTCGAGGAGCCCCGCGCTGTACGCGCCGGTCGACAGCCGGGTCGCGAGCAGCGCGCCGCCGAGGCCGCCCAGCCCGAGGCCGACGATGACGAAGGGCCAGTTCACCGTGATGCGCGGCGTCGCGGCGTCCATCACTTCGAGAATCACCTCCGCCGGGAGGCCACGCGACAGCAGCTCGATGCGCACCTCGGCGTCGCTGGCCCCGGCCTTCAAGCGTGCGCGCGCGAAGGCGATGTCGTCGGGCGTCGTCATGCGGTGAGGAAGTTCGCGGCGGTCTGCGCGACGGCGCGCGGGTCCTTCATCCAGCGGAAGTGCGGGTCTTGCCGCTGCGGCTCCGCGGGCGGCTCGACGTCGGCCCAGGTCACCTGCGC
The DNA here is from genome assembly GCA_946479335.1 of uncultured Archangium sp. Next base: position 14,636 of record CAMLFP010000049.1, read on the forward strand.
GTTGACCAGCTTGCGCACGAGGCGCTCCGTCGACGCGCGCGGCGCGTAGGTGTCGCCCTTCACGTGAATCGCCAGCACCTGCGGTGAGAACTGCTCCAGCGCGTGTTCCAGGCGGAAGGTGCCGGTGCGCGAGGCGTGCGCCCAGTCGATGATCAGGCGCTTGCCCTGCACTCCGCCGAAGCCCAGCGCGTCTCCGGGGAAGTAGCCCAGCACCCGCGCCACCGTGCCCGCGAACTGCGTGCTGAGGAGGATGCGGTACTTCTCGAGGCCGCTCCACGCCCGGAAGTGCACGGTGCCGGAGCCCACCACGATGACCTTCGCGCCCGGCGTGTGCCAGCGCGCGATGCCCGCTACCGAGAGCTGCCCGCCCAGCGAGTGCCCCAGCAGGTGCACCGGCCCCTGCGTCTTTCCGCGCAGCCACGCGAGGTGCGTCACCGTGTCGCCGAGGAGGTCTTCGTAGCCGTAGTCGACGCCGCGCCCGGCGCGCACGTTGGAGCTCGCGCCGCCGCGCAGCTCACTGACCAGCGCGGTGACGCCCAGCGCCGCCAGCGCCTCGCCCAGGCCGTCGTACTTGCGCGCGTCGACGCCCATCGCGGGCACCACCAGCACCGCCGCGCGCGGAGCCGTCGCCTCGAACAGCCGCGCCTCGCTGCGCGCGCCGCCGCCCAGCTCCATCGGCACCGGTGTCATGGCTTCTGCGAAGGCAGGCCGCGGTTCATCACCTCAGAGAGCGTGCGCTGCGCGTAGCCCTTCGGCAGCTCGAACTTCGCGGCCGGCTGCGTCGCACCGGAGATGCTCTTGAGCGTCATCTCCGACCGCGTGCCGCCGGGCAGGGTGCGGGTGCGCCACACCACGAGGCCCGGCGCGGCGCTCATGTCGTCGACCTCGCCCTGCGCCTCGGCGGGCAGCGCGATGCGCATCGCGGCCACGTAGTCCTTCACCGGCACGCCGACGTCTTTCCACGACGCGAAGCAGCCCTCGCCGGCGACGACACCGTCGCGCTTGATGACGTAGTCGACGCACGAAAAGCCCGACACGGTGCGCGCGGGGCCGTCCTTCTTCTCCCACGTGGTGACGGGCTTCTTCGCCGCGGCGGGCTGCTGCGCGAGCATCGTCTGCTCCATGCGCGCGCGCTTCTCGGGCGGCAGTTTGGCGAGCTGTTCGGCCAGCTCCGCGCGGAAGCGCTCCTGGTTCGGGCCTTCGCCCTTCGGCTGCTGATCAGGCATCACCACGACCTCTTTGTGCTCGTGGTTGATGACGAACATCGCCTTCTGGGTGGCGTCGCGCAGCATCACGCGCTTCGTCTGGCCTTCTTCGACCTCGAAGAGCGCCTTGTTGCCCTTCACCGACAACGACGAGCGCTGCGGCGGTTTGCCGGGCAGCACCGTCTCACTGGTGGCGGAGAGGTCAGCCAGCGCGAGGCTGGACGCAAGCAGCGACGAGAGGAGCAGGGTACGCATACCGCGCGACCCTACGCCTCCTTGGCCTTCGCTTCAGCGATCTCCGCCTTCACCTTGCTCATGTCGACGTCGCGGACCTGCTTGATGACCTGCTCGAGCGCGGCGGCGGGGAGCGCCCCGGCGTTCTGACCCAGCAGGATCCCGTCGCGGAAGATGGCCAGCGTGGGGATGCCGCGGATCTCAAAGGCCTGCGCCAGCGCCTGCTGCGCGTCGGTGTCGACCTTGGCGAAGGTGATGTCTTGATGGGTGTTGGCCGCGGCCTCGAAGGTCGGCGCGAAGGCGCGGCACGGCCCGCACCACGCGGCCCAGAAGTCGATGAAGAGGATCCCGCCCTTCTGGAGGGTCTCTTCGAAGTTCTTGTCGGTCAGTTCCAGCGTGCCAGCCATGGGTACGTCCTTTCGGCCTTGTTAGATGCGATGCGCGCGAAACGGTTTCGCGGGCCCGCGCGGGGGGGTGACAAGCATATGGGGCAAAGTTCGGCTATGGGGCGCGCCATGAATGCACGCCTCACGCTGGTCTTCGCTTTCGGCATCGGCACGTTGTTGGGAGCGCCGCTCTCGTCGTGCGGTACGCGCCCCGCGTGCGGGCCCGCCAACTGTGCGACCGGGTGTTGCGATGACCTCGGCGAGTGCCGCGACGGCACCGAAGCGACGGCGTGCGGCCGGCGCGGCGGGTGGTGTGAGGCCTGCGCGGTGGGCAACAGCTGCTCCGAAGGGGTGTGCGTCGGCGGAACGGTGACGGGCGGCGGCGCGGGCGCGACGGGCGGCGGGGCGGCCACCGGCGGCGGCGCGGCGACCACCGGAGGCGGCACCGCGACGACCGACGGTGGCCTGGACGACGGCGGCGTGACCGACGGCGGAGCGACGGCGACGTGCGGCGTCGACGGCACGCTGAACTTCGTGAACAAGGTGGCCTTCATCGACGGCGGCACGACCACCGGCGCGGGCAACGACATCACGCTGACGTGCTTCCCCAGCCTCAGCCGCGGAGATGACGTCGTGTACTACTTCGCGTTGAGCACCGCGGGCGGGTTCAGCGCCGACCTCACCTTCGACAACACCGTCGGCGCCTTCGGTGGCCTGGCGCTCACCAACTACGGCTCGTGCGAGCCGCGCAGCACCGGCCCGCAAGACTGCACGGAGCCCATCAACGAGACCACCAACATCACCACCTCGCTCCCCGCGGGCCAGTACGGCCTCGTGGTGAAGAGCTACCCGGGCAACAGCGGCACCTTCTGGCTGCGCGTCAGCACCGACGCGGGCGTGGCGGGCGGCGGCCCGGCCGGCGGAGGCAGCGGCAACACCGGTGGCGGCTCGGGCGGCGGCCCCGCCGGATGGAACTGCCCGGCGCGCTTCTATGACGCCAACGATGGGTGCGACTGCGGCTGCGGCATCCGCGACCCCGACTGCCCCTCGTCGTTGACCTCGGTGTGCGACTACTGCTCCAGCGAGGGCTCGTGCGCGAACGACGGCAGCGCCAACCAGTGCGACACCTCGCTGCTGACGTCGAACAACAACGCGACCTGCGGCGGCGCGGGCACCGGCGGCGGCACGGGGACGACGGGCGGCGGCACCGGCACCACCGGCGGCGGCACGGGCGCGACGGGCGGCGGCACCGGCAGCGGCACCTGCGTGCCTCCCGACGGCGTGGTGATCAGCGCGGTGTACTCGAACGGCGGCAACAGCGGCGCCACGTACTCGTTCGACTACGTCGAGCTGCACAACCGCTCCTCCTCGGCCGTGTCGCTGACGAACTGGTCGCTGCAGTACGGCTCCGGCGGCAACAGCAACCAGTTCACGACGAAGGTGAACCTGACCGGCACCATCGCGGCGGGCGGCTACCTGCTGGTGCGCGGCGCGGAAGGCACCAGCGTGCCCAACGTGGAGCTCCCGGTGAGCTACGACCTCGACCGCAGCACGGGCACGCCCGCGCTGGCGTTGGGTGGCTCGGCGGGCAAGCTGGCGTTGGTGAAGAGCCAGACCGCGCTGACGGGGTGCCCGTCGACGGTGGGCGCGGCGAACAACGTCGCCGACTTCGTCGCCTGGGGCACCACCAGCTGCTCGCCGTTGGGGAGCCCGACCGCGCAGCCCAGCGGCACCACCGCGCTCTTCCGGAACGACGAGCGCTGCGCGCACACCAACCAGAACTCGGCTGACTTCTCGGTGTCGGCGGTCGGCGCGACGGCGCCTCGCAACGCCAGCACCGCGACGAACACCTGCGTCTGTCCGTAGTCAGCGCGGCGCGGCTCCAGCGCGAATGAACGCAAGACACCCGCTCGCGCCTGCGTGCGGGTGTTTTTGTTGGTGCGCAGGCTTGAGGGTGGTTGGTCGTTCACTGAATCAGCGGGTGCTCGTCGCTGGCTGGCGCGTCCTTTCGAGCCGCACGCGGCCAAGCTGTGGAGAACTCCCATTTCGCTTCCGGGGGCTCCCGCCCGCCGCCCGCCACCCAACTGGTTGCTGGCGCTTCGACGAGCGCGCCCTCCCTCAAAAGCCCAGCCACCACCGAGTCGCATCACTGCCCTGCGCAGTTCGAGCCGCGCCCGTCCCTCTCTGCACACAGTGATGCAACAGCACGGGTTCGTTCCTCCGGGAGTCCAACGCCTGGCGTATTGCCGGCCGAAGTCGAGAGGCACGCGCGAAGAGGGCAGGGTGCAGGCCAGCATCAGCCCCACGTTCTTCAAGAGCCCGCGCTGGCGAGATGCAAACTCACGACGACGCGTGGAGCCGCGCGTAACGAGACGGCGAGAACCCGGTGAGCGCCTTGAAGTCGCGCGCGAAGTGGGCCTGGTCCGCGTAGCCCAGCGTCTGGGCCAACTGCGTGAGCGACTGCTTCTGCTGCTCGAGCTCCAGCAGCGCCGCGTGGAGCCGGTAGCGCTGAATCATCCACTTCGGGGAGATGCCGACGGCGTCGTGGAACCAGCGCTGCAGCTCGCGCAGATGCATCCCGGCGCGCGCGCGGAGCTGCTCCACGGAGGTGACGGTGCGGTCTTCTGTCGCTGCATGCACGAGTGACGCGAGCAGCGGCGCGTCATGCGCAGGCGGTGGGAGCAACGCACTCCAGAAGCCGCTCGCGCGCTGCACACGCTGCGCGTCATCGACGGCAGACGCCATCGCGTCGCGGTAGGCCCGCGCTTTCTTCGCGCCGATGACGCGGCTCAAGCTCACGGTGGTGTCGGTGAGCGTCGAGACCGGCGCTCCCAGCAGCGGGCGAAACGCACCGGGCAAGAACTTGGCGGCGAACGCGCGCGATTCGCCTTTCAGCACGCGCGTGAAGCGCCCGGTGACGACGCCCACCACGCGCACCTCATCGCCTTCCCACACGACGTGAATCGACGGGTGCGGCAGCGACGACGCCGCGTGCGTCACGCCCTTCGGCAGGTGCCACGACACCGACCAGAAGTGCTCGAGGTGCTGGTTCAACGGCGCGTCGACCTCGTAGCGGAGGTGCGTCAGCTCGAGCCCCGGCGCAGCGGGCTGCTTGATGATGCCGCGCGGCGGTGAACGTTTGAGGCGGGTCATGTCGCATTCCTTCAAGTGCGTCGCGCCGCGGACGCGTAGGTCAACCGCACCATGAAGACCATCACTGCCAGCCTCTACATCGCTGCGAAGCCGGAGCCGATTTTCGACGCGCTCACGAAGGCGCCCGGCGTCGCCGCGCTGCTCTTCGGAAGCCGGCTCGAGACCACCTTCGAACCCGGCGCGCCCTACGCGTACGTCGGGCCCGACGGGAAGGGCGGTGAGGCGGTGCACGTCGAAGGCGAGGTGCTCGCCTGCGAGCCGGGCAAGCGCCTGGTGCTGCGTCACCGCACAGGGCCGCTGTGGCGCGGCGCGGGGAAGGTCTTCTCGTCACGGCTCACGTACGCGCTCGAAGACCAGGGCTTCGCGACGCGGCTGACGGTGACGCACGACGAAATCGAAGACGACGACCCGGGCTACGCCCACAACCAGGAAGGCTGGCTGATCTTCGTCTCGCGGCTCAAGACGTACGTGGAGACCGGCAAGTCGTTCGACGTGCCGATGGGGTGATCAGTCCTTCCACTCCACGCGCCACCACGCGTGCTCGCCGTCATCGCGGAGGTGCGTCACCACGATGTCGCTGGCGCCCAGCATCCGCGGGCACTCTTCCAGCACGCCCTCGTAATAGCTGCGCGGGCCGACCAGCGGCCCCAGCTCCAGCTCGAGCGCGTTGGGGGAGAGCTCCGTCACCTTGCCCTCGATGTAGTTGTTGCCGTTCTTCATCACCGTGCCGAAGCGCTTCATCGCGCGCCGCACGCCGAGCAGCTTCGCGGCCTGCAGCACCGCGCGGCCCAGCAGCGTCGCCTCGAGGCCGCGGCGCACCGCGAGCCGGCCCACCTCGCGCATCGCGTCGGCCTCCGGTTGCCCGGGGAACCGGTGGCGCGCGGCGATGCCGACGAACTTGAAGAACACCGCCGCGGGGTACGCCGGTTGGAGGTTCACCGTCAGGTCGAGCCCCGCGTTGCGCAGCTTCGCGAGCAGCTCCGCGTCGCTACGCGCCTCGAGGGCGCCCAGCAGCAGGCCCTCGATGGTCTGCCTGAATTCGAACCGTTCTTGCTCCATGTGGGCGCGCACTCTAGCCGAGGCGCCGGCGCGTCAGACGAGGTGGTGCTCGACGAGCTGGATGCGGCGCCACGCACCCACGCGGAAGCGCACGAACAACATCGCCGCCAGCGCCGCGAGGTGGAAGACGAACCAGCTGACCGCCTGCACGCCGTTCCACCCCAGGGTGTGCACGGTGAAGTAGCTGCCGGGCGCGAACACCAGCCACGCCAGCGCGATGCGCATCATCATCGGCACGAAGGTGTCGCCCGCGCCGCGCAGCGTCTCCGTCAGCGTCATCGCCATCGCGTCGAACAGGCCCCACAGCGCCGCCACCCGCAGCATCTGCACCCCGATGGCCACCACCTCCGCGCCGTGCGCGCCCTCGGCCGCGAAGCCGATGAGCACCTGCGGAATCAGCAGGCACACCAGGCCCACCGTGCCCTGCCACACGAAGGCCGTCTTCATCGTCAACCGGAGGATGCCCGGCACGTCGTCGCGGCGGTTCGCGCCGATGGCCTGCCCCACCAGAATCGCGCCGGAGCTCCCCAGCCCGAAGGCCGGCATGAACGACACCGAGTTCACCGTCAGCACCGCGTTCATCGCCGCCAGCGTCGTGGTGCCCAGCGAGGCCATCACCACGTTGGTGAAGAACACGAAGCTGCCGAACTCGAAGAACCAGTTGAAGCCCTCCGGCACGCCGAAGCGCAGCATGCGCAGGAACTCCCGCGCCGACAGCTTCGTGGGCGCGCCCTCGCGGAGGAAGTAGAGGAAGAAGCCGAGGAAGGCCACGCCCGACGCCAGCGCGCTGGCCATCGCCGAGCCGGGCACGCCCAGCGCCGGCAACCCGAGGTGCCCGTCGATGAGCAGCCAGTTGCCCGCGACGTTCAAGGTCATCGCGCAGAGGTTGGCCACCATGCCCGGCAGCGTGCGGCCGAGGCCACCGAAGTAGCTCCCCAGCGCCTCGAGGCCGATGACCGCGCCGCCCGACAACAGGCGGATTCGCAGGTACGCGCCCATCAGGTTGCGCACGTCGGGCTCGTACGGGAGCAGCTCCAGCACCTGGTCGATGGCCGGCCACGCCGCGAGGCACGCCAGCTCGGTCACCGCGGCGAGCATCAGGCCGTACCAGCCGTAGCGCCGCGCGCCCGCGAGGTCGCCCTTCGCGAAGAGCTGACTCGAGAAGCTCTGCACGATGAAGCTGATGCCCAGCGGCAACATCAACACCGTCATCGCGTTGATGGCGCCGGTGGCCGTCGAGGCCAGCGCCGAGGCGCCGAGGTGCGCCACCAGCAGCGCGTCAGACAGCGAGATGACGGTCTGGCTCGCGCGGCTCAGCACGATGGGCCACGCCAGCGTCAGCAGGTCGCGAAGCGTCGCTTTCTGAACAGGCGCGTCCATGTCGGAGGTCCGGCGGACGCGGCTTGAAGCACGCGCCTGACGCGGTGGCTACTGCCTGACGGTCAGTCGGCGTCGACGCCGGGCAGCAGGCGCTCCGGCAGCTCTCCGCCGGGCTCGAGCAGCGCGTACGCGCGCGCGGCCTTCACCACCGCCAGCGCGTCGTCGTCGGAGTGCACCTCGGTGCGGGTGTACGTCGAGCGCTTCTTGCCCTCGAACTGCACGTTGCACGGCGAGTCGCACAGCGAGAGGCACTTCACCGCGTCGACGTCGAAGAGCGGCTTGAGGCCCAGGCGCTTGCGCAGCTTCTTCACCGCGTCGAACAGGTCTTCTCCGCGCTGGCCGCGGCCCTCGTCACACCGCACGCAGATGGAGATGACCGGCTTGCTCATGGTCTGGTCGCGTTCTCGGCGGCCGAAAGCTCCGCTTCGCTTCGTTTCGTCACGCCCGTCCGCAGACTGCCGCGGCCGGGTTCCCTGCGAGCGCTCCGGTTTCTGGTCGCGTTCTCGGCGGCCGAAAGCTCCGCTTCGCTTCGTTTCGTCACGCCC
>CAMLFP010000050.1 GCA_946479335.1 uncultured Archangium sp.
GCGCCGCATCGACGCTGTCGAGCCAGGCCCGCAGGCCGGGCGGCGCGGGATGGTGCTGGGGCGGCGAAGAATGGGGCAAGGGCATCCTCGAAAGAGCGGCTGTCGGGGGCGCATGAAGCAAAAAAGCCGGCACCCACGCCGGCTTTTCTGCTGGGTGCGAAACACGCTGGCGATCAGGCGATGTCGCCTTCGACCACCACGGTCACGTCCGCGGTCGCCACCGACATCGAGGTCGAGCCGTTCTATTTCTCCGCGAGCAGCTGCAAGGGTGGCGTCAACGGCTCGGGAACCGACCTGCTCGATGGTGGCGCGCTGTTGATGGCGATGAGCGGCTCCATGCAGTTCCGCGTGCTCGACAACTCAGGCGCTCCGGCGGGAACGACCACCACGGTCCTCCCGTACTCGTACAACGACGTCGACATGGCGCAGGCCGGCGACGGTTACATCGCGGCGGGTGTCTACGGAGGCACCGAGGTCGACCTCGCGTACGTCGACGCCTTCGGCAACTTCCGCGGCAAACTGGAATATGCGCTCATCTGGAACCCGGGCATCGACTCGCTGCGCGTGGTGCGCGCGAACGGGCGGCGGGCGACGCTGGTGTGGCGAGAGCCGTCGACGGGCATCATGACGCTCCAGGTGGAGGCGTGCATGCCTGCCAACGACGGCGGCTGGGGCTTCAAGACCGCCGCGGCCACGACCTGCCGCAACATCAACGCGACCGACGACGCAGGCTATGTCTACTCGGCGTTCTCGGGCCTCGCGGTCTCCGGCACGGCGTTGGCGATGCCGGGCGTGGGCGCGGACTCCAACGTGAATGACTGGGCCACCACGCAAACCTGCGCCAGCGCGACGGCGACGCGGCAGCTGGGCATCACGTACAGCACGTGGGACGGCGGCTACGCGTCGGCGCGCTTCTTCACCATCAACGACGACGGCACCGGCAAGAGCGCCGAAACGCAGATGGACTACTGGAACAGCAGCTACTTCGGCGATCAGGAGGTCGCGTACTTCGTTGGCCCGGACGCCGGTGGCCAGTACTTCTCGAGCTTCGTGCACGTGTCGCCGACGTCGGCGGACCTGGAGATCTGGTCGACGAGCCTCCCGAGCTACGGCTACGCGTGGGACAGCGCCGCCGCCACGCAGAACGGTTCGTCGTCGATCGCGCGCCCGCGCGTGAGCGCGACGGCCAGCGGTGTGCAGGTGGTGGCGACGCGGTACGTCGCCGACGACGCCGGGTTCCCCGCGCAGATCATGACGCGCAACTTCGATCTGTTGCGCAACCAGCTCCCTGACGGCACCACCGTCGAGATTCCGGTGGGCAGCGGCGCGTGCACCGGCGATCCCAACTGCGTGCCCGGCAACAAGGCCGGCGTGACCAACTGGTACTCGCGCAACCGCATCTTCTTCTCGGGGACCGGCTCCGTGCCCTCCGGGAGCTACGACAGCACGCTCACCTGCAACTGAATGCGGCTGCTCAAGGTTGACTCGTTCGCGCCGGAGGCCCCGCGCCTCCGCGCGCACTTCGACGCGCGCTTCTCAGACCCGCGGCGCGCCGACGGCGGTCGCTTCGTGTGGGACCTCTGGCACGTCGAGCGCCAGTACACCGCGCTGCGCACGCCGGCGTGGGAGTACTTCCCCGCGAAGCTGTACGACGCCTTCCATCAGCGCCTCGTGTGGTGGGGCCGTCGCACGCTGGGCTGCCACGACGTCTCTCCTCCGTGGATGTCGTGTTACGTGAACGGCTGCGAGCAGCGGCTCCACGGCGACCTCCCGCACGGCCCGCTGGCGTTCGTGTTCTCGCTCACGAATTGGAACCGCCGCACCTTCACCGGCGGCGAGACGCTGCTGCTGCGCGACGAGGTGTTGGACTTCTGGCGCGACTTCGCCTCCACCCGCGCGGTCGAGGAGCCGGAGGTGCTGGAAGAGGTGCCCGCGCGCTTCAACCGGCTGGTGGTGTTCGACCCGCGCATCCCCCACGGCGTGCGGCGCGTGGAGGGCTCGATGGACCCGCGCGAAGGGCGCCTGGTGATCCACGGGTGGTTCGTGCAGCCGCGCCCGTTCATCGAAGGGCCGCTGAAAGAGGCCGCGCTCGCCGAGGGCATCAACGCCGTCACCGAGGCCATCGCGCCGTCGCTCGAGGCCGGGGTGCCGCTCGCGGGGCTGGTCTCGCTGGGCGTTCAGGTCGGCGCCGATGGGCAGGTCACGGGGCTCCGCACGCTGGTCGACACCACGCGCAGCCCGATCGAGGCCGAGCGCGAGCGCCGCGCGTTGCTCAAGCTCGCCGCCAAGACGTTGAAATCGCACCGCTTTCCCCGCGCAAAAGCTGCGAGCCGGGTGACGCTGCCGCTGGTCTTCGAGCGCTGATCAGAAGCTTGCGAAGGCCGCGAACCTCCTGTTAAGGGCCGGGCACTCCGCAGCGGTACGCGGGGCGCAGAACCAATACTCACACGTGCTTCTCCAAGCCGGTTCCTGGTCTTTTCAACATGGGGTTGAAAAGAGGGCCGGAGGTGTCTGGACGAACCAGAACGCGTGGCGGACACAACCGAATCGAAAGAGCAGAACAATGAGCGACACGCAGCAGCAGACCGAGCAGTCCCCCATGGCCCCCGCGGGCGGCATCACCATGCGCCAGATGCTGGAGGCCGGCGTTCACTTCGGCCACCAGACCAAGCGCTGGAACCCCAAGATGAAGCCGTACATCTTCGGCGCCCGCAACGGCATCTACATCATCGACCTCCAGAAGACGGTGGTGCTGGCCCGCGCGGCCCTGCGCTTCGTCTCCGACGTCACCGCGCGCGGTGGCACGGTGCTCTTCGTGGGCACCAAGAAGCAGGCCCAGGACGTGGTGCGTGAAGAGGCGTCGCGCTCGGGTCAGTACTTCGTGACCAACCGCTGGCTGGGCGGCACGCTGACCAACTTCAAGACCATCAAGCAGGGCATCGACCGCCTCAAGTCCATCGAGACGATGGCGGAAGACGGCACCTACGCCCGCCTGCCCAAGAAGGAAGTCGCGCAGCTCGAGCGTGAGCGCGAGAAGCTCGAGAAGAACCTCGGCGGCATCAAGAACAGCTCGCGCCTCCCGGGCGCGGTGTTCGTGATCGACCCCAAGAAGGAGCAGCTCGCGGTGCACGAGGCGAACCGCCTGGGCATCCCCGTCATCGGCCTGGTCGACACCAACTGCGACCCCGAAGGCATCGACTACGTCATCCCCGGCAACGACGACGCGATCCGCTCCGTGAAGCTGTTCACCGGCAAGATCGCCGACGCGGCCATCGAGGGTGCGGCCCGTTACCGCGCCTCGGGCGCCGCTGACCGCGACGCGCAGGAAGAGCGCCGCCGCCACGAGGGTGGTCGCAACTCGGGTGACGGTGAGCAGCGCCGCCGCGCGCCGCGCCGTGAGGGCCGTGGCCCGGTCGTCGAGCACCGTGGCACCGCCGCGGTCGAGCCTGCCGCCGTCGAGGGTGGCGAAGCTGCCGCTCCTGCCGCCGACGCCGCGCCCGCGCCTGCCGCCGAGTAATCAGCACCCGGCTTTCTTTTCGGAGCGCCGGCTCGTTGTTCGCGAGTCGGCGCTTCGTTTGTTTCACCCCAACTTTTTTCTGAAGGAGAAGTGACATGGCTGAGATCAGCGCTGCGATGGTGAAAGAGCTCCGCGAGAAGACCGGCGCGGGAATGATGGACTGCAAGAAGGCCCTCACGGAGTCGCAGGGTGACTTCGCGAAGGCTGAAGAGATCCTCCGCAAGAAGGGCGCGGCGAAGGCCGAGAAGAAGGGCGATCGCGTCGCCGCCGAGGGCCTCATCGGCCTGATGGTGACCGAAGACGCGCAGCTGGGCGTGCTGGTCGAGGTGAACGCCGAGACCGACTTCGTGGCCAAGAACGCGGAGTTCGTGAAGCTCACCGCGGGCCTCGTGAAGCACGTCGGTCAGCACAACCCGGCGCACATCGAGGCGCTGCTGGGCCAGATGTTCGAGGGCAGCAAGTCGGTGGCCGACGTGGTCACCGAGAAGATCGCCACCATCGGCGAGAAGCTCACCGTGCGCCGCTTCGCGCGCCTGCAGGTCGAGGGCGCGGGCGCGGTCGGCAGCTACCTGCACTCCAACGAGAAGATCGGCGCGCTGGTCGAGATCCTCGGGAGCAACGCGGCCGACGCGAAGGCGCTGGCCAGCGAGCTGGCGATGCAGCTGACCGCGATGAAGCCCCAGTGGGTGACGCGTGAGCAGGTGCCGGCGGAGACCGTCGAGCAGGAGAAGCGCCTCTACAAGGACGAGCTCCAGAACACCTGGCGCTTCACCATCAAGGACGGCCCGGCGCGCACCGGCATCCTCCGCACGGAAGACGCGGAGAAGCTGATGGTGGAGATCTCCGGCAAGCTGGAGAAGGTGCCGGTCGAGCAGATCGTCAAGCGCGAGCAGATCACCAAGCCCGAAGCGATGTGGGACAAGATCATCGGCGGCAAGCTCGAGAAGTTCTACGAGAACAACTGCCTCGTCGATCAGCTCTGGGTGAAGGACGACAGCAAGAAGGTGAAGGACCTCGTCGCTGAAGCGGGCAAGAAGCTCGGCGCGACGCTGTCGGTCGGCCGCGTGGCGCGCCTCGAAGTGGGCGAGGGCATCGAGAAGGTGAAGACCGACCTCGCCGCCGAAGTCGCCGCGACGCTCAAGGCGTAATCCTTCTCCCCCGGGGAGAAGGTCTCGCGAAGCGAGGGATGAGGGGCGAGCTTTCAACGGCTCGCCCTTCTTCATTTTTGGGGAGAAAACTGGACCTGAACAGGAGTTCAGTCGTATCCTGGTCGCATGACCCCTGATCACGATCTGCTCCCCGCTGAACTCCAGAGACTGCTGCAGCTCTTCTCGTCGCTGCCCGACGTGCGCTTCCCCGACCTCGACGCGTCGACGCTGCAAGACGACGTGGCGCGCGTGAAGGACCGCTTCCTCGAGGCGCAGTACATCGAGGCCCAGCTCACCGCGGCGCGCGCGGCGCTCGATGATGAAGGTGAAGCGCTGCTCAAGAAGGGCCACCGCCTGCTGGGCTACCTGCGCATCTACGCCGAGGCCGATAAGACGCTGCGCGAGAAGGTGAACGCCATCTCGCTGCCGAAGCTGCGCAAGCCGGCGCCGGTGCCGAACCTGGAGCCGGGCGCGGTGTTGAACCCCGAGGCGCCGAAGAAGCGTGGCCGCCCGCGCAAGGTGCCGACCAGCGACGCGCTGTTCGCGGAGGCTCCGGCGCCGGTCGCCTGACGTACGGCTGGTGAGCGGCAGGGCCGTGTGCCAGCGTCAAAGGTCATGGTCGCACTGACTGTCGTCGCGGCGCTGTTGGCCGCCGAGCCGGGGGCTCTCAAGGTCGCTACTGCGGGGCTCAACGTCGTCAACATCGACGCCGCGGAGGGTGAGTTCTACTCGGAGCACGTCGCGCAGCAGCTCAAGTTCGCGGGGCTCGAGGTGGTGACGGCGCGTGAGATCCAGGCGCTGCTCGGCATGGAGCGTCAGCGCGTGCTGCTCGGCTGCAACGAGAGCGACTCGTGCATGACGGAGCTGGCCAACGCGCTCGGCGTCGACAGCACGCTGCTTGGTGGGGTCGCGAAGCTCGACGGGCGCTTTCAGGTGAACCTGAAGCTCATCAGCGCCACGAATGGCAAGACGCTCGCGGTGTTCTCCGACACGGTCTCGTCCTCGGCGGCCGTCATCGAGGCGCTGACGCGTGGCGCGGAGCAGCTGGCGATCGACGCTTCGCGGGAGATGGGGCGGCCGCTGAAGCCGCTCGCGCGCCCGTTGAGCGTCGTGCCCGGCGTGGTGCTCCTGGCGGTCGGCGCGGTCGCGGCGGGCGCCGGTGTGGCCGGCCTCGTGTCTTCGGAGAACGCGTACCAGCAGCTCAAGAGCGGCACGCCAGGCGCTGACGGCGCGACCTTGAAGACGACTGGGCAGACGACCGGCACGCTGGGCATCGTAGGCGTCGCCGTCGGCGGCGCGGCGTTGGCGGCGGGCGCAGCGTTGCTGGTGGTGAGCGCGGTGACGCAGCCGGCGTCCGCGACGAAGGCCGGCCCGAAGGTGTCGGCGTGGTTCAGCCCGGGCGCAGGTGGTCTCGTGGTGGGAGGGTCTTTCTGATGCGCGCGCTGCGTGTCGCGATGTCGACGGTGATGGTCTGCGCCTTTGCCGGGTGTCACGACGACTGGGAGGAGGTCTACGCGCAGTGCGTGCGCGACGGGCGCTGCGGGGGCGGCAGCGGCGATGACGCGGGCGCGGTCGATGCGGGGCCGATGCCCAGCCTCTCGTTTTCTGGCTCCATCGACTTCGGCGCGTCGGGGCGCGACGCGGTCGCTGAGCAGGTGGTGACCTTGTCGAACAGCACGAGCACGGCGGCCACCAACCTGGTGCTCGGCTTCCTCGGAGACACCACCTCGTTCGAGGTCGTCTCGGAGACGTGCGGCGGCATCGTGGCCGCGAACGGTTCGTGTCAGGTGCGCGTGCGCCTCAAGGCCACGGCGCCCGGCAGCTATTCATCGACGTTGCGCGCCTCGGTTTCCAACGCGGCCTCGGCGACGACCAGCGTCACTGCGAGCCGTGTCGGGCCGGCGCTGGTCTTCTCCACGAGCGGGACCATCGACTTCGGGGCCGCGAGCACCGGCAGCTTCACGGAGGTCTCGATTTCGGTGCGCAACGACGGGCTCACGTGCGCGGAGCCGTTGCTCGCGTCGTTCTCGACCGCCATCTTCACCGTGTCATCGCTTGGCGGCTGCGCGGGCCCGCTCGACGCCGGGACGAGCTGCACGCTCACCGCGCGCTTCACGCCTGACAACGCGCAGGTCTTCAACGACACGCTCACCGTCTCCGCGGCCAACAGTGCCAGCGTGAGCAACGCGGTGACGGGGGTCGGGTTCTTCCAGGGCGAGCTCGTGCTGCAGCCCACCGCGTGGGACGCCGGCGAGCTCGTCGTCGGCGCGAGCGCCAGCACCGGGTTCACGCTCTCCAACGCGGGCACGGCGCCCACCGGCCCCCTCGCGTTTCAGGGGGTCAGTGCGCCGTTCGAGCTCTCGTTTGACGGCGGGTGCGCGCCAGGCACGCAGCTCCCGGCGAGTGGGAGCTGCACGTTCGACGTGCGCTACGCGCCGACGTCGCCCGGCGCCACGGCGCTTTCGTTGTTGGTGACCTCGACTGACGCGGGCAGCGCTGCGGCGGCGCTTTCCGGCCGCGCGTACGAACTGGTGCACATCACCTTGCAGAGCGACGCGGGCGACGGCGTGGGCGTGGTGCGCGCGGTCGAGCCGGGCGCAACGCACGACTGCGGAGGAGACTGCGGCTTCGACGTGCCCCGCGGCACCAGCATCGTGGCCACGGCGATGGAGGTCGGCGGTACGAGCGTGTTTCTCGACTGGGAAGGCGACACGTGCGCGGGCTCCGACGCGGGGTGCGGCTTCGTGGCGAGCGCCGATGCGGGTCATCTGCTCGTGGGGCGCTTCAGCGCGCTCTGGCCGCTGAGCGTGAAGGTCACCGGAGGCGCGGTGGTGAGCGACGACGGGAAGATTCGATGCCCCGGTGTGTGCACGGCCGCGTACCCGACCGGCACGGTGGTGCGCTTGCGCGCGTCGGAGGAGCCGAGCGTGCGCGTGCTCGGCGTGCTCGACCAACTCGCAGGGTGCTCCGGCTACCCGCCCGGGGCGTGTGACGTGGTGATGACGTCACCACGCGCGGTCGACGCCGGGTTCACTCGCGCCAATGTCGCGTTCGTGACCGCAGACGTCTACCCGTCGAGCCTCGGGTCGGCCGCCGCGTACGACACCATCTGCAAGAACGTCGCGCGAGACGCCGGGCTCTTCGAGGTACCCAATGACGGCGGCACCTGGGTCGCCTGGCGCTCTGATTTCACTTCAGGGGCGTCGTTTCGCCTGGGCTCCGCCGGCGGTTGGGTGCGGGTCGATGGGCGCGTGGTTTCACCACTGGCACCGCTGAGCGACCAGAACGCGCCCGTCGTGCTCGATGAGCGGAACCAGCTCGTCGATGGCGGTGCGATCGTGGTGCTGACCGGCACGAGCACGTCTGGAACCGTCGGCGCCAGCAACTGTGGCGGGTGGGTGTGGGACACCGGCAACAGCTCCGTCGCCGGGTATGTGGGCCGCATCGATGTTGCGGGTTGGTCAAGCGGCGTCGCGCCGTCGGCGACCTGCATGCCGACGCGGGTGCTGTGTTTCGAAGCCAATCGACAGCGCACGTTGCTCGTGCCGGCGCAACGGCTCGAGGGCCCGCGCGCGTTCGTGAGCGTCGGGGTCGTCGATGGCGGCGTGACGCCTGCTGAGGCGAACGCGTTGTGCGACGCGGAGGCGCAGGACGCGGGGCTGTCGGGGAGCTTCGTCGCGCTGCGCTCGACCGCCGATGCTGGCGCCAGCATGCTGGTCACTGGAGACACGTGGTACCGCACCGACGGTCAGCCGCTCATTCTCCCGTCGACCGCAGGTGCGGTGATGCGTGGCCAG
Source organism: uncultured Archangium sp. (assembly GCA_946479335.1). The sequence continues at coordinate 8,463 of CAMLFP010000050.1, forward strand.
GCGCCGCTGCTGGTGCCCCTCAACCGCACCGCGCGCGGCGACGTCGTGGCGCCTTTCTCGCGCGTGTGGACCGGCTCCGACGTGCCAGACCTCGGCGGCCCGGCGAACTGCAGCTCGTGGCAGGGCGGCGTCGGCTCCGGCACCACCGGCTTCGCGAACGACGCGGTCAATTGGTGGAAGGCGACCGGCGCGGTCGCGAACCAGCCGTGCGCGTCGGCGTACGCGGTGTACTGCTTCCAGCAGTGACGGCAGATTTTGACTCAGGCACGTGCGGCTTGCGGTAAACGCGCAAGCGCCATGGCCACGCAACCGAAGACCCAGGGCTACAAGCGCATCCTCCTCAAGCTTTCCGGAGAGGCGCTGATGGGTGACGAGAAGTACGGCATCCACCCGCGCACGCTGACCCGCATCGCCAACGAGGTGTTGGAGCTGACGAAGGCCGGCGTGGAGGTGGCCATCGTCATCGGCGGGGGCAACATCTTCCGCGGGGTGCAGGGCGCCACCACCGGCATGGACCGCGCGAGCGCCGATTACATGGGCATGCTCGCCACCTGCATCAACTGCCTCGCGCTCCAGGACGCGCTCGAGAAGGCTGGCGCGTCGACGCGGGTGCTCTCGGCCATCAAGATGGAGCAGATCGCGGAGCCCTACATCCGCCGGCGCGCGGTGCGGCACCTCGAGAAGGGCCGCGTGGTCATCTTCGCCGCGGGCACCGGCAACCCGTACTTCACCACCGACACGGCGGCGTCGCTGCGCGCGATGGAGATCAACGCCGAGGTCATCTTGAAGGCCACCAAGGTCGACGGGGTCTACGACGCCGACCCCAAGAAGAACGGTGACGCGCGCCGCTACCGCTCCATCACCTACATGGACGTGCTCAAGAACAACCTCAACGTGATGGACTCGACGGCCATCTCGCTGTGCATGGACAACAAGCTGCCCATCGTCGTCTTCGACATGACCGCGCAGGGCAACATCGGCCGCGCGGTGCTCACGCCCGGCGACATCGGCACGGTGGTGGGCGGCTCCGAAACGCAGCTGGCTTAAGCAGTCACTTCAAACGAGAGGAACCAGGACCATGGCGGTGCATGACGACGCGGTGAAGCAGCTCCAGGACGGCATCAAGAAGTCGATCGACGCCCTCAAGCAGCAGATGACCAAGATCCGCACGGGGCGCGCGAACGCCGCGATGCTCGACGGTGTGAAGGTCGACTACTACGGCACGCCCACGCCGCTGGCGCAGACCGCGGCCGTCGCGGTGCCGGAGCCGCGCCTCATCACCGTCAAGCCGTGGGACAAGAGCGTGCTGCGCGCCATCGAGAAGGCGCTGCTGGAGGCGAACCTCGGCCTCACGCCGCAGAACGACGGCGAGATCATCCGCCTCCCGATTCCGCCGCTCACCGAGCAGCGCCGCAAGGAGATCGCCAAGCAGGTGAAGTCGACCGGTGAAGACCACAAGGTCGCTATCCGCAAGGCGCGGCAGGAAGCCAACGACAAGATCAAGAACGCGCTGAAGGACAAGGTCATCACCGAAGACGACAAGAAGCGCGGCGAAGAGAAGGTGCAGAAGGAGACCGACGAGGGCATCAAGCTCGTCGATCAGGTCGTCGCGGCGAAGGAGAAGGAAGTGCTCGAGGTGTGAGCGCCGCCAAGCCGCGCATCCTCATCGCAGAGCCGAACGCGCCCATCGCCGCCGCGCTGAAGAAGTTCCTCGAGGGGTGGGCCGAGGTGCAGGCCGTATCGTACGCCGACGAGGCGGTGCAGACGGTGCGGGGCCGCGCGCCCGACGTGCTCATCGCGGCGGTGCACGAGAAGTTCGACGGAGAGCTGCTGGCCAGCGTGGTGCGCAAGCTCTCCAGCGTCACCGCCATCGTGCTGGCGTACCCGGCGAACGACTTCGAGACCGCGCCTGACCGCGCGAAAGCGGCGGGCGCAGATGGCTTCATCGTCGGCCCGTTCAAGAAGCACCAGGTGCTGGGGTTGGTGCAGGCCGTCTCGCGGCTCCACGCGCTGGCGGTGCAGCTGCAGGCGCTGGAGGCGCGCTTCGAGGAGCTGAAGCGCACGGTGAAGCCGCCGCCGAAGAAGGCGAAGCCGACGACGGGCCTCAACGCGCAAGACCAGGCCTTCTTCAAGAAGTACATCCTCCTCGAGGTGAAGCGCGGGCGCCGCTACCAGTACCCGGTGGCGCTGCTGGTGGTGGGCTTCGACAAGCTCGACGAATCGCTGGGCGACTCCGCGCCCGACTTCCAGCGCGACGCGGTTCGCCAGGAGTCGCTGGAGGTGCTCTCGGCGTTGCTGCGCGACATCGACGTGGCGATGCCCTTCGCGGGCGACAAGTTCCTCCTCTTCCTCCCGCACACGCCGCTGCGGGGCGCGAGCGTGGTGGCGGGCCGCGTGGTGGAGAAGCTGAGCCGGCTGGAGGCGCTCCCCGGCGGCACCGCGTCGGTGGGCGTGGCGTGCTTCGAGCCGAAGCCGTACGTCAAGGAGCAGCCGGCGGTGAGCTTCGGCAGCCTGGTGCGCGAGGCGACGGCGGCGCTCAAGCGCGCGCAGGCGGCGGGTGGCGCGCGGTTCGACGCCCCGCTGCCAGACAAACCGAAGAAGAGCCGCATCTCCCTGGCCTGAAGCCCATGTTCTCCGGCCACGAGGTGCAGCTGATCGCGGCGTCGAGGACCTTCATCGGCGGGCACTCCGTCATCGACGCGCTGGCGGAGGGCGCGGGCGCAGCGCGTGGCCTCTATGACCGCGTCGCGCTGTCGCTCGACGGCCGTCGCGTCAACGTGGCGCTGGTGAATCGCGACCACCGTTTGTGGCTCGACTTCGCGGTGTGCTTCGACGACCGCGACTCGCCGTTGATCGACTCCCCGCTCATCGAGCTCCGCGCCGAGACGCGCGCCGACACCGGCCACAAGCGTGAAGGGCTGGTGCGCGAGGTGCAGTTGGGCAACGCCGCGTTCGACCGCCGGGTGTTCGTCGACAACCGCTGCACCGACGAGGAAGCGCGGAGGGTGCTGGCCGACGAAGACGTGCGCGCGGCGGTGATGTTGGTGCTCAACGCGGGCGTGGGGCGCGTCACCATCAGCCGGTGGCAGGTCGCGGTGCGGCTGCAGGTCGCCGACCTGCCCGACGGCTTCGACGCGGAGCAGCTGGTGCTCAACCTCGTCACCATCGCGCGCGCTGGCCCGCCTGCCGAGGTGGAGAAGGCGCAGCGGGGCGAAGGGCTGTTGCTGGGGCTGGGCGCGGCCGCCGTGGTGCTGACCGGCGGGTTCCTCTCGGTGCTGGTCGCCTGCCACGGCACGCCGCTGAGCTACTTCGGTCTGGGCTTCGGCGCCGCCGCGTTGACCGCGGCCCTCTCGTGGCAGCCGATGCGGCGCTTCGTGAGCGGAGACTCCGGGTCGGGCGGCCGGCGCCGCTGGGCCGTGGGCCTGCTGGCGGTCAGCGTCGGCGTGACGGTGGCGGGCGTGTTGACCTTCGTCAATGTCGCGTTCGACGACTCACCGCCGAAGAAGGTCTTCGGCCATGTCTCTTCAATCAGGGCTGAGACGCGCCGCCGCGACGGCAGCCGGGGCCTCAGCGGCGCGACGTTCGTGCGCTGGGCCGACGGAGAGGAATCACCGCGGCAATTCGACGAGCCCGTTACCGAGGGCACTCGTTGCTCCGAAGAGCGGCACGAAGGGGCGCTCGGTGAGGAGTGGCGGGAGAACCTGCGCGTCGAGCGCCGGTGAAGCGCAAAGAAGTGTTCGGCGGGCATGCGCGGGCCCGCGGCTGCGTTACTTGTCTCCGTCATGGATTTCGAACGCAAGGTTTCGGCGGCTTTTGTGGCGAAATTGCACGGGTTGGTGACGGGCACGGGGCTGGCGGAGCGGCTGGCTCACGACGGGTTGACCGAGGAGGCGAAGGTCTCCGGCGCGCCCATCGACAGCTTCACGCGGTGGCTCGGCGCGTACTCGGCGGCGCAGTACCCGGAGGCGCCCGCGGCCGAAGCGCTGCGCCGCGTGGGCTTCGACATGGCGCACCGCAGCCGCAAGTATGAAGGTGCGTCGCTGGCGCAGACCATGACCATGCTGCCGGAGCGCATGCAGTCGCTCGGCACCTTCGACGTCACCACCAACGCGCTGACGCCGTTCCGCTACGTGGCGCACTTCGAAGACGTGGGGCTGCTGCACACGTTCTTCCTCGGCGTGCTGCAGGGCGCGACGTCGTCGACGGGCACCTTCGCGGAGGTGAAGTGGTCGCCTGAAGGGCTCTCGGGCGCGCGCTACGAGGTGCGCGCCGCGGGCGTGCCGTCAGAGCACCTTGCCGGGGTTCAGAAGCCCCTGCGGGTCGAAGACGCGCTTCAGGCTCCGCATCAGGGTGAGCTCCGCGGCTGACCGCGAGTACCCGAGGAAGTCGCGCTTGAGCAGCCCGATGCCGTGCTCCGCGGAGATGGAGCCGGCGTACTTCCTCACCAATTCGAACATCGCCGCGTCGACCTCGTGCGTCTTCGCGAAGAAGTCGTCTCTCGAGAGCGCGTCGGGCTTCATGATGTTCACGTGGAGGTTGCCGTCTCCGATGTGGCCGAAGAGGCACAGCTCCCAGCCGGGGTAGCGCGCGGCGAGCAGCGCCTCGAACTCCGCGCAGTAGGCGTGCAGCGCTGAAATCGGCAGCGCGATGTCGTTCTTGTGCGGCAGGCCGGTGGCCGAGAGCGACTCGCTGATGCCTTCGCGCAAGGTCCACAGCGCTTTGCGCTGCGCCTCGTCGGCGGCGAGCGTGCCGTCTCGCACCAGCCCCTTCTCGAAGAGCCCGCCGAGCCACGCGTCGAGGTCCTTCGCGGCTTCGACCTCCAGCAGCACGTAGTGCGAGTACGTCGCCTCGAAGGGCGGTCGCACACCGCGATGCCGTTCGAGCCGCGCGCTGCACGCGTCGGTGAAGAACTCGTAGGCCATGGTGGTGAAGGGCCCGCGGCGCGCCTCTTCGAAGAGCTTCAAGACCCCTTCGAGCGAGTCGAGCGCGAAGAGGAACACGTCGACCTTCTCGGGCAGGCGCGTCAGCTTCAGCGTGGCTTCGGTGATGACCCCGAGGATGCCCTCCGAGCCGATGAAGAGCTGGCGGAGGTCGACGCCGGTGTTGTTCTTCTCGAGCGCGCCGTTGAGCTGCAGCACCTCGCCGCTCATCGTCACGACGGTGAGGCCCAGCACCCAGTGGCGCGTGAGGCCGTAGCGGATGACGCGCACCCCGCCGGCGTTGGTGGCGATGTTGCCGCCCACCTGGCTGCTGCCTTTGGAGGCGAAGTCGACCGGCCAGAAGAGGCCCGCGTTCGCGCAGTGCTGGTGCACCGCCTCGGTGATGGCGCCGGCCTCCACGTGCACCGTCAACGCCAGCGGGTCGACCTCGCCCAGCTTGCGCATGCGCTCCAGTGACAGCACGACCTCTCCGTTGCGCGCCACGGCGCCGCCCGCGAGCCCGGTGCGCCCGCCTGAGGGCACCACGCTGATGCCGTGCGCGCTGGCCAGCTTCAGGAACCGCGAGACCTCGTCGGTGCTGCGCGGGCGCACCAGCAGCGAGGGCGCGGGCGCGAAGACCTTCGTCCAGTCCTTCCCGTAGGTGGTGAGGTCGGCGGGGTCGCGCGAGGCGAAGTCAGCGGGGAAGTCGCGGGCCACGGCGTCGAGAAAAGGCTGCATGCGCGGCCGCTTGTAGCGCTTAACTGCCGCGCACTCATGCGCGTCATTGACTCGAACAAGGTCTCGGTGGGCTTGCTGGTGTTGATGGGCACGCAGGTCGCGGGCGCGCTGCTGGGCTTCGCGTACGGGCCGCTGATGGGGCTGTCGGAGAAGATGGAGCTCGTCTTCGCGGGGGTGTGGATGCTCTTCACCCTGGTGATGTGCGTGGGCCTCGCGTTCGTCGCGCTGGGCACCGAGCCGCCCGCGCTGGCGTGGGGGGCCTGCGTGCTGGAGCTGGTGTCCTCGGTGGGCAGCGAGGTGCTGCAGCACGCGACGAAGTTGCTCGGGCTCTCGTACCAGCTCGTCGGTTTCGCCAGCGGTGCGGTGACGCTGCTGGGCCTCGCGGAGCGTGCGTTGATTCTCTGGCTGCTGGTCTCGCTGCTTCGCGGGAAGCACACCTGGGGGCCGATGGTGGCGGTCGGGCTCTTTGGCATCGGGCTGGCGCGTTCCGCGGTGCCGTTCGCGATGTCGCTGGGCGCGCTGGACATGGAGTTCTACAGCTCGATGCTGTTCGGAGCGGTGCTCACGGGGGCGACGCTGTTGAGCACCACCGGCTCGCTGGCGCTGACGTGGTTCGCGCGGAAGACGACGCTCGAAGGGGAGGTGTCACCGGTGTCTCCGCGCGAGGCGGGGCTGACGTCGCCCGTGGCGGAGGCGCCGGCGTCGCCCGCAGCCGACTTCGCCATCGGCGCGGTGTTGTTGGTCATCGGGCTTGGCGTCACCGCGGTGTCGATGTCGGCGGCGTCGGGCGGCGGGCGCTACGTGGTGGCCACCGGCGCCATCGGCGTCGGCCTCGGCCGCGTCATCCGCGGGTTCATCAAGCTGGGCCGGGGCGCCTAGCGCGGCAGCTTCGTCACGGGCCTCAGAAACGGAACAGCACCAGCCCCTCCGGCGGCGGCGGGCGCTTCGGGTACGGGTCGACCTCGCCGAAGAGGTTCAACGGCAGCACGCTGGTCTCGCGCTGCTTCGCGGGCTTCGGCGCGGCGGCGCGCGTGAGGTCGTCGCGCTCCAGCTCCTTCGCGGCGGCGGTGAGTGACGGGTCCAGCTCCTTCACGCGGTAGCCGGTGGCGTAGGCGGCCTTGAGCTGCGCCTTCGCGTCGGCGGCCTGGCCTCGCTTCGCCGCGACCAGCGCGAGGTCGTACGTCGCGCGGCCTTTCGTGCGCCACTCGCCGGGGCTGGTGGCGAGGTCGGCGGCGCGACGGAAGTACGCGTCAGCGGCGTCGAGCTCGCCCTCGAGCCAGTGCGCCCAGCCCAGCCGCAACAGGTGCTCTGCGCGGGGCTTCGCGGCGCGCGAGAGGGGCTCCAGCGTCTCCTCGGCCTCCTGCAGGTTGCCCGCGTCGAGGAACCGGCTGCCCAACTCCAGCCGCGCCTCGGGGCTGGTGGGCGACAACGCGAACCCGCGCTTCGCGGCCGCGATGGCGTCGGCGTGCTTGCCCTGCCGCGCGAGCGCCTTGCTCAAGCGGCCCTGCGCCCACGCGCTCGACGGCGCCAGCGCCGCGTACGCGCGCCACGTCTTCTCGGCGCCCGCCCAGTCGGAGAGCGCGAACTGCGTGTCACCGAGGAAGGCGCGCGCGATGAGCTCGCCGGGGTGCTTCTGGAGCACCTGCTGCAGGTACGCGAGGCCCGCCTCGTTCGACTGGTAGCGCGTCAGGAGCCAGAAGCGCGCGAGCGTGTACATCTCCACCACGTCATCGGCGTCACCCAACTGCGCGAGCGACTTCGCGGCCGCGGCGTCTTCCCCGAGGATGGCCTGGCCGAGCGCGTTGACGGCGTGCGCGAAGCGCAGCGTGGGGTCGAGCTTCAGCGCGGCGTCGCAGTCGGCCACCGCGGCCTCCAGCGTCTTCGCGTCAACCAGCTCCGGCGTGTCGACGGCGAGCGGCTGCGGCAGCACCGCCGCGTAGCAGGCGCCCAGCTTGTGCAGCGCCTCCTCGTTGTCGGAGCTCGGCTGCACCGCGACCTTCTTCGGCAACGGCGTGGCGCCCAGCACCTGCTTCGCCAGCACCTCCGAGCCCTTGTGGAGCGCGAGGTTCCACTTCGCGTCGAGCTTCTCGGTGAAGCGGGTGAGCGCCTTGCCGCTGGTCACCGCGCCACTCAGCACCAGCTGGTCGCCCTCGGCGCGCAGCGAGAAGGCCACCGCGCGATCGGCGCCGACCGCGAGCATCAGCGCGCCCACGTTGTCGACCTCGGCGGTGAGGCCCTCCTGCTCGAGCGCGCGCAGCGTCTGCTTGATGTGCAGCTCGTTGACCTTGCCGGTCTGCTCCGCGAGCTCCGAGGCGCGGGCCTGCATCAACAGCGCGAGCGGCGTCAGCGCGGCGTCACCACCGGCCGGGGGGAAGATGGCCACGATGGGCTGACGTGACGCGGCGAGCGAAGAGGTCGCGAGGAAGAAGACGAGGAGCGCTCTCATGGCGGCGGACCAAAGCACATCACCGCGCGGGAGGATTCCTTGCGCTGCGCGTCACATGACGGAGGTGTCGCGCGCGGGGACTCGCGGCTATTGAAGCCTCGTGCACATCAGCGTCTTCGAGCTGTTCAAGATTGGCATCGGCCCCTCCAGCTCCCACACCGTGGGCCCGATGAACGCCGCGCGGCGCTTCGCGATGCAGCTCGACGCTGACGGCCTGTTGCCGCGGGTGACCGAGGTGCGCGTGGAGCTCTTCGGCTCGCTGGGTTTCACCGGCAAGGGGCACGGCAGCGACATCGCGGTGCTGCTGGGGCTGGAAGGCGAAGACCCGCGCACGGTGCCCATCGACGCGGTGGCCACGCGCGTCGCGCACATCCGCCAGGTGTTGAAGCTCCAGTTGCTGGGCAAGCACGAGGTGCGCTGCACGCCCGACTCCATCGTCTTCCATCGCCGCGAGAAGCTGCCGCTGCACAGCAACGGCATGCGCTTCACCGCGCTGGAGGGCGCATCGGCGCTCGCGCAGCGCATCTACTATTCGGTGGGCGGCGGCTTCGTGGTGAACCACGAGGGCGTGCCCGAGGGCGCGACGGCGGCCGCGGTGACGGTGCCGTACCCCTTCGAGACCGGCGATGACCTGCTCGCGCTCTGCAACGCGCATGGCCTGTGCATCTCCACGGTGATGCTGGAGAACGAGAAGGCGCAGCGCACCGAGAGCGAGGTGCGCGCGGGCCTGGCGGAGATCTCCGAGGCGATGTCGGCGTGCATCGCGCGCGGGTGCGAACGCGAAGGCATCCTCCCCGGGGGCTTGAAGGTGAAGCGGCGCGCGGCGACGCTGGCGCGGCGGCTGCGCAGCGAGAGCAAGAGCGACCCGCTCTCCATCATCGACTGGGTGAATCTCTGGGCGCTGGCGGTGAACGAAGAGAACGCGGCAGGCGGGCGCGTGGTGACGGCGCCCACCAACGGCGCGGCGGGCATCGTGCCGGCGGTGCTGCAGTACTACCGGCGCTTCGTGCCCAACGCCGACGCGGAGGGCGTGCAGCGCTTCCTGCTCACCGCCGCGGCCATCGGCGCTCTCTACAAGAAGAACGCCTCCATCTCCGTCGCGGAGCTCGGCTGTCAGGGCGAGGTCGGCGTGGCGTGCTCGATGGCGGCCGGCGCGCTGGCGGAGGTGCTGGGCGGCACGCCCGAGCAGGTGGAGAACGCCGCGGAGATCGGCATGGAGCACAACCTCGGGCTGACCTGCGACCCCATCGGCGGGCTGGTGCAGGTGCCGTGCATCGAGCGCAACGCGATGGGCTCGGTGAAGGCCATCAACGCCGCGCGCCTCGCGCTCTCCGGCGACGGCAAGCACAAGGTCTCGTTGGACAAGGTCATCGCCACCATGCGCGCCACCGGCGAAGACATGTCGGCCAAGTACAAGGAGACCGCGCGCGGCGGCCTCGCGGTGAACATCGTCGAGTGCTGAACGCACCGAGCGAGAACTTCAGTTCTATAGGTTGAAATCGTCGGCGACCTTCCTTTATGAAGGTCGGGATGGATTCCACCGACAAACGCCTCGTGGAGCTGCTGCAGGCCGACGGCCGCGCCACGCAGCTGCAGCTCGCGAAGGAGGTCGGGCTCTCCCAACCGGCGACGGCGGAGCGCATCCGCAAGCTGGAGGAGGCGGGGATCATCACCGGCTACGCCGCGCGCGTCGACGCCACCCGGCTGGGGAAGGACGTGACGGCCTTCGTGGGCGTGGGCATCGAGCACCCGAAGTTCTTCAAGGGCTTCGTGAAGAAGGTGATGGCGATGCCCGAGGTGCAGGAGTGTCACCGCGTCGCCGGTGAAGACTCGTATTTCCTCAAGGTGCGCACCACCAACACGCGCACCCTCGACACGTTGCTCATCGACGGGTTGCGCACCATCCCCGGGGTGACGCGCACGCTCACCACCATCGTGTTGTCGTCAGCGAAGGAGACGACGCGCGTGCACGTAGATCACCGCAAGCAGCAGTAGTACGGCCTCACGAACAAGGAGCACACCATGGACATCAAGATCACCCGCACCACGCAGCCCAAGGTGAAGCCTCCCGAGGCCGAGCTGGGGTTCGGCAAGTTCTTCAGCGACCACCTCTTCGCGATGGATTTCACCGAGGGCCGGGGCTGGCACGACGCGCGCATCGAGCCGTACGCGCCGTTCCACGTCGACCCGGCGGCGGCGGTGTTCCACTACGGGCAGGCGATGTTCGAGGGCAGCAAGGCGTTCCGTGGCGCTGACGGGCGCATCCGCCTGTTCCGCCCGGCTGATCACGCAAAGCGCATGGCTCACGGCGCGCCGCGCCTGTGCATGCCCACGCCTCCGCAGGAAGACATGGTCGAAGCGGTGCGCGCGCTGGTGAAGGTCGACGCCGACTGGGTGCCGAAGTCTGAAGGCACGTCGCTCTACCTGCGCCCCACGCTCATCGCGACCGAGGGCTTCCTCGGCGTGCGGCCCGCGAAGGCGTACCGCTACTTCGTCATCGCCTCGCCGGCCGGCAACTACTTCGGCGGCAAGGGCCTCAAGTCGGTGCGCATCTGGGTGGAGACGCACGAGGTGCGCGCGCCGCGCGGTGGCCTGGGCGCGACCAAGGCCGGCGCGAACTACGCCGCGTCGCTGCACTCGGCGATGGAGGCCAAGAAGAACGGCTTCGATCAGGTGCTGTGGCTCGACGGGAAGGACCACGAGTTCGTCGAGGAGGTCGGCACGATGAACGTGTGCTTCCTCCTGGGGAACACGCTGGTGACGCCGCCGCTGTCTGACTCGATCCTCGCGGGCGTGACGCGCGACTCGGTGCTGCCGCTGGCGCGCGACCTGGGCCTCAAGGTCGAGGAGCGCCCCATCTCCATCAAGGAGCTCAAGGCCGCGCACCAGGCGGGCACGCTCAAGGAGGTCTTCGGCACCGGCACCGCGGCGGTCATCTCGCCCGTCGGCGAGCTGTCGTTCACCGGCGAGCAGTTGGTCATCAACGGCGGCAAGCCGGGGCCCATCGCCGAGGCGCTGTACGCCGAGATCGGCGCGATTCAGCGCGGCGCGAAGCCCGACAAGCACGGCTGGCTCGTCGCGCTCGACTGACTCACAGCGCGGCGGCCCACTCGGCTTCGTTGAAGCCGACCAGCACGGTGTCGCCGCGCACCAGCACCGGGCGCTTCACCAGCTTCCCGTCAGACGAGAGCGCGTCGATGAGCTGCGCGTCGCTCATCGCGTCGATCTTCTCCTTTCCCAGCGCGCGGTAGCTCAAGCCCGAGGTGTTGAGCCACTTGCGCAGCGGCTTGCCGCTCTTCGCGACCCACTGCTTCAGCTCCGCTTTGGTCGGCGGCTCGTCGACGATGGCGCGTACCTCCGCGGTGACGCCTTTCGTACCCAACCACGTCAAAGCCTTCTTGCAGGTGCTGCAGCCGGAATAAGAGAGGACCAGCGGCTTCGTCATGAAGCCCACCGTACGCAAAGGCCCCTCACACATGCTCAAGAAAATCGCGCTCGTGGTGGTTGCACTGCTGGTCATCTTCGTGGCCGTCGTCGCGCTCCAACCGGCGGAGTTCGTCATCTCCCGCGAGGCGACCATCAACGCGCCTGCGGCCGTCATCGCGGCGCAGATCGACGACTTCCACAAATGGAACGCGTGGAGCCCCTGGGAGGGCCTCGACCCGAACATGAAGCGCGAGTTCTCCGGGCCGGCGTCGGGCGTGGGCGCCGTCTACCACTGGGTCGGTAAGGAAGACGTCGGCGAGGGCGAGATGAAGGTCGACGCGGTGACGCCCGGCGCGTTGGTGGGCATCAAGCTCGACTTCATCAAGCCGTTCCCCGCGAACAACCACATCGACTTCACGTTCGCGCCGGCCGGTGAGGCCACGAAGACCACGTGGAAGATGAGCGGCCAGAACAACTTCATGTCGAAGGCGTTCGGCCTCTTCATGAACATGGACAAGCTGGTCGGCGCTGACTTCGAGAAGGGCCTCGCGAGCTTGAAGACCGTCGCTGAAGCCGAGGCGAAGAAGATGGCCGAGCAGCCTCCGACCGACGCAAAGCCGGCTGAAGACGCCGCCGCCGACGCGATGGACGCGGGCACTCCGTGACGTTGCGCTTCGACGAGGCGTACTACCGCCGCTTCTACAAAGACCCGCAGACGCGGGTGTACGACCAGCGTCGTCACACGAAGCTGGTGAGCGGCGTGGTGTCGCTCGTCGAATGGTTCGGCGTCGAGCTGACGAACGTGCTCGATGTCGGCGCCGGCCTCGGCTGGTGGGGCGAGTGGTTGCGCGCGAACCGGAAGGGCGTGCGCGTCACCTCCACCGAGCTGGAGCGGGAGATCTGCGAGAAGTACGGCCACACGCAGGCCGACCTCACCACGCTGCGGCTGCGCGAGCAGTTCGACCTCGTCATCTGCCAGGGCGTGTTGCCGTACCTCGACGCCACGGGCGCGGAGGCCGCCATCGACAACCTCGCGGCGATGTGCGGCTCGTTCCTGTACCTCGAGGCGGTGACCTCCGACGACATGAAGGACGCCATCGACGCGGAGCGCACCGACCTGCGCGTCAACCTCCGCGCGGCGAGCTGGTACCGCAAGCGCCTCGCGCCGCACTTCCAGGAGGTCGGCGTGGGCCTGTACGCCGCGCGCCACGCGCGCCTGCCGTTCTTCGCGCTCGAGGCGCCGAGGGACACGAAGTGACCGCGCTCGTCATCTTCAAGTGGGTGCTGGGCCTCGCGATGGTGGGCATCGGCGTCACGCACTTCACGGCGCCGCGCGGCTTCGTGAAGATCGTGCCGAAGTGGTTGCCGGCGCCCGGCGCGTTGGTGGCCATCTCCGGGGTGTTCGAGATCCTGGGAGGCGTCGGCCTGCTCATCCCCGCGACGCAGGTGTTCTCGGCGTGGGGCCTCATCGCGCTGTACGTCGCCGTGTTCCCCGCGAACGTGAACATGGCGGTGAACCAGCTGCAGGTGTCGAAGAAGCCCATCCCCGTGTGGACGATGTGGGCGCGGCTGCCGCTGCAGGCGGTGCTCATCTGGTGGGCGTGGCTCTACACGTGAGCCCGCTGCTGCTCTCGCTCGAGGTCGCGACGTGCTCGACGCTCGTGGCGGGAGTCGCGGCGCTCGGCCTCATCGCGCTGACACACGGGCGTCGCGTGGCGCGGGTGCTGGACGCGGTGCTCACCGCGCCGCTGGTGCTGCCCCCGACGGTGCTCGGGTACTACCTGCTCACCGCGCTCGGCGTGCGCAGCGGCCTCGGTCGCGGCTTCGAAGCGCTCACCGGGAGCGCCATCGTCTTCACGCGCACCGGCGCCGTCATCGCGGCGGCGGTCACCGCGTTCCCGCTCGTGCTTCAAAGCGCGCGCGCCGCGGTCGACGCGGTCGACCCTCGCTTGCTCGACGCCGCGCGGACGCTGGGCGCGACTCGCTTCGCAGCATTGCGACGGGTCGCGTTTCCCCTCGCGTCGCGCGGGCTCATCGCAGGGCTGCTGCTCGGCTTCGCGCGCTCCATCGGCGACTTCGGCGTGACGTTGATGGTGGCGGGGAACATCCCCGGGGAGACGCAGACCGCGTCGCTCGCGCTCTACGACGCGCTGGCCGCGGGGCGTGACGACGACGCGCGCGCGTTGGCGGTGACGTTGACGGTGTTTGCGGTGGTGCTCATCGCCGCGGTGCAGTGGCTCACGCGCCGCGCGCACGCCGAGGCTCGTTGATGGTGCGCCCGCTCAAACATTGAGCAGACCGTTTCCGAATTCGCGCGCGAGGCGCTGAATCAATGACGTCTCGGCAGGCGTGAGGTGCTCGACGTCGATGTGACGCCAGTTGGCTTCGTAGAGCGCGAACGCTTCGCGACCGTCGAGCTCGTCAGCGCGCCGGTTCCAGAGCAGCAGGCGGAGCTGCGGGTAGTATGCGGTTCGCACCTTCACGCCCTCCTTCTACTACGCGCTC
>CAMLFP010000051.1 GCA_946479335.1 uncultured Archangium sp.
CTATTACTGCGCGCAGGGCTGCACGACGGTCGGTGACTCCACGGGGCTGCGCACCGGCTACTCGTGCTGGCAGCGCTCGCACAGCGACGCCGGCGTCGTCGGGGTGGTGTGGCCGTCTGAGTGCACCAGCACGGCCGATTGCTCCAGCTACGCGACGGCCCTCCCGCAGTACCAGTGGAGCTGCAACACCGCCGCCGGCTTCTGCTGCACCGGCGACGCGGGCTGCATCACCACGCTGCGCTGAAGCGACCGGCACCGCAGACCCCGGGCTCCGGAGCGATGGCTCCGGGGCCCGTTGTTTTTTTGAGCCTCCGGACACCGCGAGGAGCCGGGTGCCACCTCGCTCCGTTCACGCCGCGTCTTCCGCTCCGGCTCGGCCCGCTTTTCAGCAGCCGCTAGACGCGCGGGGAGAGTTCGCTGACCAGCGCTTCGATCTCCGAAGACAGCTCGCGACCCTCTTCGAGCAGCCGCGCCTTCAAGCGACGACGGCTCAGCAGCACGAAGAAGGTGCGCGCGTCGTGCAGCGCGGAGAGGCGGCGCTCCACGAAGAGCCGCGTGAAGAGCGCGAGCACCGGCGTGGCGACGAACGCCGCGAGCCCCGCCAGCGGCCCGGCGCTCCACCACGCGAGCCCCGTGAGCAACGCCCACCACAGCGGCGCGACCAGCATCGAGGTGAGCACCTTCACCGTCGACTCCACGTCTTCCTCGGGCTTCGCCGCCTTCACCGCGAGCAGCGGCAGGTAGTACGGCACCACGAACGTCACCAGGCCCAGCGCGGCGACCGGCAGCGACACCAACCACAGGAGGTTGCGCACCACGAACCACGCCACCGTGAGCGGCTGGTAGCGCGACGAGAGGTCGTCGGGCGAGACCCGCAGCAACGCGAGCCGCCCGTTGAACTGCGCGAGCCCGGCCTTCAACGCCTCGAGGCGCGCGGGCTGCTCATCGCGCAGCACCTGCACGCCGCGCGCGAAGGCCTTGAGGCGCTCGGGCGCGCCGACTTTTCCATCTGACGACAGCGCAAAGAGCGCCTCCGCGGTCTTCAGCAACGGGAGCTCGTCGCGCGCGGCGAGGTTCAACGTCACCGCGCGCAGCGCATCGGCGATGGCCTGGGTCAGCGCGCGCGGCTCGACGCCCTTCTCCACGGCCAGCGGCGCGCCGACCTCCACGTGCACGGCGGAGTGGAAGAGGTGCTTGGCCTCGTAGGTGATGCCCACGGGCACGAGGTGCACCGGCGCGCCCTGCTCCGCGGCGGCCAACACGATGCGCGCGGCGCCGGTCTTCAGCGCCGAGAGCTGCGGCTCGCTGTGCGACTTGCCCTCCGGGAAGATGGTGATGGCGTGCCCCGCGACCAGCGCGTTGGTGGCGGCGCTCAGCGTGCCTTCATTCTTCGAGGTGTCACCGTCGCCGTCTTGCTTGCGGAAGACGGGCAGCGCCCCGAGGCCGCGCAACACCGCGCCCAACACCGGGAGGCGGAAGAGCGGCTCCTTCGCGAGGAAGGTGACCTGCCGCTTCGAGAGCACGAAGACGATGCCCGGGTCGACGAGCCCGTTGGGGTGGTTGCCGACGTACATCACCGGGCCTTCCAACGAGAGGCCGCCGTGGGGGTCGACCGGCGCTTCGAGGCGGAAGAAGAGGTGCAGCGCCAGCGAGGCCGCGCCGCGAAACAACCGGTAGAACATCAGCGCTCCGGGGGCTTGCTGCGCTCGAGGAACTCGCCCTGCTTCTGGTAGCCGTTGCGCTCGAGGCGCTGCTTCTCGACGAGGTCGGCCGCGCGCGAGAGCAGCTTCGAGAGCATGCGGAACCCGTCGGCCACCGCCTTCTCCAGTTGCTCCTGGCGCTCGCGGCGCGCGGCGGCGGTCTTCTCACTGCGAAAGAGTCTCAGCGGCATGCTTTGCGGCTTCTTACCAACCTCTGGTAACGCATACCGCCGTGAGCATCCAACGCGTCGGTTTTCTCGGTCTCGGCCTGATGGGCACGCCCATGGCCAGGAATTTGAAAAAGAAGGGCTTCGAGGTCGTGGTGTGGAACCGCTCGCCCGACAAGGCGCGCGCGCTGGCTGCCGAGGGCCTCGAGATCGCCGCCACGCCGGAGGAACTGGCAGGCCGGGTCGACGCGTTCTGTACCTGCGTGGCGGACCCGAAGGCGCTCGAGAGTGTCGCTGACTCGCTGCTGCGCGGCGCGAAGGCGGGGCAGCTCTTCATCGACTTCTCCACGGTGTCGGTCGAGCTGGTGAAGGCGCTGGGCGCGCGCTTCGCGGCGAAGGGCGTCGACATGGCCGACGCGCCGGTGACGGGCAGCAAGGGCGGCGCCGAGAAGGGCACGCTGGTCATCATGACGGGCTGCTCGGCGGCGACGTTGGCGCGCGCCACGCCCGTCTTCCAGGCGGTGGGCGAGAAGGTGGTGCACTGCGGAGAGCTCGGCGCGGGTACGCAGGTCAAGCTGGCGGGCAACGCGCTCATCGCGGCGATGCTGCAGAGCTTCTCCGAGGGGCTGCTGTTGACGCAGAAGGCCGGCGTCGACCCGCGCAAGTTCATCGAGGTGGTGCAGGCGTCGGGCTTCCGCTCGCCGTACTTCGACTTCAAGGGCAAGGCGATCCTCGAGCGCGACTTCTCCACGCACTTCGCCATCGACCTGATGCACAAAGACGTGTCGCTCTTCCTCGACAACGCGGCGGCGCACCGCGTGCCGACGCCCACCGCCGCCAGCCTGCGCGAGACGTACAACTTCGCGCGCGCCAGCGGCCTGGGAGAGAAGGACATCACCGCCGTCATCACCGCGTACGAAGACGTGGTGGGAGTGAAGGTGCACTGATGCGCGCGGGTCTCTTCGTGGCAGGCGGTTGTCTGGGGTTGTTGGCCGGGGCGCTGGTGCTCTCGCACCACATCTCCACCCCGGAGCCCGTGACGCTCGCGGAGCCCCTCGCGCCCGCGCCCGCCGTGGTCGCGCCCGTCGCCGCGCCGCCCGTCGTGGTGAACCGCGCGACGCCGCCGCCTCCGCCGCCCCCGGAGGGCATGCAGCGGCCCGAGTTCGACGCCGCCGACGCCACGCTGGCGAACCCCAACGCGTCGAACGGTTCGGTGCGTGACGCGCTGGGGTTGTTCCAGCGGTGCGTTCAGTACGAGCCGGCCAACAAGCGCTGCGTCGCCAGCCTCCAGACGGCGCAGGCGCGCGCCGCGGCGCTGCCTCCCGACCCGGCGCCGGTGGTCGTCGACGACCCGAAGTTCCGCGCGGTGGGCGAGAAGCTCAACCGCAAGCGTGACCTCGCGCGGCTGCGCACCCTGCCCACCCTGAAGAACACCGCGCAGATCCCCGAGCGGATGAAGGTCAAGCTCGAGGAGAAGTGACCTTCTTCTCCAGCTTCTCCTGAAGCTCGCGCACCTGCAGCGTGAGCTTGTCGAGCTCCGCGCGCAGCGACGAGAGCTCCTTCGCCGGTGACTTCGCCCGCAACGAGCGGATCGCCTCACGCGCCAGCCGCTGCTCGCGGCCGTCGGTGAACGGCGTCGAGGAGAGCGGGCCGATGAGCCGCTCGTCTCCGAGGGTGTGCGCGGCGTCGATGGCCGCCAGCCGCACGCGGAAGTTCTCGTCGCGCAGGTGCTTGCCGATGAGCTCCACGGCCTCGGTCTTCTTGTCGAGCGGCTCGGCCAGCTTCGCCAGCGCGATGATGGCGGCGCGGCGGCCGAACACCGGCTGCCCCGGCGCCAGCGCGTCGAGCACCGGCTGCCAGCCGCGCGGGTCCTTGAGCTCCGCGAAGCCGTCGATGGCGCCGACGCGCACCGCGTCCTGGAAGGCGACGCGGCCCATCAACTTCGTCAACGTCTCCACCGCGTGCGCGCCGCGGAGGCGGCCCAGCGCGCGGCCGAGCTCGCCCTCCACGAAGCCGCTGGCGTCGCCCGACTTCGCCATCGCCGCGAGCGCCTTCGAGATCTCCTCGTCTCCGCGGAAGTTGCCGAGCGCGGCCACCACCGCACGGCGGGCCTTGGGGTGCTTCACCGACAGCGACGCGAGCAACGCGGCCCGCGCGCCCGGCGTCCGCAGCTGGCCCAGCGCCTTCGCGCACGCGGCGCGGGTGCCCCAGAAGACGCGCTCGGTCTTGAGCACCTTCGCGAGCGCCTGAATCGACGCGGCCGAGGTGTCCTTCGAGAGCGCGGCGGCGGCCTCGGTGCGCGCGCGCGCGACGGCCGCGTGCTGCAGTTCGTGACGCCACCAGCCCAGCGGCTTGTCGACCTCGAGCGCGGCCAGGAGATCGCGGTGCGCGTCGATCACCACCTCCGAGGGCTCGCGCGCCGCGTCGAGGAAGAAGGTGTGCTCCTTCTGCGAGACCGCGAGCTGGTGCGTGGTGGTCTGCGCGCCGACCGTCACCTGCACCGGCAGCGTCAGCGCGTAGGGCTCGCCGTCTTGCGTCTGCTTCAACGACAGGCGCACCGCCTTGCGGCCGGCGTCGTACTTCGCGTCGACCTTGAGCTGCGGGTGCCCCGCGCGGAGCACGTACTCGTCGAAGAAGCGGTCGATGTTGCGGCCGGAGGTGCGCTCGACGGCGCGCGCGAGATCCACCGTCTCCACGGAGCCGCCGGCGTGGGCGGCGACGTATTCGCGCAGCGCCGCGTAGAAGGCCTCGTCGCCGAGCCGGCAGCGGAGCTCATGGAGCACCAGCCCGCCCTTCTCGTAGAGGTGGCGATCGAACAGGTCGATGGGCGCGTCGAACTTGCGCGCGACGATGGGCCGCGCGTAGCGCTCGGAGACCTCCGCGAAGTACGTCTCGAGATCGCCCTTGCGCTGATGGTCGGCCTCGTCGAGCGACTCCCCTTGCTCGGTCCACAGCACCTCGGAGTAGGTCGCGAAGCCCTCGTTGAGCCAGCCGTGCGGCCAGTCGCGGCAGGTCAGCAGGTCACCGAACCACTGGTGCGCGAGCTCGTGGGAGATGAGCGGCTCGGCGCTGTAGTCGGCGTGCGCGCGCGCGTCGTGCAGCACGGAGTCGGTCAGCGTGGTGGCCGAGGTGTTCTCCATGCCGCCGAAGATGAACTCCTTCACGAAGACCTGCGCGTAGTCGCCCCACGGGTACGGCTGGCCGGTGAGCTTCTCGAAGAGCGCCAGCATCTCAGGGGTGCGCTTCACGCAGCGGAGCGCGTCGTCTTTGCGCCCGGGCGGGAACAGCGTGCGCACCTTCATGTCTCCGTGGCGCTGCTCGAGCACCTCGAAGTTCCCCACCACCAGCGTCACCAGGTACGGGGCGTGCGGCGCCTCCAGCTTCCAGTGCATGGTGCGGCGGGCGCCCTTCGTCTTGTCACTGACAAGTTCACCGTTCGACAACGAGTTGAACTTCTTCGGGAAGTGCGCGGTCACCTCCGTGCTGCACTTCTGCGCCGGCGTGTCGAGGCAGGGGAAATAGTGGCGCGAGTCGATGTCCTGGCCCTGGGTCCACGCCTGCTCCTGGCCCACGAAGTACAGGCCGCGCTGCGGCGTCGCCTGGTAGGTGATGCGCACGGTGAACTCGGTGTGCGCCTTGATGACCCGCGGCAACAGCACGTGCAGCGCCTCGCCGGAACTCTGGTCGAAGGGCACCGCCTTGCCGTCGACCTCCACCTTCTTCACGTCGAGATCGACCGCGTCGAACGACACACGCTTCACCGGCGTCACCGCCACCAGCGAGTGCGTGGCGACGCCCGAGACCGAGGCCTTCTCGAAGTCGAGGTCGAGGTCGAGCGCGAGGTGCACCGCGGTGACCGGGCGATCTTCTGCGTAGTGGAGCTTCGCGGTCTCGAGAGAAAACGGATGGGGCTCGTCGATGCGGTGCATGGGCGCGGAACGCTAGGGCCGCTCGTCGCGCGCACCAACCAGAAACCCGAACCCCGGCGCACGGTGGGTTACGTTTCACGCATGAACAGAACGGCGTGGGTGGTGGTGGCCGTGGGCTTTCTGCTGGGCGTCGCGGTCGGGGTGTCGTTGACGCTGCGCTTCGGGGAGCCGGCGGTGATTCGAGAAGAGGCGGCGTCGCGCGCGCAGGAGCCGCTCGCCGAGCCCGCGCTCACCAACGTGGCCGAGCAGGCTACCTGGCTGCGCAGGGAGCTGGCGGCCGCGCGCGCCGAGTTGAACGCCGAGCGCGCGAAGAACCAACAGGCGCAAGCGTCGCTCGAGGTGGTCATGGCCCAACGCGCGGCCGCGCTGGCGACCCTCGAGATCGCGCACGTCCCGCCGGGCGCGGAGAAGCCGGTGCCGTTTCCTCCGGATGCCGGCGTCTTCGCAGAGGCGACGTTCCGCGAGACCGTGAAGGAGCTCGTGGAGAAGTGTTCCGCACAGCTCGGCTGGGGGAACGCGCAGGTCGATTGCGACGAATACCCGTGTCAGGTGTTCTTCGACGAGTCGGGTGAGCGGCAAAAGGACTACTCGCTCAAAGACTGCGCCCCGTGGGAGCGCCGGTACCCGAACTCGGCGATGCACATGGAGAGATCGCCCGATGGCGGCACGGGACACTTCGGCCTCTTCGCGCTCCCGAGCGATGACCCGCAGGGCGAGGCGATCTTCTTCCGCAGCCGCGATCGCTTCACGCGCCACTTCCCGTGACGGCGTGATGTCGGTGTTCGCATCACACGGTGCAGGTCGGGTAGCGGTAGCGCGCCGCGCGAGTTAACAGACCGCGTGATGTCTGAAGCCCGCCCCAACGTGTTGATCGTCGACGATGACGCAGGCGTGCTGAAGAGCCTCGAGCTGCTCCTTGGCGACGACTGCGAAGTCGTGACCTCCGAGTCGTCGACACGCGCGCTGGAGCTGGCGACGCGGCTGCACTTCGACGTCGTGGTGACCGACTTCCGCATGCCGGAGATGAACGGCACCGAGTTCGCCGCCGCCCTCAAGCAGCGCCTCACGCCGATGCCCTACATGCTGATGCTCACCGGCACGCCGAGTGAGGTGAAGCAGACGCTGCCCGGCGCCAGCGAGCTGGTGATGGTGTTGGCGAAGCCCTTCGACCCGGAGCGGATGTTGCGCATGGTTCTTCAGGTGGGGCGGCTGGCGGTCAACCGCCGTCACGCGGCGCCGTCACCGAAGACCGATGACGACCCACGCCGCTGAGCGAGAGAGCATCCGCCGGGCGCTGCGCAGCGAGCGGCTCCTGAACGCGCGGCGCACGCACCTGGTTCGCGCCGTCGCGCTGGTGTTCTTCGCCGGGCTCTTCGCGGTGCTGGCCATCGCCCGCGGTGACGGGGCGTGGAACACCGACTTCACGGCGCTGTTCGCGTGGGCCGCGCTGGCGGCGCTCTTCGTGGCCGGCTCGCGCGTCAGCGACACGGTGGGCGACTGGCTGGTGCTCGCGCCCGCCCTCGTCGACATGCCGTTCATCTACGAGGTGCAACGCGCGCAGTACCCCACCACCCCGAGCCCCTCCGGCGTGGCGGGGTTCTCGATGGGGTTGTTCGCGCTGCTGCTGGCCATCGCGGCGCTGTCGAGTGCGCGCTGGCAGCTCTGGCTGACGGCGGCGTCGGCGTCGGTGTGGGAGGTGCTGCTGCAGCGCGAGGCCGGCGTGTCGGTGGGGGCGCAGGTCTCGGCGGTGGTGGTGCTCGGCCTGACGGCCTTCATGCTCACCTACGCGAGCGACCGCCGCGTGGAGCTGCTGGTACAGACCGGTCGCCGCGAGAAGCTGGCCGCGCTGGGGCAGCTCTCGGCGGGCGTGGGGCACGACCTGCGCAACCCGCTGGCCGCGGTGTCGAACTCGATCTTCGTGCTGCGACGTCGCCTCGAGAAGACCGAGGCGCTGACGCCGGGGGTCGAGCAACCGCTCGCGCTCGCCGAACGCGAGCTGGCCGCGAGCCAGCGCATCATCAGCGATCTCCTCGACTACGCGCGCGAGACGCCGTGGGAGCTGAAGCCCGTGCCGATGCGTGAGCTGCTCTAACGATTTCATCCCATGGATCAGCTGCTCGAGGAGTGCGCCGGGCTGGTGCGGCCTCGCGCCGACGTCACGGTGACGGTGGAGCTGAGCGACGCGCTGCCGCCGCCGTTGGCGGAGCGCGATCGCCTGCGACAGATCTTCGTGAACCTCCTCCAGAACGGCGTGGAGGCCATCCCTCCCGGGCGCGCGGGCACGGTGCGCGTCTCCGGCGGCGTCGAGGGCCGGCAGCTCGCGGTGCACGTGCAAGACGATGGGAGCGGGATGGACGCCGCCACCCGCGCGCGCGTCTTCGAGCCGTTGTTCACCACCAAGAAGAGCGGCACCGGGCTCGGCCTCGCCATCGTCGAGAGCCTGGTTCGCCAGCACGGCGGCGCGCTGGAGCTGGTGACCGCGCCGGGCCAGGGCACGACCTTCACGGTGCGGCTGCCGCTGGGTTGACGCGCTCGCGGCCTGATTTCATTCTCGAATCACAGAACGCCCCACCTCAATCAGCTCCACCGAAACATTGGGTGGACGAATCACATTCACCGCCGCATTGAGGAGTCTCCCATGTGGTTGGTTCGAGTAGCGCTGCAGCGGCCGTACACGTTCATCGTGATGTCGATGCTGATCGTGTTGATGGGTCTGTCCACCATCGCGCGGATGCCGACCGACATCTTCCCGGTCATCGACATCCCCGTGATCACGGTGGTGTGGAACTACGGCGGCCTGCCTCCGGAGGAGATGGAGAAGCGGCTCACCACCAACTACGAGCGCATGTTGACGACCATCGTCAACGACATCGAGCACACCGAGAGCCAGACGCTGACGGGCATCGTGGTGATCAAGGTGTTCCTCCAGCCGGGCGCGTCGGTCGACACCGCGATGGCGGGCATCACCGCGGCGAGCCAGCTGGCGGTGCGGCAGATGCCGCCGGGCGCGACGCCGCCGTTGATCATCCGCTACTCCGCGTCGAACGTGCCGATCATCCAGGCGGCGCTCGAATCGGAGACGATGACCGAGCAGCAGCTCTTCGATCTCGGCTTCAACTTCCTGCGCGCCGACTTCTCGACGATTCCCGGGGTGCAGATCCCCTACCCCTACGGCGGCAAGCAGCGGCAGATCGAGATCGACATCGACCCGCAGCGTCTCTACGCGTGGGGGCTCTCGCCGCGCGACGTGAGCGCCGCGCTGGGGCTGCAGAACATCGTGCTGCCCGGCGGCTCGGCGAAGATCGGCACCTCGGAGTTCCCCATCATCATGAACTCCAGCCCCGAGCTGCTGGAGGAGATCGGCGCCATCCCCGTGCGTACGGTGAACGGCCGCACCATCTACGTGCGCGACGTGTCGAACGTGCGCGACGGCGCAGCGCCGCAACAGAGCATCGTGCACGTGGGCGGCAAGAAGGCCGCGCTGATGACCATCTTGAAGAACGGCAGCGCCTCGACGCTGGAGATCGTGGACCGCATCCGCGCGCTGCTGCCGGTGGCGCTCACCAAGCTGCCGAAGGAGTTCAAGGTGTCGCTGCTCTTCGACCAGTCGCTCTTCGTGCGCGCGTCGGTCGAGGGCGTGGTGAAGGAAGCGCTGATCGCCGCGGGCCTGACGGCGCTGATGATCCTCCTCTTCCTCGGGAGCTGGCGGAGCACACTGGTGGTGGTGGTGAGCATCCCCCTGTCGATCCTCACGTCGATCATCGTGTTGAACGCGCTGGGGCAGACGTTGAACGTGATGACGCTCGGCGGGCTGGCGCTGGCCGTCGGTATCCTCGTCGACGACGCAACGGTGGCCATCGAGAACATCCACCGCAACATGGCGCAGAAGAAGTCGTTCATCCGCTCCATCGTCGACGGTGCGCAGGAGATCGCGGTGCCCGCGCTGGTGTCGACGCTGTGCATCTGCATCGGCTTCGTGCCGGTGGGCTTCATCACCGGGTCGGCGCGGTCGCTGTTCGTGCCGATGGCGATGGCCGTCGTGTTCGCGATGCTGATGTCGTACTTCCTCTCGCGCACGCTGGTGCCCACGCTGGTGCGCGCGCTGCTCGAGAAGGAGTCGCAGCACCACGAGCTCCACCCGTTCTTCGCGGCGTTCAACCGCGGGTTCGACCGGCTGCGCACCTGGTACGGCGGCTACCTCGCGCTGGCGCTCAAGCATCGCCGCGAGGTGATCATCGGCTTCTCGGTGTTCTCGATGGGCTCGCTGTTGCTGCTGCCGCTGGTAGGGCGCGACTTCTTCCCCGCGGTCGACGCGGGCCTCATCAAGCTGCACGTGCGCGGGTTGCCCGGCACGCGCGTCGAGGAGACCGAGCGGCGCTTCGCGCAGATCGAAGACACCATCCGCACCGTCATCCCTCCCGGGGAGATCGAGACGCTCATCGACAACATGGGCATCCCCACCTCGGGCATCAACCTCTCGCTCTCCGAAGGCGCGCTCATCTCGTCGGCTGACGGGCAGATCCTCATCGCGTTGAAGGAGGGCCACGCGCCGACGGAGCAGTACGTGCGCGCGCTGCGCAAGGTGTTGCCGGAGGCGTACCCTGACTCGACGTTCTTCTTCCTCGCGCCCGACATCTCGACGCAGGTGTTGAACTTCGGCCTGCCCGCGCCGATCGACGTGCAGGTGACGGGCGCGGTGGGCAACGAAGAGAAGACCTACGCCGTGGCCCAGCGCATCGCCGACGAGCTCAAGCGCGTGCCCGGCGCGGCCGACGTGCACCTCGCGCAGGTGCAGCACCGCCCGCAGCTGCGCATCGACGTCGATCGCACCATGGCCAGCGAGTTCGGGCTCACGCAGCGCGACATCGCGAGTGACGTGCTGGTGTCGCTCTCGTCCAGCTCGCAGGTCTCGCCCAGCTTCTGGCTCGACAAGCGCGGCGTGCAGTACCCGGTCGCGGTGCAGACGCCGCAGTACACCATCGACTCCGTCGACGCGTTGAAGACCACCCCCATCTCCCGCGGAGGCGGCAAGGGCCCGCAGCTGCTCTCGAACATCGCGCAGATCAGCCGCGCGACGGGCCCGGTCAACATCACGCACTTCAACGCGGTGCGCACCTACGACGTGCAGGCCAACGTCGACAGCACCGACCTCGGCAGCGTGGCGGCCGCCATCAACCGCATCATCGAGTCGCAGCGGAAGGACTTCCCCCGGGGCACGCAGGTGAAGGTGAAGGGGCAGATCGAGAGCATGAACTCCAGCTTCCTCGGCCTGGGCCTCGGGCTCATCTTCGCGGTGGTGCTGGTCTACCTGCTGATGGTGGTGAACTTTCAGTCGTGGGTCGACCCGTTCATCATCTTGATGGCGCTGCCGGGCGCGCTCGCCGGCATCGCGTGGATGCTGTTCCTCACCCAGACCACGCTCAGCGTGCCGGCGTTGATGGGCAGCATCATGTGCGTGGGCGTGGCGACGGCGAACTCCATCCTCGTGGTGACGTTCGCGAACGATCAACGCAAGGTGGGCCGTGACGCGACCAGCGCGGCGCTCGCCTCGGGCATGACGCGCCTGCGGCCGGTGATGATGACCGCCGCCGCGATGATCATCGGCATGCTGCCCATGGCGCTGGGCCTCGGCGAGGGCGCCGAGCAGAACGCGCCGCTGGGCCGCGCGGTGATCGGAGGCCTGATGCTCGCGACCTTCACCACCCTCTTCTTCGTGCCCGTCATCTACAGCCTGCTCCGCCGCAAGGCCGCGCAGGTCGACCCTCTCGTGGAGAACCTGTGAGCGATCAGAACCAGACGCCCGCCCCCGCCGACGATCTCGGCTTCGAGCTGCCCCCGCCCACGACGGTGCCGCGCAAGCGTGGCGCGCTCATCGCCGGCGGCGCGGTGGGTGCCGTCGCGTTGTTGTTCGCGGCCGGGCTGCTCCCGAAGCTGCTGAACCAGCGCGCGCTCGAGGCGCAGGAGCGCGGCGAGTTCAGCGGCGTGCAGCGCGTGGAGGCGGTGAAGGCGAAGGAGATCTCCAGCGACCACGCGCTCACGCTGCCGGGCACCGTGCAGCCGCTGGAGGAGACGGTCATCTACCCGCGCGTCTCCGGCTACGTGAAGCGCTGGCTGGTCGACCTCGGTGGCGACGTGAAGGAAGGCGACCTGCTGCTGGAGATCGACACGCCGGATCTCGACGCCCAGCTCGAGCAGGCGCGCGCGCGGCTCGCCGAGGCCGAGGCGGGCGTCATCCGCGCGGAGTCGGCGGTGCGCTTCTCGAAGAGCCGCGCCGAGCGCTACCAGGCGCTCACGCCGGCGGGCCTCACCTCGCAACAGGATCTCGAACAACAACAGGGCCAGGCCGACGTCGACGCCGCGGGGGTGAACGTCGCGAAGGCGAACATGTCGGCGGCGCAGGCCAACCTCCGCCAGCTGCAGCAGGTGAAGTCGTTCACCCGCGTCACCGCGCCCTTCTCGGGCCGCATCGTTCAACGCTGGGCGGAGCGCGGCATGCTGGTGAACGCCGGCACGAGCAGCCCGCTCTTCCGCGTGCAGAACACCGACCCGGTGCGCATCTTCGTCAACGTGCCGCAAGACGTGGCGACGGGCGTGCGCACGGGCATCGGCGCAGAGGTCACGGTGCGCGAGTTCCCCGGCCGCGTCTTCAAGGGAGAGGTGGCGCGGGTCGCCGGCGCGCTCGACGACGCCACGCGCACCATGAGCACCGAGGTCCGCGTGCCCAACGAGAACAAGGAGCTCCTCACCGGCATGTACGTGCAGGTCGCGCTGACGTTGCCCGCGCCGCACCGGCTCTACGAGGTGCCGGCGACGGCGCTGTACAACGACTCCAACGGCACGCGCGTCGCGGTGGTCGGCGCCGGTAACGTCATCTCGTTGAGGAAGATCACCATCGAGCGCGACACCGGCATGACGCTGCAGATCGCCAGCGGGCTCACCGGCGACGAGCGCGTGGTGCGCATCGCCAACGCCGCGCTCAGCGACGGCTCGAAGGTGGAGCTGATCGAGCCCCCGCCACCCGCGAAGCCGTGACGCGCATCGCGTAGGATCGCGGGCATGTCTGACCAGCCCGCGTTCCTCCGCGAGATCGACACGCAGATCCGCGCACGCTGCACGCTCCTCTACCTGGTGACCTTCGAGGAGGAGCGCGTGGAGAAGCTGCTCGGCGAGGTCGCCCGCACGCACGGGAAGGACCTCGCGGAGTGGACCGCCACGCGCGGGCTGCGCTCGTTGACGCAGCGGGCCCCACCCGACCCCGACACCCTCGAGCCCGCGCGCGCGCTCGCGCAGATCTCCCGGCTTCCGAACGCGTCGCTGGTGCTGCTCAAGGACTTCCACCGCTACCTCGACGACGCCTTCGTGGTGCGCGCGCTGCGCGAGGTGGGGATGATGCTCAAGACGCAGTTCACGACCATCATCATCGTGGCGCCGACGCTGAAGCTCCCCGAGGAGCTCGAGAAGGAGGTCTCCGTCGTCGACGTGCCCCTGCCCTCCCGCGCCGACCTCATGGGGTTGCTGCGCGAGATCGCCCGGGTCGTCACCAAGAACCGCAAGGCCACGGTCGACCTCTCCGGCGAACAGGCCGAACAGCTCGTCGGCGCGGCGCACGGGCTCACGCTGGTCGAGGCCGAGAACGCCTTCGCCAAGGCCATCGCGCAAGACAACAAGCTCGACGGGAATGATCTGCAGCTCATCCTCCACGAGAAGAGCCAGGTGGTGCGCAAGTCGGGGCTGCTCGAGTACTACGCGACCGAACAGTCGCTCTCCGACGTCGGCGGCCTCACGCACCTCAAGCGCTGGCTCGAACGTCGCCGCAACGCGTTCTCCGAGAAGGCGCGCGCGTTCGGGCTCCCGGCGCCCAAGGGCCTGCTGCTGCTCGGCGTGCAGGGCTGCGGCAAGAGCCTCACCGCGCGCGCCATCGCCACCAGTTGGAAGCTGCCGCTGGTGCGCCTCGACATGGGCCGCATCTTCTCGGGGCTGGTGGGCAGCTCCGAGGAGAACCTGCGCAAGGCGATCCGCGCGGTGGAGAGCCTGGCGCCTGCGGTGTTGTGGATCGACGAGATTGAGAAAGGCCTGGCAGGGTCCGGCGGCGGCGCGAACGACACCGGCGTCTCGGCGCGCGTGCTGGGCACGCTGCTGACCTGGCTGCAGGAGAAGACCGCGCCGGTGTTCGTGGTGGCGACCGCCAACCGCATCGACGCGTTGCCCCCGGAGCTGCTGCGCAAGGGCCGCTTCGACGAGATCTTCTTCGTCGACCTCCCCACTGAAGCGGAGCGCGCGGCCATCCTCGAGCTGCAGCTGCGCAAGCGGCGCCGCGACCCGGCCAACTACCCCATCGCCGAGTTGGCGCGCGAGACGCCGCAGTTCAGCGGCGCGGAGCTCGAACAGCTGGTCGTCGCCGGGCTCTACGACGCGTTCGCCGACAACGTGGAGCTGAGCGGCGACCATCTCCTCGCTGCCGCCAGGGAGACGCCGCCGCTCGCGGTGATGATGGGTGAAGATGTGGCGCGCCTCCGCGAGTGGGCGAAGACGCGCACCAGACCTGCGTCGTGACTACTTCGCGCTGACGTCGACGTTGATGTTGAAGGCGTACGACTTGTTGTTGAACTCGGCCTTGCCGTCGCACGCCGAGTGGAAGGTGATGGTGTCGATCTTGGGGATGATGCCCTCGACCTTGGTGCTGTTGCCGGTCCCCGAGATGGGGTTCTTGTCGCAGTCAGGCGAGATGACGACGTCATCCAGCTTCACCACCGCCGCCGAGTTCCCGAGGCCGGCAGACGCCGACACCGACGACGAGGAGATGGTCATCGTGTCGTCGTTCTCGTCGGTGGTGCCCTTCGAGTCGACGACGGCCCGCCAGGTGTTGGTGCTCGCGAGCGCCGCGCCGCTGATGTCGCTGCGGGCGGCCGCGTTGGCCGCGCTGAACTGCACGGTGGTGGTGTTGCCCGAGCGGTCGACCGACATCTGCGTGACGCTCTCGTACGCGTAGGTCTTGCCGCTCGACTGCACGCTCGCGAACACCGTCTGCACCGTCGCGGAGTTGGCGTCAGACCACGAGCCCTTCACGGTCACCGTGCCGCCCGAGAGCCCGAGGCGCAGGCCGCACTCACCGCCCACCGTGATGGCCACTTCGCCGTCGCACGGGTAGGTGGTGCAGGCCGTCGTCACCGACGCGCACGCGGGGCCGGTGCCGGCCATCGCGTCGAACGCCAGGCTGGCGCTGCGCGCCGACGCCGCCGTCACCCCCACACCCTGAGAGGTCTCGTCGAGCGGGTTCGGCTCCGCGCAACCCACACCGAGAAACACCGCGCCCAGACACAACGTGAGAGGTGCCACCTTCATGCGTATTGCTCCTTGTACGGGTTGGCGCCGCATGACGAAACACGCGGCGGGGTATTCACTTTGACACGAGGCCGCGCACGCCACGCACCAGAACTTCGATGGTCTTCGTCACCAGCGCGTTGAACGGCGGCTTGAGGAGATTGTACGCGGGGCTCCCGCGGCTGGCGTGCATCACGCCCCGCAGGTGGCTGAAGGTCTCGAAGCCGCGCACGCCGTGGTACGCACCCATGCCGCTGGGGCCGACGCCGCCGAACGGCAGCTCCTCCTGGGCGAAGTGCGCCAGCGTGTCGTTGATGACGACGCCGCCCGACGTCACGCGCTTGAGCGCCGCGTCGACGCGCTCCTCATCGTTGTCGAAGTAATAGAAGGCCAGCGGGCGCGGCCGCGCGTTGATCTTCTTGAACGCGTCGTCGAGGCGCTCGTAGGTCTCGATGGGGAGGATCGGCCCGAAGATCTCCTCCTGCATCACCAGCATCTCGTCGGTGACGTTGGTGAGGATGAGCGGCCCGAAGGCACGCGTGCCTTCCTTCGGCTTGAAGGTCTCGGTCACCGTCGCGCCCTTCGCCTTCGCGTCGTCGACGAGCGCCTGCATGCGCGCGCGGCCCTTCTCGCTGGCCATCGACGTGAAGCCCTCCCCCGCGGGGTGCTGCTTGAGGAGCTGATCCTTGAGCGCGGAGACGAACGCCGCCTCCTTCGCCTTCGGCACCAGCAGGTAGTCGGGCGCGATGCAGGTCTGGCCGGCGTTGAAGGTCTTGCCCAGCGCCACGCGCTCCGCCGCGCGCGACACGCTGTAGCTGTCGTGCACCAGCACCGGTGACTTGCCGCCGAGCTCGAGCGTGGTGGGCACCAGGTTCTCCGCGGCGGCGCGCGCCACGTGCTTGCCGACCGCGGTGGAGCCGGTGAAGAGGAGGTGATCGAACGGCAGCGCGGTGACCTCCCGCGCGACGTCGACGCCGCCCTCCACCACCACGAGCTCGTCGGGCTTGAAGAACTCGCTGACCGTCTTCGCCAGCAGCGCGCTGGTCTTCGGCGTCAGCTCCGAGGGCTTGAGCAGCACGCGATTACCGGCGGCGAGCGCGGCGATCGCGGGGCCCAGCGCGAGATCGACCGGGTAGTTCCACGGGGCGATGACGCCGACGACGCCGAGCGGCACCGGCTCGACGAAGGCGTGCGACGGGAGGAACAGCGGGCTGGTGGACACCGGGCGCCGCTGCATCCACTCGCGCACGTGGGCGCGCGCGTAGCGGGCACCGTCGATGGGCACCATCACGTCGGCGATGAGCGACTCGAGGCGCACGCGGTAACCGAAGTCATCGGAGATGGCGTCGACGAACGCCTGCTCGTGCTGCTGCAGCAACGAGATCAACCGGCTCAGGAGATCTTCGCGCTCGTCGGCGTCGAGGTACGGCTTGTCGCCGGCGGCCTTCCGCAGCACGTCGAAGGCCTGCCGCACCGCGCTCGTCTCGTTGGGAGCTTGCATGGCGCGCACCTTACCGCTGGTTGAAGTCGGGGAGCCGCCCGTTCAGCTCCACGCGCCGCGCCTGCAGCGCCTCGGTCGGCTGACGCCGCGCGATCATCAGCGCGCGCTCGCACTCCGCCCACGCCAGCGGGCCCAGCACCTGCCAGTTCGGCGGCTCGACGACGGTGAGCTCCAGCAACCCCATCGTGAAGCGCACCTCCGGCAGCGCGCGGCCCAGCGCCTCGCGCGTGCGCTGCAGCAGCTCGGGCGTGGCGCGCGCCGACGAGGTGGGCCCCAACAGCACCGCGAAGCCATCGGTGTGGATGCGCACCACCTTCGCGTCGGGCGCGGCCTCCTTCATCGCCGCCACCATCGCCTTGAGCGCCGCGTCGCCCGCGGGGAAGCCGTGCTTCATGTTGAAGAGCGTGAACTCCAGCGGGTCGACCAGCACCGCGCCCAGCACCCACCCGTCGGCGTGCGCCTGCGTGGAGAAGTCGAACTCCTCCTTGAGCAGCGAGCCCTGGGTCAGCGCCAGCGGGTGGAAGGCGCCCGACACCGCGTCGAGGTTGCCGCGCCGGTGCAGCTCCGCGTCGACGAGCTGATCGACCAGCCACGACGCCGCGTCAGGGCGGCCCAGCACGTTGGGGAAGAGCGCCAGCAACGCGCGCTCGCTTCGGTCGGAAATGGTGTTCGTCATCAGTGCTCCGGTAGGCTCTCGCGCCATGCGCTACGTGCTCGTCGTGATCATCGCTGGAGCGGCGTGGTTGGGCTGGACGAAATACAAGCAGGGTCAAGCCCGCGAACCCGCGCCGGTGAATGACGCGAACAAGACAACGGGCGCCGACGCTACCAATCGCGTCGACACCCGCTCGGGCTTCGTCGCTGACCCGCCTTGAATCAGGTCGGGTCGGGCTTCGGCGTGCTCTTGCCGCCGGGCAGCGTGGCGGGCTCCGCGATGAGCGCGGGCGGCGGCAGCTCACCGGTGAGCGACTTGAGGAACGTCGCGATGGAGTCGACCTCCTCCTTCGAGAGCGTCTTGCCGAGCTGATACTCGCCCATGAAGGCGATGGCCTCCTCGAGGGTCTGCTTGCTGCCGTCGTGGAAGTACGGCGCCGTCTTCTCGACGTTGCGCAGCGAGGGCACCTTGAAGAAGAACTTCTCCGCGTCGTTCTTGCTGATCTTCGAACGCCCCTCGTCCTTGAGATCGGGCACGGCCTTCACGAGCCCGAACTTCTGGTACATGCCGCCGCCGACGAACTCGCCGGTGTGGCACGCGGTGCAGCCCACGGAGATGAACGTCTCGATGCCCTTCTTCTCGGCGTCGGTGAGCGCCTTCTCGTCACCCGCGAGGTACTTGTCGAAGCGCGAGGGCGTCGCCAGCGTGCGCTCGAACGCGCCGATGGCCTTCGCCATGTTGTCGTAGGTGATGGGGTCCTTCTCGCCGGGGAACGCGGCGGCGAACAGCGGCTCGTAGCCGGGCACCGACTTGAGCACCTTCACCACCGAGGCCTCGTCCTTCATCGCCATCTCGACGGGGTTCAGCACCGGGCCCTTGGCCTGCGCCTCGACATCGGCGGCGCGGCCGTCCCAGAACTGCACGAAGTGGCCGGCGGCGTTGTAGACGCTGGGCGAGTTGCGCTCGCCGAGCTGCTTCTTGTGCCCCTCGGAGGTCGGCTTGTTGTCGACGCCGAACGCGTTGAGGAGGTGGCAGCTGTTGCAGGCCACGTCCTGGTTCTTCGAGAGACGCTTCTCGAAGTAGAGCTGGCGGCCCAGCGTCACGCGCTCCGGCGTGCAGGCGTTGGCCTCGGAGGTGAACTGCGCGCTGAGCGGCTTGAAGAGGGCCTTCGCCTTCGCCAGCGTGGCGTCACCGGCCGGCGCCGCGGGCTTCACCGCTTCAGGCGCGGGCGTGGGCGCCGGAGGAGGCGCGGGCGGCGTCTCCTTCTTGCACGACGAAACGGCCAACAACGTGGCACCGACGATGATCGCTTTCCGCACGTGTTCTCTCCCGATGAAGTGGCACTTCGAGAGAACGAGTAGTGCACGCCCGGGCCGGGAGCCACACGAAATTGTGCGGCCTCACTCCACCGTCACGCTCTTGGCGAGGTTGCGCGGCTGGTCGACGTCGGTGCCGCGCAGATCGGCCACGTGGTAGCTCAAGAGCTGCAGCGGCACGGTGGCGATCAACGGCGCGATGAGCGCGCTGGTCTTCGGCAGCTCGATGAAGTCGTTGGCCAGCGAGCGGGCGTGCTCGTCACCCGCCTCCACCAGCGCGATGACCTGGCCACCACGCGCGCGCACCTCTTCGATGTTCCCGATGATCTTCTCGTAGTGGACGTGCGGCTCGCGCGGCGCGATCACCACCACAGGCAGCTTCTCGTCGATGAGCGCGATGGGCCCGTGCTTCATCTCGCCGCCCGCGTAGCCCTCGGCGTGGATGTACGAGATCTCCTTCAACTTCAGCGCGCCCTCGAGCGCCACCGCGTGCATCGGCCCGCGGCCGAGGAAGAGGAAGTCCTGCGCGTTCAGGTACTTCCGCGCGATCTCCTTCACCTTCGCTTCGGTGTGGAGAACGGTCTCGATCTCCTTGGGCACCTCCGCGAGGTACGTGAGGTGCTTCTGCGCCTCTTCCTTCGTCAGCGTGCCGCGGAGGCGGCCCAACTTGATGGCGAGCAGGTAGAGGCCGACCAGCTGCGTGGTGAAGGCCTTGGTCGAGGCGACGCCGATCTCCGGGCCGGCGTTGGTCAGCACCGTGAAGTCGGCCTCGCGGGTCATCGCGGAGCCGACGACGTTGCACAACGTCATGGTCGTCGCGCCGCGCGCCTTCGCTTCACGCATCGCGGCCAGCGTGTCGAGCGTCTCACCCGACTGCGAGATGGCCACCGCGAGCTGGTTCTTCGACACCAGCGGGTCGCGGTAGCGGAACTCGCTCGCCAGCTCGACCTCCACGGGGATCTTCGCCAGCGACTCGATCATCCACTTGCCGGCGAGGCCGGAGTGCCACGAGGTGCCGCACGCCAGAATCCACACGCGGTCCAACGCCTTGACGTCGGCGTCGCTGAACGGCCAGCCGTCGAAGTGCACGTCGCCCTCTTCACGCAGCACGCGCCCACGCAGCGTGTCGGCGACCGCGCGCGGCTGCTCGCAGATCTCCTTGTGCATGAAGTGCTTGTGGCCGCCCTTCTCCGCCATGCCGGGCGTCCAGTCGACGCGGGTGACCTTGCGCTTCACGTTCGCGCCGGTGCGATCGAAGAGCGTGATGCCACCCGCCTTCAACACCGCGACGTCGCCGTCTTCCATGAACACCACGTCGCGCGTGTGCTCCAGCAGCGCGGGCACGTCGGAGGCCACGAAGTTCTGCCCGTCGGCGTAGCCCAGCACCATCGGCTGCGCCTCGCGCGTGCACACGATGACGTCGGGCTCGGCCTCGGTGATCGCCACCAGCGCGTACGTGCCCTTCACCTGCGCGACCGCGGCCTTCACCGCGTCGAGCAGCCCCTTGCCGCTCTTCTGCGCTTCACGAATGAGGTGCGCGAACACCTCGGAGTCGGTCTCCGACGAGAACGCGTGGCCCTTCGCCTTGAGCGCGGCCTTCAGCGCGAGGTGGTTCTCGATGATGCCGTTGTGCACCACCGACACGCCCTCGAAGGTGTGCGGGTGCGCGTTGTTGTCAGACGGCCGCCCGTGCGTCGCCCAGCGCGTGTGGCCGATGCCGGTGTGGCCTTTGGGCGTCTCGGTGGAGATCTTCCCTTCGAGGTTGCGCAGCTTGCCGGTCGCGCGCACCACGGTGAGCGTCGGCCCATCGAGCACCGCCACGCCCGCCGAGTCATACCCGCGGTACTCGAGCCGCTTGAGGCCGCCCACGAGGATGGGCGCTGCATCTTTGTCACCGACGTAACCAACGATTCCGCACATGGTGGTTCAGCCCTTCTTGAGACCTTCGAGAACCTTCTTGCGACGCTCCGCCCAGCCTTCCTTCACCTGCTGCGGCGTGCGCGAGAGCGCCAGCGCGCCGGCCGGCACGTCTTCCGTAATCGTCGAACCGGCCGCGATGAACGCGCCATCACCGACCTTCACCGGCGCCACCAGCTGCGTGTCGCTGCCCACGAAGACGCCCGCGCCCAGCACCGTCTCGTGCTTCGCGACGCCGTCGTAGTTGCAGGTGATGGTGCCCGCGCCGATGTTGCTGCCGGCGCCGATGTCCGCGTCGCCGAGGTACGCGAGGTGCCCCGCCTTCACGCCCTTGCGCAGGTGCGCCTTCTTGGTCTCGACGAAGTTGCCGACGTGGACACCTTCGTCCAACACGCTGCCGGGACGCAGCCGCGCGAACGGACCGACGTGACACTTCGGGCCGACGACCGCTTCCTCCAACACGGAGTACGGCTTCACCTCCGCGCCGTCGCCGACGGTGGTGTGCACCAGCACCGCGCCCTGGCCGATGAATGCGTTCGCGCCGATCTCGCAGTCGCCCTGAATCGAGACGTTGGGGCCGATGGTCGTCTCCGGGCCGATCTCCACGCCCGCGTCGATGAAGGTCGACGCCGGGTGCTGCAGCGTGACGCCCAGCTTCATGTGCCGCGTGTTGATGCGCGCGCGGATGACCTCCGCGCGCTGCGCGAGCTCGACGCGATCGTTCACGCCAGCGGTCTCTTCGGCGGGCGCCTCGACGACGGCGACTTCGCCGACGGCCGCGGCCTGGCTCACGATGTCGGTCAGATAGAGCTCCCCTTGCGCGTTCTGCGGCGTCAGCTTCTCCAGCGCGCCCCACAGGAACTTCGCGTCGACCACATAGATTCCCGCGTTCACCTCGGTGATGCGGCGCTGCGCGTCGGTGGCGTCTTTCTGCTCGACGATGCCGGTGACCTTGCCGTTCGCGTCGCGCAGCACGCGGCCGTAGCCGGTGGGGTCCGCCAGGCGGCAGGAGATCATCGCCAGGGGCCCACGGCTCGGGTTGTACGCGTCGGTGAGGCGCCGAATCGTCTCCGCCGTGAGGAGCGGGACATCGCCATAGAGGATGAGCACCGCGCCCGAGAAGCCGGTGAGTGCACCGCGCGCCGCGGCGACCGCGTCTCCGGTGCCACGCTGCTGCGCCTGCACGCTGAACTGGAGCGGAAAGCCGGAGAACCCCGCCGTCAACGCCGCCTTCACCTCGTCACCCTGATGACCGACGACCGCGACCACCTGCGTGGCGCCGACTTCGTATGCCGTCGAGATGGGGTACCAGGCCAGCGGACGACCGAGGATGGGGTGCAGCACCTTCGCGCGGTCTGACTTCATGCGCGTGCCTTTGCCGGCGCAGAGCACGACCGCTGCCAATGTGGGGCTCGTCATGAACAGCCCTTTCGCAAGGGCTTACGCGTGCGTCAACGTCGCGGCGCGGGCCTCACCGCGCGGAGCGGCAGCTTCCACCTTCACCTCGAGCTCGCCCGTCTCCGGGGCGATGGCGATGTGGAACGCCGGCTTCAAGAACGTGAGCGCGGTGACGGGCGCCCGGGTCTCGTTGCGCAGCGTGGGGAGAGGTCCTGAGTTCATGACGCAGCCCGTCAATGCACGGGTTGAGCCAAGATTGAAACAGTTTTGTTTCAACGGCTTACGCGCGCGGGGACTTTCTGATCGCGGCACGACTGTCACGGGTGCCGCCGTCGCAGCCGTTCCAGTG
>CAMLFP010000052.1 GCA_946479335.1 uncultured Archangium sp.
GCCTCAACGTCGCGCCGAAGGCCTCGGAGTCGGTGGAGCTGGTCGAAGAGGGCGCGGTCATCGAGCGCATCACCGCCGACGCGCTGACGACACGGCGCCTCGACGCACTGCTCGCGCGCAAGCTGCCCGATGAGGTGAAGGCGACGCTGACGCAGCTCAAGCGTGAGGTGTCGCGCGCGGAAGACGCGACGGCGCAGGTGGCGCAGCTCGACGCCAAGCTGCGGCAGTCGGAGCTCGACCTCGCGCGCACGCGGGAGAACCTCGCCGCCCTCGGCAAGACGACCGCGCCCGACGCGGCGAAGAAGCTGGGGCAGCGCTTGCTGGAACTGGAGAAGACCCTGAGCGACACGCGGCAGGCGCGCGACGCGTCGGCGACGCTGGCCGTGACCCTTCGTCGCGAGCTGCTCAGGGACACGAAGGTGAGCGCACGGTAGCGCCCGCACCCCGGGGGAGAGGGAGTAGCTTCGCGCGCCGTGAGTCGACCCTCCGAGTGCGACGTGGTGTTGATCGGCGCCGGCATCATGAGCGCCACCCTGGGCACGCTGCTCCGCAAGCTGGAGCCGAATCTGCGCATCGTCGCCTTCGAGCGCCTCGATGGCGCCGCCGCCGAGAGCAGCGACGCGTGGAACAACGCCGGCACCGGGCACTCCGGGTTCTGCGAGCTGAACTACACGCCGCAGGGCAAGGACGGCGCGGTCGACTGCAGCAAGGCCGTGAAGATCGCCGCGCAGTTCAACGAGAGCCTCGAGCTGTGGCGGTCGCTCTCCACGAGCGGCGAGCTGCCGGAGCTCTCCACCTTCTTGCGCAACGTGCCGCACTTGAGCTTCGTCATCGGTGACGAGGGCGCCGCGTTCCTCGAGCGTCGCGTCGAGGGGCTGCGACGTTCTCCACTCTTCGAGGGGCTGGAGTTCACCCGCGACGCCGCGCGCATCGCCGACTGGGTACCGCTCATCATGGAGGGCCGCGACCGCGCACAGCCCGTCGCGGCGACGCGCATGGCCCGCGGCTCCGACGTGAACTTCGGCGCGTTGACGCGCGCGATGTTCGACACACTCGCCAGGCAGCCCAACGGCGCGGTGCATTTGCACCACGAGGTGCGCGGCCTTCAGCGCGATGGCGCGCAGTGGCGCATCGACGTGAAAGACCTCGCGACCGGCGCCGAGCGCTCGGTGAAGGCGAACTTCGTGTTCATCGGCGCGGGCGGCTACTCGCTGAATCTCCTCGAGAGCTCCGGCGTGCCGGAAGCGAAGGGCTACGGCGCGTTCCCGGTGAGCGGGCAGTGGCTGCGCTGCACCAACCGCGACGTCATCTCGCGGCATCACGCGAAGGTGTACGGGCAAGCCGAGGTCGGCGCGCCGCCGATGTCGGTCCCGCACCTCGACACCCGGTGGATCGACGGAAAGCAGGAGCTCCTCTTCGGCCCCTACGCCGGCTTCACCACGCGCTTCCTGAAGCAGGGCTCGTGGATGGACCTGCTGGGCTCCATCGGCATCCACAACGTGTCGACGATGATGAGCGCCGGCCTCGCGAACGCCGACCTCACGCGCTACCTCGTGGGCCAGGCGATGCTGAGTGAAGAGCAACGCGAGGAGCTGCTGCGCCGCTACTACCCGGCGGCGAACGGCGACGACTGGGAGGTGCAGGTCGCCGGGCTGCGCGTGCAGATCATCAAGAACGACGGGAAGGGCGGCGGAGAACTCAAGTTCGGCACGGAGGTCGTCACCAGCGCCGATGGGTCCATTGCCGCGCTGCTGGGCGCGTCACCGGGCGCGTCGACGGCGGTGAGCATCATGCTCGAGCTGCTCGCGCGCTGTTTCCCCGAGAAATGGAACGCCGCGCCCTGGCGAAGCACCCTGGCGCGGCTCATCCCGTCTCGGAGCTGATTTTCAGAAGCCGGCGAACTTGCGCAGCGCGGCCACGCCGCCGTTGAACACGTCGTGGTCGTAGCCCGGCCCGTCGCTGTACTGCACGAAGGGCACGTTGTGGTTCGCCTTGCCGCCGGTCCACTGCGCGGCCCAGAGCGGCGCGTGCGGCACCGCGGCCTTCGCGCGGCTCACCTGGCTGCCCGACGTGTAGATGACGGGCCAGAGCCCCGTGACCTTGTGGATCTCGTTCGCCGCGTCCTTCAACGTCTGCGGGCTGGAGAGCGCGCCGGCCTCCCAGTCGAGCGCCAGGCGCGTGCCCGGCTTCAACTTCCCGTGGATGCCCAGCGTGTTGAGGAAGTGCTTCGCCTGACCGGCGCCGTTGCCCTTGTCGAGGAACAGGTACGCCATGCCCAGAGACATCTTCCCGGAGTCGACCTTCTTCCCGAGCTCCGCCCAGCGCTTCTTGAAGGTCGGGTCGACGTAGCTGGTGCCCTCGGTGGCCTTGATGGCCGCGAACTGCGAGTGCGCGATGGACTTCTCGAACGTCGCGGCCGACTGGTAGTGCGAGGTGTCGCCGCCCTCCAACTGGCCCGGGCCCTTCTTCCACGGCTCGCCGTAGGGCGCCGCCGGTGCGTGCGCCAGCGGCTTGAGGCCCAGCGCCTTGCGGTCGGCGTTGAGCGTCTTGAGCGAGAGCGACGGCGCGGCCTTCGGCAGGTCCTTCAGCGCGGCCTTCTTCGTCTTCGCGATGGCCGGGTCGTAGTGCTCGCGAATCGACTCCTCCTTCGCGCCCAGCGCGATGAGGCGCGCGGCGGCGTCCTTGAACGCGGTGAGCGACGGCGCGGCCTGGTACTTCTTGAGGAGCTGCGCCTCCTGCGTCTTCACCGCGGCGAGCTGCTTCGACTCGTTCGCCTTCAACGACTTCAGCTTCGAGAGGTCTGCGTTGAGCTGCTTCACGGGAGTGGTCATGCGGGGATTGTCGGAGCCCCTCGCACCTGCCGTTCGCGCGTGACTTGTAAAAGTCAGCGCCACCCAGCGCGCCATTTTCCGAGGGGAATCCGCGTATTTGGGGTGGGCCGCCCCGAGAACGCAAACTCTGCGGAGCGCGCGGCGCGGCCGCTGGGTAAGCGATGCGCTCATGGCTGATCCGCTCGCTCCCTGGTTCCTCGGCGCCTACGGCGAGAACAACGACTTCTTCGAGCGCGCGCTGCTGGAGTTGGTGCGCGACCACGTCTTCTGGCGCCGCAACTTCCACCCCGAAGACGCGCCGCCCATCACCGTGCGCGAGCAGTACGACGCCGTGTTCCTCGACGGCATCGCGCGCACGCGGCAGGAGCTCCACCAGCTCACCGCGCAGCTCAAGCGCTCGGTGCCGTTCTTCCACCCGCGCTACGTGGGCCACATGGTCAGCGAGCTGCTGATGCCCGGGCTCATCGCGCAGCTGGTCACCACGCTCTACAACCCCAACAACGTCGTCGAGGAGTCGGCGCCGGTGACGGTGAAGCTGGAGCTGGAGGTCGCGCAGCAGCTCGCGAAGATGTTCGGCTTCGACGGCAAGCCCTTCGGGCATCTCACCTCGGGCGGCACGGTGGCGAACGACGAAGGGCTGTGGCTCGCGCGCGCGGTGCGGCTCTACCCGCTGGCGGTGCGCGACGCGTGCGAGGCGCGCGGCTCCTGGTTGGACCCGCGGCTCCGTGACGACGACTTCGCGCTGCTGAACTGGAGCGTCGCCGACACGCTGGAGCTGTTGACCCGCGTGCGCCGCGAGCTCCCCGACCTCCGCGCGGCGGTCGAAGAGGCGCGCGTGGAGAACGTGGGCCTCGCGGCGTTCGCGGCGAAGCACCCGCTGGTGGCGAAGCTGGTGGTGCTGGCGCCCGCCACCGCGCACTACTCGTGGAAGAAGGCGATGAAGCTGCTGGGCCTCGGCGCGGGCCAGTTGCTGGAGGTGCCCACCGCGCATGGCCGCGTCGACCCGCGCGCGCTGGAGGCGATGCTCAAGGAGCGCGCGGCGCAGCAGCTCCCGGTGTTGGCGGTGGTGGGCGTGTACGGCACCACCGAGTTCGGGACGCTCGATGAGATTGACGCGCTGGTGAAGCTGCGTGGCGCGCCGCTGCAGTTCTGGCTGCACGTCGACGCGGCGTGGGGCGGCTACATCCCCTCGCTGTTCCGCGACGAGGCGGGCGGGCTGAGATCTCGCGAAGCCGTGGCGCAGGAGTTCAAGTACTTCCCCAGCGCGCGGGTGCATCGCGCCACCGCCGCGCTGGCGGAGGCCGACTCCATCACCGTCGACCCGCACAAGCTGGGCTTCGTGCCCTTCGGCTGCGGCGCGATTCTCTTCCGCGACCGGCGCGGCTGCGACCTGCTGACGCAAGACGCGGCGTACGTGTTCGTCTCCGCCGACGCCGATGACGACGCGCGCTTCCGCAGGCCCGGCCGCTTCAGCCTCGAGGGCAGCCGGCCAGGCGCGGCCGCCGCGGCCTGCTACGTGAACCACCGCGTCCTGCCGTTGGACTCGGCGCACTTCGGGCGGCTCATCGCGCGCTCGGTGCACACCTGCGAGGCGCTGTTCGACGGCCTCAACGCGCTGGCCGTCGAGCTGGCACCGCGCGTGAAGCTCGCCATCCCCTACGAGCCCGACTGCAACCTCATCTGCCTCGCGCTCAACCCGGCGGGGAACACCTCGCTGCGGGCGGCGAACGCGCTGACGCGCACGCTCTACGACGCGATGTCGGTGCGCCCCGACCTCCCGGTGCAGGCGCGCGAGTTCTTCGGCTCCTGCACCACCGTGCCGCTGACGCACCTCTCGCCGGAGGAGAAGCTGCTGCTCATCGCGCAGCTGGGGGTCGACCTCGAGGCGCCCGATGATGACGGCGTGTTCCTGCTGCGGCACACGCTGATGAACCCGTGGTTGCACGACTACGTGGAGCCGTACTGCCAGCACCTGCGCGGGTTGCTCACGGGCGCGCTGCCGCGGTGACCTCCGGCGCTACCACCGCGGCTGCGGGAAGGCGCGCTCCGGTCTCGAGAAGAGGTAGCCCTGCAGGTAGTTGCACCCCAGCTCGCACAGCACCCGGCGCTCGTCGTTGGTCTCGACGCCCTCCGCGATGACGAGGATGCCGAGCTGGTCGCACAGCGAGAGCATCGACTTGATGATGGCCTGCCGCCGCGTGTCGGTGTCGACGCCGCGCACCAGCGAGATGTCGAGCTTCACCACCTCCGGGTCGAAGAGCGTGAAGCCGCTGAGGCCCGCCACGCCCGCCCCGAGGTCGTCGATCGCCACCTGAAAGCCGAGCCGCTTCAACGCTCGGGCCTGGTTGGTCACGTTGCGCACACCCTCCAGCGAGGCGCGCTCGGTGATCTCCAGCACCACCCGCGCCGCCAGCTTCGTGAGCGGCGCCTCGGGGGCGTAGAGCTGCTCGTCGTTCAGGTCTGACGCGTGGAGGTTCACGAAGAGCCACACGCGCGGGTCGGTCAGCGTCGCGCAGGCCGCCGCCGCGCGCGAGCGCACCGCGCGGCCCAGCTCCCGCAGGCGGTCGAGCCGCGCGGCGGCGTCGAACAGCTCCGCGGGGTTCTTCAACATCGGCTCGTCGGAGCGCAGCAGCGCCTCGTAGCCGTACACCCGCTTCGCGCGCCAATCGACGATGGGCTGAAACGCGAGCCACAGGCTGGCCAGCGCGGTGTCGAAGCGCACCTCCAGCGCGGCGCGTTCGGCGAGGCGCGGGCTCCCCGCCCCGGGGAGCTGCAGCGCGGCCTCCTTCAGGCGGGCCAGCTTCCGCAGCCGCGCGGCGCGCTGGGTGAGCTCCCACAGCGCCTCCGCGGAGACCGGCTTGGTGAGGTAGCGGAAGGCGCCGTATTCCACCGCGCGCATCGCCGACTCGAGGTCGGGGTGGCCGGTGGTCAAGATGACGGGCACGTCGACGTCGTACGCGCGCACCTCCTTGAGGAGCTCGAGGCCGCTCATCTCCGGCATCGAGAGGTCGCTGATGATGACGTCCCACACGGCGGTGCGCACCCGGTGGATGGCCTCGCGCCCGCTCGACGCCATCTCCACGGTGGCGCCGCGCCTCCGCAGGGCCGCCGCGCTGGCGCGCAGCACCGCCGCGTCGTCATCAACCACCAACACCCTGATGTCGTCTGACGTCATCGCGTCATGCCTCCCCGGGTGCGGTGCGAGGTCTCACCATTTCGGGACAGGGAAGGCGCGCGCCGGCTTCGCGAACAGGTAGCCCTGGAAGAGGTTGCACCCGTACAGGCACAGCGTGTCTCGCTCGGCGACGGTCTCCACGCCCTCGGCGATGACCACGATGCCCAGCTCTTCGCACAGCGACATCATCGACTTGACGATGGCCTGGCGCTTCGGGTCGGAGTCGACGCCCCGCACCAGCGACATGTCGAGCTTCACCACCTCCGGGTTGAGCAACGTGAAGCTGCTCAAGCCCGCGTAGCCGGCGCCGAGGTCGTCGATCGCCACGTGGTAGCCCAGCTTCCGCAGCGCGGCGATCTGCTGCGAGACGTTGCGCACGCCCTCCAGCGACGCGCGCTCGGTGACCTCCAGCACCACGCGCGAGGCGATCTTCGAGAGCGGCGACTCCTGCGCGTACAGCTGCAGGTCGTTGAGGTCCTCCGAGTGGAGGTTCACGAAGAGCCGCGCGTCGCCGATGGCCGCGCTCAGCTCGGCGACCTGCCCGCGCACCGCGCGACCGAGCTCGTGCAGGCGCCCCAGGCGCTCCGCGGCGTCGAGCAGCTCCGCGGGGTTCTTCATCAGCGGCTCATCGGAGCGGACCAGCGCCTCGTAGCCGTACACGCGGCGCGCGCGGTAGTCGACGATGGGCTGGAACGCCACCCACAGGAGGCTGAGGCCCCACGTGAAGCGCACCTCCAGCGCGGCGCGCTCGGCCAGCCGCAGCTGCCCGCCGCCCGGGAGCTGCAGCGCGTCTTCCTTCAGCCGCGCGAGCTTGCGCAGGCGCGCGGCGCGCAGCGTGGTCTCCCACAGCTCCTTCCCCGCCACGGGCTTGGTCAGGTAGCGGAAGGCGCCGTACTCCACCGCGCGCACCGCCGACTCCACCTCGGGCTGCCCGGTCATCAAGATGACCGGCACGTCGATGTCATGGGCGCGCACCGCCTTGAGCAGCTCGACGCCGGTCATTTCGGGCATCGAGATGTCGCTGACGATCGCGTCGTACGACCCGGCGCGCACGAGGTCGATGGCCTCGCGGCCGTTCGAGGCGGTGTCGACCCGCACGTCGTGTCGCGTGAGGTTCTCCGCGTAGGCGCGGCGCACCTGCGCGTCGTCATCGACCAACAGGACCCTGACCTCGTTCTTGTTCATTTGCGTTCGACTCCTGGGGAAGCCCGGTCGAGAACCTCGCGGACCTTTCGGGTCAGCGAGCCGGGGGTAATGGGTTTCTGGAGGAACTCCGCGCCGCTCTCGAGGATACCGTGTTGGAAGACCGCGTCGTCGGTGTACCCCGACATGAAGAGCACCCGCATGTCGGGCCGTGTGGGGCGCAGGCGCTCCGAGAGCTGGCGGCCGCTGAGCAGCGGCAGCACCACGTCGGTGAGCAGCAGGTCGATCTTCGCGCCGTGTTGCTCGCTGAGCAGCAGCGCCTCGCCGCCGTTGGAGGCCTCCAGCACCACGTAGCCGTTGCGCCGCAGCACGCCGCACACCAGCCCCCGCACCTGGTCGTCGTCTTCCACCAGCAGCACCGTCTCGTGGCCCCGCAGCGAGCCCGGCTCCCGGCGCTCGCGGGGCTCGGCCGCGGCGGTCGCCTCGTCGAGGCGCGGGAGGTGCACCTTGAACGACGTGCCGTGGCCCGGCTCGCTGTACACCCAGATGTGGCCG
The DNA here is from genome assembly GCA_946479335.1 of uncultured Archangium sp. The sequence goes on from CAMLFP010000052.1 coordinate 7,705, forward strand.
TTGCTCTGCTTCACGATGCCGAACACCGTCGACAGCCCGAGCCCGGTGCCCTTGCCCTGTTCCTTGGTGGTGAAGAACGGCTCGAAGATGCGCGCGATGGTCTCGGCGCTCATGCCCACGCCGGTGTCGGTCACCACCAGCTGCACGTAGGCGCCCGGCTGCACGTCGTGGTGGGCCTCCGCGTACTCGGCGTCGAGCTCCACGTTGGAGGTCTCGATGGTCAGCTTGCCGCCGCGCGGCATCGCGTCGCGCGCGTTGACCGCGAGGTTCATCACCACCTGCTCGAGCTGCCCGGGGTCGACCTTCACCGTGCCCAGCGCCTGGCCGGGCAGGAGCGTCAGCGTGATGTCGGCGCCCAGCAGCCGCCGGAGCATCTTCTCGAGGCCGCTCAGCACCTGGTTCAGGTCGACCACCCGGGGCGCGAGCACCTGCTGCCGGCTGAAGGCGAGCAGCTGCCGGGTCAGCTCGGTGGCGCGCATCGCCGCGGTCTTGATCTCCTCCGCGTCGGCGCGCATCGGCTCCTCGGCCGCGAGGTCGTCGCACATCATCTCGGAGTAGCTGAGGATGACGGAGAGGATGTTGTTGAAGTCGTGCGCCACGCCGCCGGCCAGCCGCCCCACGGCCTCCATCTTCTGCGCCTGGCGGAACTGCTCCTCGAGGCGCTTGCGCTCGGTGAGGTCGAGGGCGACGGTGAGGTTCTCGCCGTTCTCCAACGGCGCCACCGCCGCCAGCACGGGGATTCGCCGGCCGTCCTTCCTCCGATACTCGCGCTCCAGCGGGTGGCTCGCGGTGGCGCCCTCGGCGTTCTCCGAATGGTCGATGTCGATCAGCAGCAGGCCCAGCGGCAGCTCTTCGCGCGTGCAGCCCACCATCTTGAGGAAGGCGTCGTTGGCTTCCAGCACCCGGCCGCGCGCGTCGGAGACGGTGATGCCGATGAGCCCCGACTCCGCCAGGCGGCGGAAGCGCGTCTCGCTGGCGCGCAGGGCGCTGGTCTGTTTGCGCGCCGATTCGAGGTGCGCGCGCACGCGCGTGAGCAGCTCGCGCGACGAGAAGGGCTTGATGAGGTAGTCGTCGGCGCCGGTCTCCATGCCCTGCACCAGGGCCTCTTCGCCCGCGCGCGCCGACACGAGGATGATGGGGAGCTGGCGCGTCTCCGGGTCGCCGCGCAGCGCCTGCACCAGGCCGATGCCGTCGAGGGCGGGCATGGTGACGTCGCTGATGACGAGATCGGGGCGCTTGCGCTTGATGGCCTGCAGCGCCTTCAGGCCGTCGGTCGCCGTCTCCACCTGCCAATGCGCGCGCAGCAGCCCGGCCACGTACCGGCGCATGTCGGCGTTGTCGTCGACCACCAGCACCCGCTCCCGCGCGGGCCCCGGCGGCGGCGTGTGGATGCCCGACACCGTGGTCTTCCACTGCGCCGCCTCCATCACGAAGGGCATCGCCTGGTCGCCGATCTCAACGCCTGTCTGCGCCGTCGTCACCTGGTCTGGCGCGAGGTGGTCGCGGCCCAGCGGCACCATCACCACGAAGGTGCTGCCCTTGCCGACCACGCTGTCGACCAGCACCGAGCCGCCGTGCAGCCCCACCAGCTCCTTCACCAGCGCCAGCCCGATGCCGGAGCCCTCGATGCTCCGGCCCTGCGCGCCCTCCACCCGGTGGAAGCGCTCGAAGACCCGCGCCATCTCCTGAGGCGGAATGCCAGTGCCCGTGTCGATGACCTCCAGCAGCGCCGCGCCGTCGGCGGTCCGCAGACGCACGGTGACCCCGCCCGACAGCGTGAACTTGAAGGCGTTCGACAGCAGGTTGGAGACGATCTTCTCCCAGTGCGCGTGGTCGACGTACACCGGCTCCGGGAGCGGCGGGCAGTCGATGGTCAGGCGCAGGCCTGCGTCGTTGAACAGCGATTGGAACGCGCCCGCCAGGCCGGCGGTCATGGCCGCGAGGTCGGTCGGTTCGAAGCGGGCCTGCATGCGGCCTGCCTCGAGGCGCGAGAAGTCGAGCAGGCTGTTCACGAGTCGCAGCATCCGCACGGCGCTGCGGTGCACCGTGCGCAGCCCCTCGCCGGCGAGCGGCACGTCAGCCCTGACCGCGTCTTCCAGCGGGCCCAGCATCAACGCCAGCGGCGTGCGGAACTCGTGGCTCACGTTGCTGAAGAAGGCGGTCTTGTTGGTGTCGAGCTCGGCCAGCCGCGCGTTGACGCTGCGCAGCTCGCGGTTGGCCTCCTGCAGCTCCCCGCTCCGGCGGAGCACCTCGCGCTCCATCGCGTTCGTGCGGTCCATCAGCGCGTCGCCGCGCTCGGTGGCCTGCACCAGCTCGGTGATGTCCTCCACGCGATGCAGCACGTAGAGCACCTCGCCGGTCGGCGAGAGCACCGGCACGTTCTTCGGGCTCCAGTACCGGGTGTGGAAGGTGCCGTCGGGCGCCTTGATGTCGTAGCGCTGCACCGACATGGTGTCGGGCGCGCGGGTCGCCAGCACGCGGTCGAGCGACGCCCGGAGGTTGCTCGCGCCGGTGGCGGCCGGGTCGTCGGGGTTGTCGGGGAAGATCTCGAAGAGCCCGCGGCCGATGGTCTGCTCGCGCGTGGTGTGCGTCGCCCGGAGGCGCGCGTTGGTCGCGGCGACCATCGTGTAGCGGGGAGGGTCGGGGCGCAGCACCAACAGCACGTCGGGCGAGGCCTCGAACACCAGACGGAGATCCTGCGCGAAGGCGTCGCCTTCCGGTGTTCCTTCAGCCTGATCGCCGTCGCGCATTTCGTGGTTGTTCGATGAGGCGCTCATCTCGTGCATCGGGCCGGTGCCGCCCCAGAAAAAACCACCGGCCGCGTTCAAGGTAACGCCGTTGGCTGCTCGATTGCACTCGCACTCCATTCGCGTTTCGCATCGGTGACGCGAACAAGAATGTGTGAGGTGGGTCTTGCGCGAAGCTGGTGGGTTGCGTTGGCCCCGGGCTTGTCAGTACAGGCGAGCGCGATGCTGCCGATTGGCCCGTACACGCTGAAGAACCGCTTCATCCTCGCTCCGATGGCCGGCGTCTCGGAGATGCCGTTTCGCGTGTTGGCCTTCGAGCAGGGCGCCGCGCTGTGCCCCACGGAGCTGATCAGCTCGGCCGGGCTCTTCCGCATCAACTCGCGCACCATGCGCTACCTGCGCCACGACGAGAAGATCGAGGTGCCGTACTCGCTGCAGCTCTTCGGCGGCGAGCCGGAGGTGATGGCGAAGGCGGCGGTCATCGCGAAGCAGTACGGCGCGCAGATCATCGACATCAACATGGGCTGTCCGGTGAAGAAGGTGACCAAGACCGGCGCGGGCTCCGGGTTGATGTGCGACTCGCCGCGCGCGGGTGAAATCGTCAGGCAGATCCGCGAGGCGACGGGCCTTCCTGTCACCGTCAAGATCCGCACCGGGTGGGACGCGAATTCTCGGAACTTCCTCGAGATGGCCGACGTGCTGGGCGCGGCGGGCTGCGCGGCGCTGGCGATGCACGGCCGCACGCGCGCGCAGGGCTACTCCGGCAAGGCCGACTGGAGCGCCATCGCGCAGCTCAAGAAGCACGTGGGCAACGCCTTCCCCGTCATCGGCAACGGTGACGTGAAGACCGTCGACGACGCGAAGCGCATGCTCGAAGAGACGGGCTGCGACTACGTGATGATCGGCCGCGGCGCGCTGGGCAACCCGTGGCTGTTCCGCGAGTTGCTCGGCGGGCCGAAGCCCACGAATGAGGAGCGCTGCGCGCTGGTGCTGCGGCACTTCCGCTGGCACCTCCACTTCTCGGCCGACGCGCGCGTGCACAAGGAAGAGCTGCCGCCGGAGCAGCGCGCGAAGAAAGACGAGCTGATGGCGGTGCACGCCTTCCGCAGCCACCTCGCGTGGTACGCGCACGGGCTGTACGGCGCCTCGGCCTTCCGCGCGAAGGTGAACGCGGCCGACACGAAGCAGCAGGTCGAAGACGCGGTGGAGCAGTTCTTCCTCGGCGCGTCGGTCGACGCCACGGCGTTCGAGGCGGAGCAGGAGCTCGACTACCGCACCGCGCTGGGCTGACGGGAAACCCCGACTCCGGCGCGACGGCTCACTCGCAGCAGGCGATGGGGAGCACCGCGCCGCAGTTCGGCGCCGACGTGTTGGCGACGACCAGCCCCGCCTGAGTGGTGGCGGTGCGCGAGTAGCCGCCGCTGGCGGTGCCGTCCGTCCACGTGTTGCAGCCGCTGGTGGCGCTGCGCGAGTTGTCACTGTTCGAGAACTCCAACCACGCACCAGACGCCGGCACCGGCAAGAAGGGCGTGGACTCTGTCCACTCGAAGTCGGTGCAGATGTGCGCGCCGGGGAACTCCACGTCGCACCGCGCGTTCATCGCCATCCGGCCGAGCTGGCCGCCGGGGCCCGTGGGGGCGCCGTTGGTGACGTAGGTGGTGATGCCGCGGAATCGGGGAACGGTCGGCGCGCGGCAGCACGCGATGGGCAGCACGGCTCCACACGTCGGCGCCGAGGTGTTGGTCACGACCGCGCCCGTCTGCGTGGTGGCGGTGCGCGAGTAGCCGCCGGTGCTGGTGCCGTCAGTCCAGGTGTTGCAGCCGCTGGTGCTGCTGCGCGAGTTGTTCGTGTTGGAGAACTCGAGCCACGCGCCCGACGCGGGCATCGCGACGGTGGGGGTCGACTCGGCCCACTCGTAGTCCGTGCACACGTGCGAGCCGGGGAACTCCGCCTGGCAGTGCGCGTTGACCGCGAGCCGGCCGATCTGCGCGCCGGGCCCGGTGACCGCGCCGTTGGTGGTGAAGGTGGTGATGCCCGCGAATGACGGGCGACCCTGCGCAAGGGTGACGACGCCGCCGTCCAGGTAGAGCACCGCACCTGCGGGGCCGGCGGGGCCCGTCGCGCCGGCGGGACCAGTCGCGCCTTGAGGCCCCTGCGCGCCGGCGGGGCCTGCAGGGCCATCCGCGCCGGCCGGGCCATCCGCGCCGGTGGGCCCCTGAGGACCTTGTGGGCCGGCGGGGCCCGTCAGGCCCTGCGCGCCGGTCGCTCCCGTCGCGCCGGCGGCACCCTGAGGACCCTGCGCGCCCGCGGGGCCTGCAGGGCCCATCGCGCCTGCAGGGCCATCCGCGCCGGTGGCACCTTGCGGCCCTTGCGCGCCAGCGGGCCCGGTCAACCCCTGCGCGCCGTTGCACAGGTGCGTGACTCCCGCGTCGGAGAGCTGCGTGATGCGCACGCCGCCGTTCGCGCACGTCGCGTCTCCGATGGGCACCGGGGTCACGAGCACGGACGAGCCCGGAGGCCCGGTCACCACGCCGCCATCGAGCACCAGCACCGCGCCTTGCGGCCCCTGCAGCCCCATCGGGCCCACCGGCCCCTGCATGCCGTCAGCGCCCGCGGGCCCTTGTTCGCCCGTCGCACCCTGCGGACCTGCTGCGCCCGTCGCGCCTTGCGGCCCCGCAGGTCCCTCCGGCCCGGCGGGGCCTTGCTGCGAGCGACAACCAGCGAAGATGACGACGACGGCGGCGACGACCAGGCGGTTCATGGTGTGCCTGACACCACGACCGCGCCCGAGGTGAAATCTCAAATCACGCGGCTTCGGCGTTCCTGATGCCTTCAGCCAGCGTCGTCGCGATGGCCTTCACCACCGCGATGCTGGGGATGATGGCCAGCATGCCGGGCACGCCGCCCAGCGTGCCGCCGACCGCGATGCCCACGATGACGGTGAGCGGGTGCATGTCGAGGCTCTTGCCCATCACGAAGGGGCCGATGACGCCCGCGTCGATGAAGTGCACCACCAGGTAGACCGCCGCCAGCACCGCCAGCGACGGCGCGTTGGGGTCGAGCAGCGAGAAGAGCAGCCCCGCCGACGCGCCGATGAACGGCCCCACGAAGGGGATGACGTTGCACGCGCCGAAGATGACCGCGAAGAGCAGCGCGTTGGGCATGCCGAGGATGACGAGCGGAATGGCGACGATGACCGTGACCGCCAGGTTCTCGAGCGCGGTGCCGATGAGGTACGAGCTGATCTGCCGGTCGACGCGGTGGAGCATCAGCAGCGAGTTCTCGAAGTGCCGGTTGGGCATCATCGCTACCAGCGCCTTCTTCATCACCGCGCCGTCGAGCAACACGAAGAAGGCGATGACCAGCCCCAGCACCACCGAACCTGCGCGCGAGGCGAGGTCGAGCGCCAACGCGGGCAACCCTTCGACCAGCGTGCGGCGCTGGTGCTGCAGCACCTCGTGCAGCTTGCCGAAGTACGAGGCCCAGTCGACCTTGGGGTAGCTGTGCGTCAGCGACGCCTGCCACTGGTCGATGCGCGCCTCGAGCTGGAGCTCGAACGCGCTCTGCTCACCGGGGCGCGGCGCTTCCTGCAGCCAGGCTTCGAGGCCCGGCAGCAGCGCGGCGACGGCCGCCACCAACAGCAGCACCAGCGCGCCGAAGCACAGGCTGACCGCGCGGCTGCGCGACATGCCGCGGTTCTCGAGGCGGTCGACCAGCGGGCCCAGCACGTAGGTGAGGAGGAAGCCCAACACCAACGGCAGCGTGAGGAAGCGCAGGAACCACGCGACGGCCAGCGCGAGGCCACCCAGCGCCAGCAGCACCACGGCGCGCACCACCTTCTCCGCGAGCGTCAGCTCCACGCGCGGGGGAATCAGCGTGCCCGCGGGGAAGACCGGAGGCGTGCTCATTTCGGCTCCTGCTTCGGTTCGGCTTCGGCGCGCGAACGCATCAGGTCTGACAGTTCACGCAGGCGCAGGCCCGTCATGCGCGCGAGGTTCCACACCACGCGCGCGCCCAGCTTCGCGTTGCGCTCCAGCAGTTGCTCGAGGTCGGGTTGAAACAGGCCCAGCAGCACCGTCGGCTTGCGCACCACGCAGGTGGCGGTGCGCGGCGACGACTCCAGCAGCGCGAGCTCGCCGAAGAACTGACCCGAATGGAGACTGACGACGCACTGCTCGCTGCCGTCGGCCAGCCGCAGCACGATGTCGGCCGCGCCGTCCTTGATGATGTAGACGCCGGCGCCGGTCTGCCCCTCGCGGAAGACGACCTCGTCGGCCGCGTAACGGCGCTCGTGCAGCAGCTTCGCGACGCGCTTCAGGTCGGCGTCGGTGAGGTCGCGAAAGAGGGGGATGCCCTTGAGCGTCGCCAGCTCATCGCTGCCGGTCGTGAGCTGCGCGGGCGGTTTCCAGAAAGCGGCTTCGGTCTCGAGCTGACTCTTCGTCTTCGGGTCGACGGCAGCGGGCATGTGCCCGAAGGCGTAGCACCCGTGGCCGCACCGGCAATTTCACGGCCGGGGTTTCAGAAGCGGCGGCGCTTCCACGCCACGGCGTCGCCTTGCAGGTCATTCGCGGCGAGCGCCTGCGCGCCATTCGCGACGAGCACCTCGTTGGTGAAGCGCACCACGTGGTCGCGCTCGCACGCGGTGATGCACGCCTCCAACGTCTTGCGGAACAACACGGAGTTGGGCTTCCCCTTCGCCGGGCGGAAGTCGGCGGTCCAGTCGACGCCGTCGTGTGACATCAGCGAGTACGTGCCGCCCTTCGCGCTCGCGGTGCGGAGGCGCGGGCCTGCCTGCTTCCACGTCAGCTTCGGTGGGCCGGCGAGCGTCGACTTCTTCTTCGGCGCTGACTTCGCGCGCGCGGCGGCGCGGGGCTTGCGGGTGGTCGAGGTCTTGCGGACGGGCTTCTTCTTCGTGGAGACGCGAGGCACGGCGCGGACCGTAGGTGCGCTCCGCGGGCGTCGCCAGAAACCGGCTACGGTCGCGTGCGTGGAGCGACTCCGGTTTGTGCTGTTGGCCCTCGCGAGCCGGCTCGCCTTCATCGCCGCGGTGGTGGCGGTGCCGTGCTTCGTGGCCTTCGTGCTCGCCAACGGTGTGTGGTCGAGCGCGTTGCCCGGGCTGCTGACCGCCGAAGCCGTCGGGCTCGCGCTGGTGTTGCGGCGTCGGCCGCCGAGCCGCCGGGGGCTGCAGCTCTCGCTCGCCGGTGCGGTGCTCCTCGTTGGTGTCGTGGCGCTGCGGCTCACCACCGGTCGCGACAGCTCCGTGCGCGTGTGCTGGCCGGAGTGCGAGGCGCGCGGCGCGTGGTGGCTGCGGCTCTTCGATGAACACCAGACGGTGCAGGCCGGGCTGGTGCTGAGCCGCGCGCTGGCGGTCACCGATGCGCGGGAGTTCGACGAGTTCCGCGAGGTCTTCCGGCGCGCCTATGGCTCGACACCCGAAGGAGGTCCCAATGCGCTGCTGCTCGCGTCACGGCCCTCGTGCGTCGCGTCGCTGCGCTACGAGCCGCCGGGCACGGAGCCGTTGCCGACCATCGTCTTCCTCCACGGGTTCGGCGGGTTGCTCACGCCCTACGTCGAGGTCATGGGCCGCGGGCTCCACGAGCGCTTCCTCATCGTCGCGCCCGCCCTCGACCCCGTCGGCGCGTGGCGTTCACAGCGCGGGCAGGCGGTGCTGCAGGCGACGCTCGATGGGCTGCCGCCGAGAGCTGATCGTTCGCGCGTGTACCTGGTGGGGCTCTCCAACGGAGCGCTCGGCGCGGTCGAGGCGATGATGACGCCAGCGCTGCGCGCGCAGTTCGCGGGCGTGGTGCTGGTGTCGGGCATCGGCTTCGTCCCTCCGGCGCTCGCGCTCGAGGGAACCCGCGTGCTCGTCGTGGCGGGTGACGAAGACACGCGCTTCCCCATCGAGTTCGTCACGGCGCGCACCGCCGAACTCCGCGCGCGCGGCGCCGACGTCGAGGCGGTGACGTTGCCGGCGGGCCACGGGCTCATCCTCAGCCACACGTCTGAGTGGCTCGCCGCGTTCGAGCGGTGGCACTGACGGCACGGAGCCCCGATTGTCCGGGGGCCTGGTGCTCGTGGGCGGGTATTGCGCGGCGCAGGAGTGGCCGTTGGCGAGGCAGCGGGGTCTTCAACTTCGTGGTGACCCGACTGTTGATGCTCCTGATGGTGACGTGGATGACGGCGTGCGGTTCGTCGGCGGCGCTGGGCCCCGGCTTCGCCTCGACGGGCGTGACCGACACCTGCGCCAGCGGCGCGAAGTGGACCGCCGGCAACGAAGAGAGCGAGCTGATGAACCCCGGCTTCGCCTGCCGCAGCTGTCACCTCGGCGACAACTTCCAGGGGCAGAACCCCGGCGGTGAGGCCGAGCCGCGCAAGGCGTACTTCTTCATGGGCACCGCGTACTCCGCGCCGCATCAAGAAGATCTCTGCGCCGCGGCCGACGTGCCCGCCGACGCGCAGGTGGAGATCCTCGACCTCGACGGCGGCGTGCAGCTCACGTTGCCGGTGAACGCGGTGGGCAACTTCCGCTCCACGAGCACGCAGGCCGGCTTCACGCTGCCCTACCGCGCCCGGGTGCGCGCCAACGGCAAGGTGAACGCGATGGGCGCGTCGCAGACCGACGGCGACTGCAACACCTGCCACACCGCGGCCGGCCTTAACGGCGCGCCGGGTCGCATCTTCTACCCGCAGTGACGGTCACGCGCCGAGGCGGTTGAGCCAGGCCATCACGTCGTCTTGCACCTGCGCGTCGGTGCGCACGCGCACGTCTTGCCCGCCGTTGAGCGCCTTGAGCTCGCCGCTGTCGAGGAACACACCGCGGCAGGTGGTGCACACGTCGACCTGCACCTCGCCCAGCGTCACCGCGTGGAGGTTCACCTTGCAGTGCGGGCACATGCGCGCGCGGATTTCGCCGCCGAGCGCGCCCGACAGCTTCTTGCCCAGCACCTTCTCCAGCTCGCCGGCGTCGAACCACAGGCCCTTGCAGAAGGTGCAGCGGTCGAGCTCCACCGCGCCGGCCTGCAGGGGCTTCATCACGCCAGTACAACCGGGGCAGGTGGTCGCGCTCATGGCCGCGATTGTGCCTCAGCGCGCGCGGTTTCGGGGGCGCGGCGGGGTTCAGCCCTCGACGAGGGTCGCCAGCGCGTCGACGCCCACCGGCGGCACCGGGCGCCACGGCACCACGAAGACGCGGCTGGCCAGACCGTGCGCGATGCGCGTCAGCTGCCGGCGTTCGCCCTCGAGCTTCGCGGCGAGCACCGGGTCGCGAGCGCCCGCGGCGGAGAGGCTCCGGTTCACCACCCACGCGAACGGCTCCACCTTCGCGCGACGGAGGTCTTCCTGCAGCGCCGCCGCCTGCGAGACCGGCGTGGTCTCCGGCAGCGTCACGATGACCACGTGGGTCAGCGCGGGGTCTTGCAGGCGCATCAGCGGGGTCGTCACGCGCGCCGGGTTGATGCCGGGGCCGAGGTCGCGGAGCGCCTGCCGGTGGTACGCGCCGGTCGCGTCCATCAACAGCAGCGAGTGGCCGGTGGGCGCGGTGTCGAGCACCACGAACTGGCGGCGCGAGCGGCTGATGACGCGCGAGAAGGCGTGGAACACCGCCACCTCCTCGGTGCACGGCGAGCGGAGATCCTCCCGCAGCAGCGCCTGGCCCTGCGCGTCGAGGTTCTTCCCGCGGGTGGCCATGATCTGCTCCACGTAGGCGCGCGTTTCGGCCTCGGGGTCGATGCGGCTCACCTCCAACCCCGGCACCTCGCCCGAGAGCGTGTCGACCAGGTGCGCCGCGGGGTCGGTGGTCGAGAGATGCACCGTGTGCCCGCGCCGCGTCAGCGCGATGGCCAGCGCCGCCGCGATGGTGGTCTTCCCCACGCCGCCTTTCCCCATCACCATCACCAGCCCCTGTTGCTGACCGGCGAGCTGCTCCACGAGGGCCGTCAGCGGCTCCATCGCGGGCGCCGCGCCCGGCTGGGGAGCCGCCGACCGGGGCGCCTGCATGCCCGGCCGCAGCAGCGCGCGCAGCGCGGCGAGGCCGACGGTGTCGAAGGGCCGCAACGGCACCTCGTCGCGCGGGAGCTCGCGCAACCCCGCGGGCAACTGCGCGAGCACCGTCTGGTGTTGGCGTTCGAGCGCCTGCGCCACCGCGTCGCCCGGGTCGCTGGCGTGGAACACCCCGTTGATGGCGAGGCGTTGATGCCGGAGGTCGAGGGCCGCGAGCTCGCGCGTCGTCCGCTCTGCTTCGTGGAGCGCGCGCGCTTCGGGCGTGCTGACCAACACCACCGTGGTGCGCGCCGGGTCGCGCAGGGCTTCCAGCGCGCGGGCGAAGCGCGCCTCCTGCATCTTCAACCCGGAGTGCGGCCCGAGGCACGACGCGCCGCGGTCGTTGCCCTCGAGGAAGCCAGTCCACGCACTGGGCAGGCTGAGCAGCCGCAGCGTGTGGCCGGTGGGCGCGGTGTCGAAGACCACTCGCGTGAACCGCGCGGGCGGCTCGGCCAGCAGGCTGGCGAACTCATCGAAGGCGGCGATCTCCGTGGTGCACGCGCCGGAGAGCTGCTCGCGCACGGTGGCGCGCTCGTCGTCGGTCGCGGCGGTGTCGAGCTGCGCCAGCACGCGGAGGCGGTAGGCCTCGGCGGCGGCGTCGGGATCGACGTTGAGCACCGACAACCCGGGCACGCCCGGCACCGGCACCGGTGTGTTGCGCAGCTCCACGCCGAGGATCTCATCGAGGTTCGACGCCGCGTCGGTGCTGACCAACAACACGCGCTCGCCTTGATCCGCGAGGGTGATGGCCGTGGCCGTCGACAGCGACGTCTTCCCGACGCCGCCCTTGCCGGTGAAGAAGAGGTAGCGCGAGGGCTCGAGCAGAAAGCCGGGGCTGAAGACGCGCGCCAGTCGCCGGCTCAGCTCGTCGCGCACCTCGCGAAACGCCTGGAGCCGCGCCGCCTCGTCGCCCTGCGCCGCTGCGGGGTCTGGCAGTGGCCAGTGCAGCCGCTTGGCGTGGCCGGGAAACACCGGGCATGCCTCTTCGGCGCAGAGGGTGATGACGAGGTCGACGTCGCCGGCCGGGAGGTCGTCGACGCGCTTCGAGTGGTGCGTCGAGAGGTCGATGCCGAGCTCCGCCATCGCCTGGATGGCGAGCGGATTCACGGTGGACGGCGCGGAGCCCGCCGAGGAGATCTTCACCCCCGCCGGCGCCCACGCCCGCGCGAGGCCTTCCGCCATCTGGCTGCGTGCGGAGTTCGCGACGCACAGGAACACGATGTGCTTCGGCAGCGCAGCGCGGAGCGCGGCCGCGTCGGTCTCCCAGTCGGACCCCTGCGCGGCATCGATCTGGCTCATGGCGTCACCGGGTGCGCCGAAGCAACGCGCGGCACGCGCCGAACCGCGACCGCCGTGGCGACGACCCAGAAGAGTGCGACCTGCAGCGCTTGCATGACGTCGAGATTCCACACGGCGACTTGAGACACAAGCGAACGCGCCAGAAGCCCCGAGCCCGTGAAAACTGCGGTCACGCGTGCTCGTCGTCGAGGTGCAGCGTGCGCGCGTCGACGTCGGCTACCACGCCTGCATCTCCCCGGTGCTTCGGCGCCTGCTCAGAGGCAGGTTCGCGACGCGGCGGGGTGCGTGTCGGGGTCGCACAGGCTGTCGGTCGAGGGCGCGCCGCTTTCGTCGACGCAGGTGACGGTGCGCGTCGAGGTGCCGCCGCTGACGCAGACCGACCAGGCGCCGGTGCGCCACGCATAGTCCTTGAGGGCGGCCGAAGGCGCGCAGAGCCCCGAGACGCACTGGTTGGTGGCGCCGCACTGCGTGCCGTCTGCCGGGGGCAGGAAGAAGGTGAAGTCGCAGGTGCCCGACGACGAGCTGCAGGTGAGGCGGTCGCATTGCGTCGACGTCTGGCAGCTGGTGAGCGTCATGCTGTACTGCGCGCCGAGCGTCGCGCACTGCTCGCCGCGGCTGGCGCACGCTCCGCGCAGACACAGGCCCGCATCACCGCACGCGTCGCGGGGGCTCTTCGTGAAGTCGAGGCACGCGCCGCTCTGGCCATCGCAGGTGTCGACGAGGTCGCACTCACCGCGCGCGCCACGGCAGACGGTGCCCGCGTCGGCCGGCGCACCGTTCACACAGCAGGGCTCGGTATTCCCACACGTGCACCCGGGCTGGAGCTGGCAGCTCGCGCAGCAGCTGTCGCTGAGCACCGCGGGGTCGCACGACTCGCCGGGGTCCATGACGCCGTTCCCGCAGGGGCGCGTCATCCAGTCGAAGCCGGCGGCGTCGCCGACGCACAACAGCGCGCCGAGCCCCGAGCGCCACGACTGGTACTGCGTGATGCTCTGCGACGAGAAGGTGGTCGCCGGAGGGGAGCTGACCGACGGCGACATGATGTACGCGTTCGTCGCGTCGTGGCTCATGCCCAGCGTGTGGCCGAGCTCGTGGGCGATGGTGACCGCGAGCTGCTCGTCATCGAGGTTGCGAGCGCTGACGACGGCGGCGCCGTTGGAGCGGCACGCACCGGAGACCGATGCGAGCCCGCTCTGTGACGAGGCGAAGTCGGCGCTGGTCAGCAGCACCGCGACGTCGAAGCCGCCGGTCTGCGCGGCGATGGTCGCGCGGCGTGTGTCGACGAACGAGATGAACGAGTTGAGCAACGAGTCGGTGTCGATCTCCGAGGGAGACGTCGAGAGCAGCGTGCCGCAGTAGCCCGAGGAGCCGCCCTGGAAGCAGCCGACGCAGCTGGTGGCAGGCACTGTCGTGTCGCAGGCGCGCTTCACGATGCTCGAGGGGAGCGGCTCCAGGCGGATGACGGCGTTCAGGCTCAAGGTGAGCTGCGGCGGGGTGAGGCTCCCGTCGAAGAGCGTCTTGGTGCGGGCGACGACCGCGGCGATGCGCTGCGTGGTGTCGGTCGAGAAGCGCTGCGCGAGGCCCTCGTCGTAGAAGACGACGACCTCCAGGGTCGACACGGTGCTGGTGCAGTTCGCGCCGGTGGGTGACGCGTAGTTCGGCAGGCACTGGCACGCGTAGCTGCCGGGCGAGTTGGTGCACGTCGAGCCGCCACCGCACGCGCCGGTGGCGCACTCGTCGACGTCGGTCTCGCAGGTCGCGCCGGTCCACGTCGGGGGGCACGCGCAGCCTCCGTTGGCGCAGGTGCCGCCGTTCGCGCACGTCACGGGCGCGCCAACCACGCACGCGCCGCTGCTGCAGGCGCCCGTCGGCGTGCACGCGTCGGCGTCGTCACAGCTCGCGCCGTCGTTGAAGGTGGCCACGCACGTCGCGGTGCCGTTCGGCGCGTACGTGACGCACGCGGTGTTGGCGGGGCAGGTGACGGGCGTGCCGACGCACGCACCGGCGGCGTTGCAGGTGTCGCCGGAGGTCGCGGCGTCGCCGTCATCGCACGTGACGCCGTCGTTGAAGGTGGCCACGCACGTCGCGGTGCCGTTGGGCGCGTACGTGACGCACGCGGTGTTGGCGGGGCAGGTGACGGGCGTGCCGACGC
>CAMLFP010000053.1 GCA_946479335.1 uncultured Archangium sp.
GCGAAGTTGGAGCAGGTGCAGGAAGGCTGGGCGTCGCTGCCGTCACCGAGCGCGCTCGTGGTCCTCGATGGCGTCACGCATTACCAGTTCACCGATTCACAGGCCGAAGACGACAAGAACTGCACGCCGGGGGCGACCCTCGAAGACGCGCACTCGGAGATTGGACTCGCGCTGCAGGTCTTTCTGTCGTCGGCGCTCGATGACGGAACCATCAATGAGCCGGTGCTGAAGAACATCCCCAACGCCACCGTGGAGGTCAGATGACCTCCCGCGCAAACTCCCTCTCCCGTGGGGAGAGGGCCGGGGTGAGGGGCGCAGCTATTCTCGTCGCGCTGCTCAGCACCACCGCATTCGCCGAAGCAGGCTGGCTCTCAGCGCGCGGTCGCATCGATGAAGGCGTGCGCTTCGAGGCGTGGGGCGGCACGCGTTCCTTCGGCGTCGGCGTGCTGCGGCCCGATTCGGGGAATCGCTTCGCAGCGCTCACCGGTGAGCTCGCCTGGGGCTTCTGGGACCGCGCGCTCGAGCTGCGCGGCGCGCGCGTGTGGCAGCTCACGTCGGGGAAAGCAGACGTGAGCCTGTCGACCGGCGGCTCCGCGTACCTGATGCCAGAGAATGTCGACGGAGGCCTCGGCCCGCACGTCGCGCTCACCTTCGCCTTCGGCGGGCCCATCTTCACCTTCGACCTCGGGCTGCAGACCGGCGTGGAGTTCTTCTTCCGCTCGCTGACCTGGCGACTCCCGGAGCGCGTCGGTGTCGGCTTTCAATGGCGCATCGCGAACTGGAACATCGGGCTCGCCGGGCGCGCGGGTGTCGACGTGTTGCCCGGTGGCTGGGTGTTGCGCGGAGAAGCGGTGTTGTCGCTCGCGTGGCGATTGCGCCAACGGCCTTGATGACGGCACGAGTTCGACACTTCACCAGCGCGCGTTACGCGCGCGCTCGACCTCGAAGCGAACACGCGTCGCTGAACGTTCGCGCCGGTTCGACGACCTGCGCCTGAGTTCAAGAATGACTTCGTAAAAACCTGCACTTTTCGCAGCTTTTTACGAACTCATCCTCAGTCGAGGCACGCGCCTTGCTCAGGCCCGCGCGGATGAGACTCGCGAGTGCTGCGTTGATGGGTTTTCTGATGCTCGGGTGCCCGCAACGGGTCGAAGGTGTCCCTGATGCTGGCAGTCCCGAGCCCGATGCGGGGTTCGACGCTGGTACTCCGCTGGCAGACGCGGGGCAGACGTGTCCTGAATTCTCACACGAGGCCGACGGCGGCTGCGTCACCGCGCTCTTCTGGGTGAACGCGCCGACCGGGCCGTCGCCGCGCGACCATCACGCGACGGCGCTGGTGGCGGGCGATGCGGGCGTGACGTTGCTGGTGGTGAACGGCGTCGACATGAGCGCCAGCGCCGGCAGGTTCGACAGTTGGTACGCGCGGCCCGCGGCCGACGGCAGCTTCGACGCGTGGCACGCGGGGCCGAAGCCTCTGTTCTTCGCGGTGGGCTCCGGCGTCGAGGTGTGGAACCAGTTCGTCTACGTGGTGAGCGGCTCGACCGGTGCGGCCAACACGCCGCGCGTGCAGTCGCTGCAGCTCAACGACGACGGCACGCCGGGCACGTGGCGTGAAGAGCAATCACTGCCGAACGCGGGCGCCTTCCACGTCACCACGACGCGCGTGGGGCGGTGGCTCTTCGCGCTCGGAGGCCGCGACGCCAACGGCATCGCGTACGCCAATGTGTGGCGCGCGCACATCGAAGACGACGGCACGCTCTCCGCGTGGAGCGCCGCACGTTCATTCCCCGCGCCGCGCACGCACCACGCGTCGTTCGCGTCGGGCGACACACTCTTCGTCACCGCGGGCTTCGACAACCAGGTCGGCTTCGACGACGCGAATGATGTGCACTACTCCGACGTGCTGACGGCGACCGTCGACGCCGACACGGGTGAGCTGAGCGAGTGGACGTCGCGCCCGTTGGGCTTCGAGTTGAGTACGCACTCCGCGGCCGTCTTCGACGGGCACGTGTTCCTCGTCGGGGGTTTCGACAGCGAGTTCCGCGTGTTGGACACGGTGCGCCGCGCGAAGGTGAACGACGATGGAACGCTGGGCAGCTTCGAGTTGATGGCGCCGCTCATCAAGGCGCGGGCGCACGTGCACAACACGCCGATTCACGCGGGCCTCATCTACTCGGTGGGCGGGAACACGGGCGGGCACGAGCCCATCAACGACGTCACGGTTGGCACGCTCTACTGACGCGGAGCCGGTGCACGTGCTCTGCGGTTGAAGGCACGAGCAATCGCAGGGCGTCGCCGGCGCCGCGACGAGGGCACTGTGGCGAAGCCACTGGCGGCAGGGGCCGACGAGGGGCGGGAGCTCCGCGTACCGGAAAAGTGTCCGGCCGGTGCTTACGTCGTTCGGTTCGAAATCGAGGAGCCAGCACGTGACGCCTCGAACTCCACGTCGCGCGCTTGCCCTTCATGAAGGCGCTGTTCGCACGATGACGACTGCGCTCGGCGCCAGCGAGCCCTCGGCTTCGGCGGGAACTCAGCTCGACTTCTTCGCGACGAACCGTCGCATGGTGCCATCGCGGCGGCGCCCTTCTTCTTTGATGGTGAAGCCGCACTCCTGCACGGTCTCTTCGGTGCGTCGGTTGGGGAAGCACCCGCCGGCGACCTTCGTCCACGCGGGTTGCACGAAGTCGCGCACCGCGCCGCCGACGCCCTCGCCGCGCACGTGCTCCATCATGCGGAGTTCGCCGTCGTCCTTCAGCACGCGCTTCACCTCGGCGAGGCCGGCGCGCGGGTCGGGGACGCTGCAGAACACGAGGCTGGAGACGACGGTGTCGAACGCGCCTTCTCGAAACGGCAACGCCTGCGCGCTGGCCCGCACGAACAACGCGGTGGACGCGCGGCGCTTCGCCTTCGCCAGCGTGTCGGCGTCGGGCTCCAGCGCGACGAGCGTCTCCACCGAGTACCGCGGGAGGTTGCGCCCGGTGCCGCAGCCGACCTCCAGCGTGCGGCCGCGCGCGCCCTTCGCCAGCCAGTCGCGCCAGCGGCCGAGCCCGGTGCGGTCCATCACGAAGAACATCGCGTCGTACAGCCAGGGGATTTGCTCGACTCCGCGCATGCGCACCCTTCTTCAAGTAAGCGGAGCCGCATGGCAACCATCACGCTCGCCGGCGCCACCGTCGGCCTCGGTCACCCGCTCTTCGTCATCGCCGGCCCCGACGTCATCGAGGCTGAAGACTTCACGCTGCGCCACGCGCGCAAGCTCAAGGAGCTGACGGCGAAGCACGGCGTGCCGTTCGCCTTCAAGTGCAGCTTCGACAAGGCGAACCGCACCTCCATCAAGTCGTACCGCGGGCCGGGCCTCACCGAGGGGCTCCGCGTGTTGAAGCGCGTGAAGGAAGAAGTGGGCGTCGCCATCCTCACCGACGTGCACGACGTCTCCCAGGTGGCGCCCGTGGCGGAGGTGGCCGACATCATCCAGGTGCCCGCGTTCCTCTCGCGCCAGACCGACCTCATCGCCGCCGTCGCGAAGTCGGGCCGTGGCGTCAACCTCAAGAAGGGCCAGTTCATCGCGCCCAAAGACATCAAGCACCAGGCGAAGAAGGCCTTCGATTCGGGGAACCCGAACGTGCTGGTCACCGAGCGCGGCGCGACGTTCGGCTACAACAACCTGGTGGTCGACATGCGCGGCTTTGCGCAGATGCGCGAGGCGGGGCTGGTGACGTGCTTCGACGCGACGCACTCCGTGCAGCTGCCCTCGTCGGGTGATGGAGAGACGGGCGGAGACCGGAAGTTCGTCGGCCTCCTCGCGCGCAGCGCCGCCGCCGCCGGCATCGACGCGCTCTTCACCGAGGTGCACGAGAACCCCGACGCGGCGCTGTGCGATGGCCCGTGCAGCCTGACCTTCGAGCTCTTCGACGAGACGCTGCGCGACGTGTTGGCCATCCGCCGGGCGTTGGGGCACCAGCAGTGAGCGCGGCGCGCATCAAGGGCATCGTCTTCGACGTCGACGGCGTGCTGACCGACGGCGCGCTCTTCTACGGGCCGGGCGGCGAGGCGCTCAAACGCTTCAACGTGAAAGACGGCCACGCGATGGTGATGGCGCGGCTGGTGTCGATGCCGGTCGCCATCCTCACCGCGCGCAACTCACCCATCGTCGAGGTGCGCGCCAAGGAGCTCAAGCTGGCGCACGTCTTCCAGGGGCGCATCCACAAGGGCCCGGCCTTCGAGGAGCTCGCCGCGGAGATGAAGCTGGCGCCCGAGGAGCTCGCGTACATGGGCGATGACGTGAACGACCTCCCGGCGCTCACGCGCTGCGGATTCTCGGGCTGCCCGGCCGACGCGGTCGATGAGGTGCGCGCCGCGGTGCACTTCGTCGCCAGCAAGCCGGGAGGCCACGGCGCCGCGCGCGAGTTCATCGAGCACCTCCTCAAGGCCACCGGTCGCTGGGAAGCGGCGCTCGACCACGCGAGGAAGTAGGCTCCGCGGCATGGCGTTACGTCCCAACGTCGCGCGCCTGCGCGACATGCTGCTCAAGTCGAAGGCGGTCGACGAGTTCCAGATGAAGGCCGCGATGGGCCGCCTGGAGCAATGGGGCGGGCGGCTGACCGGCATCATCGTCGACATGGGCTTCATGGACGACGAGGCCATGGTGAAGACGCTGAGCGAGGCGATGCGCATCCCCATCGCGCACCTCGGCATGGTGACGAAAGACCCGCAGCTGCTGGCCAGGCTCGACGCGGCGTACTGCCAGGAGCACGGCGTGTTCCCCGTCAGCGTGCAGAACCGCGTGGTGACGCTGGCGATGTCAGACCCCACGGAGGTCGACGCCATCGACTACGTGCAGTCGACCATCGGCGCGCGCGTGCAGGTGGTGGTGGCCGCGGAGTCGGAGATCCGCGCGGCCATCGCCAAGCACTACCGCGGGCAAGACGTGCCCGCGACCTCCCGCCACGGCGCCATGAACCGCGCGCGCGAGGCGCACATCGAGGCCACCAAGGGGCAGGTCTTCGAGCTCGACACCACGACGCCGCCGAAGCCGGGTGAGTCCCCCGCGCCACCCGCGCCGACCTTCTCGCGCAAGTCACCGTCGGCCAACACCATGCTCGACGACTTCCTCGACGACGGCGCGAGCAGCTCCGACCTCTCGCCCGAGGAGCTCAAGCGGCTGGAGACGGCGCGCGAGAACCAGCTCAAGGCCGGCGCGATTCTCCGCGCGCTGCAGTCGCTGCTCACCGAGAAGGGCTACCTCTAACGCTCCCGCTCCCGTGCGGAGAGGAGCGAGAGCACTTCATCACTCGTCGTGCGCCGGCCGAGCCTTGGAAAAATCGCGTTGAGGGCGCGCTCGTGCAGCGACGCATCGACGTCAGCCATCACGTCGGTCAGGAACAGCGTCGCGTAGCCAAGGATGAACGCGGTGCGCGCGGTCGACTCCACGCCGATGGCGGTGCGGATGCCGCCGAGCACCAGCGTCTTCACGCCACGCCGGCGCAGCTGCACGTCGAGCCCGGTGCCCACGAACGCGTCCCACGCGGGCTTCACGATGTCGATGTCGGGGGCGCCCAACTCCGGGCGCAGCTGCGCGAACGTCTCATCCATCTTCATCGGAGGGGGCTGCACGTCGGTCGGCGGCGTGCCCGCGGTTAGCGGCTGCACGTGCACCAGCACCACCGGCAGCTTCTTCGCGCGGAAGGCGTCAGCCAGCTTCGCGGCCTTCGCCACCACCTCTTCGGCGGGCGGCTGCGTGGGCAACGAAGTGATGCCGCGCTGGAGGTCGATGAGCACCAGCGCGGCGTCTTGCGGAATCGAGTCGAGAGCCATGCGCCGCACTTACTCCCTCTCCCATGGGGAGAGGGTCTCGCGCAGCGAGGGGTGAGGGGCGCGATTACTCCGCGGGCGCGGGCGGGGCTTCAGGCGGCGCACCTTCGCCGCCCTCACCGTTCTCTTCGCTCTCGTCCTTCGGGAGGTGCGAGATGCCCACCACCCGCTCCTTCTCGTCGTCGAGGGTGATGAGGCGCACGCCCTGCGTGTTGCGGCCGATGATGGAGATCTCCTTCACCCCCATGCGGATGAGCACGCCACCCGAGGTCACCAGCATCACCTCGTCGTCGTCCTTCACCTGCACGGCGCCCACCACGCGGCCGTTCCGCTCGGTGGTCTTGATGTCGATGATGCCCTTGCCGCCGCGGCCCTGCACCCGGTACTCCTCGTCGACCGTGCGCTTGCCGTAGCCGTTCTCGGTGACGGTGAGCAGCGTCGAGCCAGCCTCCACCACCTCGGCGGAGACGACCTCGTCACCTTCCTCGAGCGTGATGCCCTTCACGCCGAACGCCGCGCGGCCCATCGAGCGCACCTCGGTCTCGGTGAAGCGGATCGACATGCCCTGCGCCGTGGAGATGAGGACGTCCTTCGTGCCGTCGGTAATCTTCACCGCCACCAGCGCGTCGCCGTCGTCGATGCCCAGCGCCTTGAGGCCGGAGCTGCGCACGTTCTCGAAGGCGGTGAGGTCGGTGCGCTTCACCACGCCCTTGCGGGTGACGAAGAGCACGAACTTGTTCTCCTCGAACTCGCGGGTGACGAGCACCTGCGCCAGCTTCTCGCCTTCCTGGAACTGCACCAGGTTGACGATGGGCTTGCCCTTGCCGGTGCGGCCGCCGATGGGGATCTCGTGCACCTTGAGCCAGTAGAGCTGGCCGCGCGTCGTAATCGGCATCAGGTACGCGTGGGTGCTGGCCACGAAGATGTCCGACACGAAATCTTCTTCCTTCGTGGTGGCGCCGGTCTTGCCGCGGCCGCCGCGCCGCTGCGCGCGGTACTCGGTGAGCGGCGTGCGCTTCACGTAGCCGGCGTGGCTCAACGTCACCACCATCGGCTCGTCGGCGATGAGGTCTTCGGTCGACATCTCGCCGACCTCACCGACGATCTCCGTGCGGCGCGGCACCGCGAACTTGGTGCGCACCTCGATGAGCTCGTTCTTGATGACGCGGAGCAGAGACGACTCGTTGCCGAGGATGTCTTCCAGCCGCGCGATTTCGCGCGCGAGCTCCAGCAGCTCCTTGAAGAGCTCCTCCTGCTGCAGGCCGGTGAGGCGCTGCAAGCGCATCTCGAGAATCGACTTCGCCTGCTCCTCGCTGAAGCCCGGGTCGTAGGCGCGCGAGATGCCCTGGTACGCCGGCTCCTCGTTCTTCGCGCGCGCGGCGAGCGCGTCCATCGACACCTTGGCGCTGGCGAAGTCGGCCTTCGGGAGGTTCTTGAAGCTGGGCACCTCGTACAGCGCCGGCGACAAGATGTTCATCAACGCCCAGCGCGCCTCGTCGGGGTCCTTCGACGCGCGGATGGTGGCGATGATGTGGTCGAGGAAGTCCTTGCCGCTGGTGGCGACCAGCAGACCCTCGACGATGTGCATCCGGTCCTTCGCCTTCTTGAGCTCGAAGCGCGACCGGCGGGTGACCACCTCACGGCGGAAGACGATGAACCGCTCGATGATCTCCTTGAGCCCCAGCGTGCGCGGCTGACCCTGATCAATCGCGAGCATCTGGATGCCGTAGCTGACCTGCAGGCTCGAGTTCTGGAACAGGTTGTTGCGCACCACCTCGGTGTTGGCGTCGCGCTTCAACTCGATGACCACGCGCACGCCCTGCAGCGACGACTCGTCACGGATGTCGGAGATGCCCTCCACGCGCTTCTCGCGCACCAGGTCGGCGATGGCGGCGACCAGCACCTCCTTCTTCAACTGGAAGGGGATCTCGGTGATGACGATGCTCTCGCGCTCGGTCTTCTTGTGAACCTCGATCTCCGTGCGCGCGCGCACGGTGATGGAGCCGCGGCCCGTCTCGTACGCGCGGCGGATGCCGTCACGCCCCGCGATGATGCCCGCGGTGGGGAAGTCGGGGCCCTGCACGAACTTCATCAATTCCTGCCAGGTGGCCTTGGGGAAATCGATGAGGTGAACGGTCGCGTCGATGACCTCGCCCAGGTTGTGCGGCGGCACCTTGGTGGCCATGCCGACCGCGATGCCCTCGGAGCCGTTGACCAGCAGGTTGGGGAACCGCGCCGGCATCACCATCGGCTCGGTGAGCGAGCCGTCGTAGTTCGGCGCGAAGTTGACGGTGTCCTTGTCGAGGTCGGCCAGCAGCTCGTCGGTGAGCCGCTCCATGCGCACCTCGGTGTAACGCATGGCGGCCGGTGAATCGCCGTCGAGCGAACCGAAGTTGCCCTGCCCTTCGATGAGCGGCGCGCTCATGCTCCACGGCTGCGCCATGCGCACCAACGCGTCGTAGACCGACTGGTCGCCGTGCGGGTGGTACTTACCGATGACATCGCCGACCACGCGCGCCGACTTCTTGTACGGGCGGTTGTAGGTGTTCGACAGCTCGCTCATCGCGAACAGCACGCGGCGGTGCACGGGCTTCAAGCCGTCGCGCACGTCGGGCCGCGCGCGCCCGACGATGACGCTCATCGAGTAGTCGAGGTAGCTCTGGCGCATCTCCTGCTCGATGGAGATCTGCACCAGATTGCCGGCGTTCGACGGCGGCGGAGGCGGTGCGGGAGGCGCGGGCGGGTCGTTGATGTCGTCGCTCATTGCTGGCCGTGGGAACTACTCGCAACGGCCCTGTTGCACAACGACCAAAACCGCCATTTTCCTGAGTAATGACAGGCCTTTAAGGCCCTCTGCGGGGCGCCACGAACGACGCCCCGCACGGCCCTTCGACGCCCGCTCAGGGCGCCGTGGAGATGACGCGGATCAGCTGGTTCGGGTTCGTCGAGTTGACCCGCTGCAGCACGTAGAGCAGCCCCGTCGACGGCTCGTACGCGATGGCGCTGATGGCCTCGAACTGCGCGTTGAGCCGGTTGGCGTCGTCGACGCTGGCCGCCGGCGCGATGCCCGTCGCCGGGCCCGCGAAGACCTCCGGCACGCCCGTCGGCTGCCCGCTCGCGTCGAGGTTGATGACGCAGATGCGGTTGATGGCGTTGGTGGCCGTCGCGGTGCTCGCGGAGCGGATGGCGTAGAAGATGCGCGTCGGCGACACGTCGTCGTCGAGCGCGGCAGTCACCGCGTTCGCGTTCCAGTTGCAGGGGCCGGCGGCCCAGTTCGACGCGCTCGCGACGGCGGCGCCGGTCACCGTCGGCACCCCCGGCGCAGCGGGCGTGGTGATGGGCCAGGTCTTGAACGTGCCGGTGGTCGAGCCGAAGTGGTACAGGTTCGTCGTCGACGCGATCTGCCCGTAGAAGAACTGGCTGGCCTGGTTGCTCATCCGCACCATCGGCGTGGAGGTCGTCGCCGTCGCGTTGCCGACCCACGAGTCGTACGGAGACGTCGTCACGCCCTGGCCGAAGAAGAAGTTGCTGCCGGTGACCGACCAGCCCAGCTTCGCGCCGACGGGCGCGCTCGCGACCTGCACCGAGTTCAGCGGGTCGGTGAGCCGGTAGAGGCCGAACGCGCCGCCCGGCTGCGTCGCGTAGAGGCCGCTGAACGCGTAGAGCTGGCCCTGCACGAAGAAGACCGCCTGCGGGTCGGGCTCCAGCCCATGGTCGGGCGCCACCCAGGGGATGTACGTGCCGCCGATGTTCGAGATGCGGCCGATGCCGTTCTTCACCGAGCCCGCCGCGGTGATGCTCGTGGAGTTGGTGATGGGGAAGTAGAGGTCTTCACCTTCGCGCCACAGCGACGGCCCGGGGAAGAAGCCCGCCGGCAGCCCCGCCACCGTCATGCTGTTCACGCCGGTCATCGGCGGCGTGTAGCCGGTCGCGGTGTACGTGCCCGACGACGGGTCGTAGACGTAGCCGCGCGACACGGTGCACGGCCCGGGCACGCCCGGCGAGACCTCCGCGTCGTCGCAGCCGTCGTTGTTGATGAGGGTGCCGTCGTCGCACTGCTCGCCGAAGCCCAGCGCGCCATCGCCACACGTGCCCGCGGCGTAGACCCGCCACGAGAAGGTGCGCTCGGCGAAGTTGAGCGGGTCGGAGTTGTCTTCGACGCGCACCGTGATGTCGAACAGGCCATCGACGGTGGGCGTGCCTGACAACGTGCCCGTCACCGGGTCGATGCTCAACACGCCGGTCGGGTCGGAGATGAGCGACCAGGTGACGCCCGCGCCGCCGCTCGACTGGAGCGTGGTGCTCCACGCGTTGGTGGCGATGGCGTAGGGGATCGCGGTGGTGTCGATGAGCACCGGCGGCACGCGGTAGACCCCGAAGTCATCGAGGTAGAAGCCCGCATAGACCGTCGCCGAGTCGGAGCGGAAGTCGATGCGGATGCGCACCACGTTGCCGGCGAACGGCGTGAGGTCGGCGGTGAACAGACCGTAGTTCGTCTGGGTGCCGTACCAGGCGGGCTCGCCCGTCGTCGCGGGCACCAGCCCGGTGTACGCGGGCGTCACGTTCGCGGCCGGCACCGGCACCCACGTCGCGCCGTCGTCGGTCGTCACCTTGAGGTTGATGGCGTCGTCGGCGGTCGTCTCGGTCTGGTACCACGCGTAGAAGCGCAGCTGCGGCGACGGCGCGCCCGCGAGGTCGATGCGCGGAGAGATGGCTGACGCCGCGCCCCACGCCACGTTGCTGCTGTAGTTGCCGGTGAGGTTGGTCGCCAACACGCCCGAGCCCGTGCGTGCGGAGCCGGGCCCGGTGGTCGGTGCGCCGCGCTGCCAGTCGCCGGTGAGCGCCCAGCCCGCGTCGGTCTCGAAGCCGTCCTCGAAGGGCAACGGCAGCGGCGCGACGACGTACAGCGTGAAGGTCTGCTCGTCGAAGCTGGCCGGGTTCCCCACCGCTTCGGCGCGCACCGTCACCTGGTACGTGCCGGCCACCGGCACCGAGCCCGTCACCACGCCGGTCGCCGGGTCGATGCCGAGCGTGCCCGTCTCGTCAGAGGGGATGCTCCATGTCACCGCGCCGCCCACGGAGTGCATCGGCGCGACGAGGGGCGAGCCGACGCCGACGTCGGGCAGGTTGGCGGTGATGATCTCCACGGGGATGGGCCGCGGCTTGACGAAGCGGATGACGTTGGCCGGGTCGACCGAGTTCTCGCGCTGCAGCACGTACAGCGTCTGGCTCGCCTCATCGAACGTCAGCGCGCGGATGAACTCGAAGCGCGCCTCCTCGAGCGTGCCGTCGACGCTGCCGGGGTCGCTGGTGGTGGGGCCGGCGACGAGGTTCACGCGCACCGGCACTCCGTAGTTGTCGAGCTGCAATTCGCAGATGCGCGCCGCGGACGAGGTCGTCGAGCCGGTGGTGGAGTTCCACGTCGTGTAGAAGACGCGCGTCGGGTTCTGCTTGCTGTCGACCGCGGTCGCCTTGCGCGTCGAGCCGATGGAGCACGGCGTGCTGGTGGTGACGGGGAAGTCGTGCCGCTCGGAGGTCGCCAGCGGCACCGAGGGCGACGACTGCTGGTCGAGCCCCAGCGTGTAGACGGTGGAGCTGCCGAAGACGAAGAGCTTCGACTGCGAGGCCGCCACGCCGTAGGTCGACGCCCCCACCGTCGCGCTCTGCGTGAAGGGCACCGACGCCGAGACGGTGGAGTTCGCGCCGAGGATGCCGGTGGTCGAGTTCACCGCGACGAAGAGGTTGTCACCGAGCGTCGAGTAGCCGTACTTCGAAGTGGTGCTGTACGGCGCGCCGGTGGTGGTCAGCGCCGTGGGCACGCCCCCGGCGACCGAGTACAGCCCCGCGGTGCCCAGCGGCGTGGTGAAGACACCGTTGAACGCGTTCAGCGTCCCCGCGGAGTCGAAGAAGATGAACTGCGGGTCGAGCGCGGTGCCCTGGTTCGGCGCGAACGAGTCCTGGTACGCGCCGCCGGTGCTGGGCACGAAGCCGATGCCGCCGGTCTGCGTCGCGGTGGTGCTGTCGGTCGACGTGGTGATGCTGAAGACCAGCTCGTCGTTCTGCAGCGCCAGACCCCAGCCCGGCACGTACCCGGAGGGGATGCCGGTCACCGCCACGCTGCCGACCTCGCGCGGCGTCGCGGCGAACGTGAAGGTGCGCTCGTTCGCGCGGCTCGCGTCGACGCTGTCGACCGCGCGCACCGTCACCGTCACCGTGCCGCCGGTGAGCACGGTGCCGCTCAGCACGCCGGTCACCGGGTCGATGCTCAACTGCCCGCTGCTGTCAGAGACGATGCTCCACGTCACCGAGCCCGCACCCACCGCGGAGAACGGCACGCTGTACGGCTCGTTCACGAACGCGCGCGGCAGCTGCGAGGAGGTGGCGATGACCACCGGCAGCGTCTCCGCGACCAGCAGGTCGTCGATGTAGAAGCCCGGGCGCGTGACCGCCGGGTCGGAGCGGAACTCCACCCGCAACATCACCGACTGACCGACGTACGGGGTGAGATCAGCCGTGTGGTACTGCCAGCCTTCATGAATGCCGGACCACGCGAGCTGCGTGTCGACCAGTGACTGGTACGCCGGCGTCACCGACGAGAGCTCGCTGAAGGTGGCGCCGTTGTCGACGCTGACCTTCACGTTGAAGCCGTCGTAGCCCGCGTCGAGGTCGTCGATGTTCGCCTCGACGTTGTACCAGACGAAGAACCCGACGCTGGCCGTCGACACGCCGGAGAGGTCGATCGCCGGCGACGTCGCGGAGGTGGTGCCCCAGTCGAGCGCGTTCACGTACTCGCCGGTGAGATTCGTCGCGAGCACGCTGGCGCCGTCGTACGCCGCGCCAGGGCCCGAACTCGGAGCGCCGCGCACGAGGCCCGTCAGCGCCCAAGTCGCGGTCTCGAAGTCTTCGAAGTACGGGAGCGCGAGGCCGCCTGCGCCGCCGCCCGTCGTGCCGACACCGCCACCGGTTGTCGCCGTGCCGCCACCCGTCGTCGCCGTGCCGCCGCCCGTCGTCGCCGTGCCACCACCGGTCGTGCCGACACCGCCACCGGTCGTTGCCGTGCCGCCACCGGTCGTGCCGACACCGCCACCGGTCGTCGCCGTGCCGCCACCGGTCGTCGCCGTGCCGCCACCCGTCGTCGCCGTGCCGCCACCGGCCGTCGCCGTGCCACCGCCCGTCGTCGCCGTGCCGCCACCCGTCGTCGCTGTGCCACCACCCGTCGTTCCATCACCGCCGCCCGTCGTCGCCGTGCCGCCGCCCGCCGTAGAGGAGCCACCACCCGTCGCACCCGTTCCTCCTCCCGTGACGTTGGTTCCGCCGCCGGAGCCTCCATCTGCCTCGCCTTCGGGCGGTGGGCAGGCGGCCAGCGAGAACAACAGCATCAGAGACAAAAATCGGGGAGAGCGCGCGGTATTCATCGTGCGCGCACCCTCGATTCTCAGCCGGGAATCGTCAATGTGCGACGCGGGCGTGTGTCTCTCACATGCGTCGGTGTGCTCCTTGAGCCCGCGCCGCGACAAGAGTTGGGTGACGCGTTTACTCAGAGCTTCGCGAAGGGTTTCTGGAGCGACCCCGGACGGCACACTTCGACGAGCAGCTCGCCGTCGCGGCCGTCGTAGCGCTTCAAGCCCGGGCTCGCGGCGAAGAGATGTTTGGTGAGCGCCGTCGCGAGCGCGTTCGCTTCGGCCGAGAAGATGAGCGGATCAAATCGCAGCTCGACCGCGACGCGCACCTCGCGCGCGCGCTGCGTGAGCTCGAACTTCACCGCGCCGCACTCGCCGGGAGGAATGAGCCCCAGCGTCTCCATCGGGTGCGGATGCCGGGCGACCTCCGCGCGGCCCTCGAGGAAGTCGCTCACGTCTTGCGACGCGACGAGGAGGCCGTGTTGGCGGCTCCACGCTGACTGCGCTTCACGCCCGCGCGCGCGGAAGCCGCGCTCGCCGACCTCGCGGCACGTCGGCCCCAACGTCACGAGGTCGCCGGTCCAATAGCGGATCAGCGGCATGCGCGTGACGAACGGCGCCAGCGTGGTGACCACCAGCACGCCGGTGCCGCGCGCGAGGGGCTTCTTCGTCACCGGGTCGACGACCTCCGTCACCATCGGCGGCGGGAGCCAGTGATGGAAGCCGCACGCGTCGCACTCCAGCGCGGGCGCGGGCAACTCCGAGAGCGAGAAGTTGTCGACGACGCGGCAGCCCCACACCTCTTCGACCAGCGCCTTCCAGAACGGCGAGAGGCGGAACGACGTGGTGCCGATGAGCCGCAGCTTGAAGCGCGTGGGCGCCACGCCGCGCGAGAGGAACCACGAGGTCAGCGGCATCAAGGCGCCGGCGTTGATGACCAGCGAGGTGACGCGCCGCCCGTCGGCCTGCGCGCGCGAGAGCATCTGCTCCACCAGGCGCAGCGACTGCGCGGAGTAGGTCCACGACACGAGGAGTCGACCCGGGGCCACGTCGCGCGCCCCGTGATGCGCCGCGCGGACCTCGAGCGTCCACCCGCGGGCGGGAGCCGCCGGGCCCAGCGCCTCAAAGAACGCGTGGGTCGCGGCGGCTTCTTCTTCCGTGCGCGGCACCTGCAGCACCGGCCCGCGCGCGTGGTGCGTGCCGGAGCTGATGACCCCGGTGAATGCGCCGGGCGCCGAAAGCAGCTCCCGTTGGTGCGCGAGGGCGTCGGCTTTGTAGAGAAACGGCAGCGCGGAGAGCTTCAACGCGCGCCCACGCCGCCAGCGGCGCCGGTAATACGGCACCGCCTCGGCGGCGAACTTCAATGTCGGCCCGAGCAACACCGCGCGCGTCGCCTCGCGGCTGTGCAACGGCCACTGCGCGAGCGGCGGAACGTCAGGCCGCGTCACTCACCGCCACCACCACCGCCACCATCGCCAGCCGCATACGGGCTCCAGCCGCCGCCGCCACCGGCTTCACCACCGCCACCCACGCCGCCTCGCCCGCCGGCTTCACCACCGCCCGACACGGTGCTGCGCGGCGCCCAGCCCTGCGCGGGCTTCGGCTCGGGCTTCTTCGGGTCGGCCTTCTTGTGGGTCGCGGGCTTCGTGTGGGTCGCCGAGGTGGAGCTCGTCTTCGCGTGGGGCCGTGCGCCGGTGATTTTCGCCATCTGGAACCTCTGGGGTGTCGGGTGAAAGACCGCAGCGTCACCCGCGCGGCGTGCGCCGTCAAACGGCATCGCGCCCCACGGGAGGAGCCTTCAGCTGAACGCGGCGGCGAGCTTGTCGAGCACGTCCTGCTCCGCCTTGCTGACGCGGAAGGCGAGGCCGAGGAAGCCGCCGGAGATCTCCGCCACCGAGCGCGCGCGGTCGAGCACCGTCGCCTTGAGCAGCTCGCGGTCGCTCACCGGGAGGCGGAACGCGAGCTCGCGGGTGTACGCGGCCCACAGCTCGTGCCACTTCGGCTCGGGCTTCTCGGCGAGCCACTTCGTCAGGTAGCCCTGCGCCGGCGACTTCTCGTCGATGCCCATGGTCTTCGAGAGCGCGGCGATGATGGTGCGCTCCTTCTCGTCGACCACGCCGTCCGCCCACGCCACCGCGATGATGGGGTAGAGCGACATCACCAGCGTCGCGGCGCCGCCGATGCCGAGGTTCACGAGGGTGTCGAGCAGCTGCTCGTTGTTGATGCCGGTGAGCTTGCGCAGCTCTTCCTTCGTGGCCTTCGCGCTGGCTTCGGTCTTCAGCTTGGAGACCAGCTCGGCGTCGTGCTTCGCGAAGAACTGCTCCTCGAGGGCGGTGCGGCGTTCGTCAAAGACGTTGTGTGACATGTTGCCTCGCTCTTGCCAGTGTGTGCCGGGAGCATCAAGTAGTACGCGGCCCCAGCCGTTCGAAGCGGGGGTCAGTGCCACGCGAAGGACGCCAGCAGCAGCAGCCCTCCGAGCGCGACGGCCATCGCGCCCGCGAGCAACGACGCCAGCCCCGTCAGCACACCCCACGCCACGCGCCCGCGGCGCAAGAGCACCACGCTGCCCACCAGCCCTCCGAGCGCGGCCAGCGCCAACGCGCCCGAGAAGAGCAGCATCGCGCGGTCTTCGTCGGCGGAGGTGCTGGCCAGCAGCAGGAGCGCGCGCATCACGCCCCCTGCGCACGGAAGAGCGGCACCGGCTGCGCCTTGCCCTTCACGCGCACCGGCTCCAGCGTCTCGATGGCGATGTCGTCGCTCACCGCGCGCGCCGTGGTCTCGCCCAGCAGCACCCAGCCCGGCGCGGCCAGCGCGCACAGCCGGCTGGCGACGTTCACCGCGTCGCCGATGCAGGTGTACTCGGTGCGCCGCGCGGAGCCGATGCTGCCCGCCAGCACCGTGCCGGTGTTGAGGCCCACGCCGAGCTCGAAGGGCGCCTCCCCGGGCCGCATCGCGTTCACCTCGGCGACCTCGTTCACCATCTTCAGCGCGGCGAGCACCGTCTGCAGCGCGTCGTCTTCATGGCGCACGGGCGCGCCCCACACCGCCATCAACCCATCGCCGAGGAACTTGTCGAGCGTGCCGCCGTACTCGAGCACCACGTCGGCGAGGCGGCCCAGCACCTGGTTCAACTGCCGCATCACCTCTTCGGCCGCGTGCGTCTCGGCGAAGCTGGTGAAGTTGCGCAGGTCGGCGAAGAGCACCGTCACCTCGCGCTTCTCGCCCGTCAGCACCACCGCGCCGGTGCGGAGGATCTCTTCGACCACGGCGTCGGAGGTGTACTGCGCGAACATCCGCCGCACGCGGTCGGTCTCGCGCGTGCGCCGCAGCACCGTCTCCACGCGCACCGCGAGCTCCTCCATCGAGGCGCCCTTGCTGACGCAGTCGTCGGCGCCGTCGCGCAGGCCCTTGAGCCGCGTCGACTCCTCGTCATTCGCGGTGAGGATGATGACCGGCACGTCGCCGCGCGGGCCGGCCTTCAGCGTGCGGCACAGCTCGGTGCCGTCCATGCCCGGCATGGTCAGGTCGGTCAGCACCAGCGAGGGCTTGTGCACGTCGAACTGCTCGAGCGCGAGGAACGGGTCGGAGAAGCACAAGACCTTGTAGCCCTGCGCCGCGAGGCCCTCCTGCACCAGCGCCAGCGAGAGGTCGCTGTCGTCGATGACCATCAACGTCACGCCGCGCGACGTAGGGGCCGGGGTGGGGCTCCGGCGCGCGCTCTCATCGCCCAGCGTCATGCGCTGCTGGAGACTCAGCGCCTCGTAGAGCTGCTTGTGCTGCAGCACGCCCTGCTCCACCAGCACCTCGCCGAGCCGCTTGCCCGACTTCTGTTGCTCCGCGAGCGCGGCGTCCAACTGCTCGCGGGTGATGGCCTTGAGCCCGAGCAGAATCTCACCGAGGGGCGGGCGGTCGAGCATGCCGGCGCCGCCGTCGCGCACCGCCTCCGACAGCGCCCGCTGCAGCTGCGCGCGCGTGAGGAACCCCAGCGACATCAGCGCCTCGCCGACGCGGCTGCCCGTCAACGGTTGCAGCGCGAGCGCCTGGTCGACCTGACCCTTCGTGACCAGACCCAGAGAGATGAGGAAGTCGCCGAACCGGCGCGGGGAGTCGCTCAAGCGGTCACGCACTGTAGTCGGCGCGCGGCATCGGGCACCTTTTCGACCCCACCGTGCCGCGACGCGTCGGTCGATGCGAGCGCGCCCCCACATCTGTCAGCCGTATGGTTCGCGCCCATGAGACGAGCGCTCGTGGTGCTGGCGGTGACGCTGGCGGCGTGTACGCAGACGCCACCCACCGGAGAGGACCCCTTCGCCCCGCCTCCGCCGGGTCTCCTCTTCAGCTACCCCCGCAACGGGCAAGTCGACGTGCCGACGGGCGCGCGCGTGCTGCTGACCTTCTCCGACGCACCGACGCTGCCGCTCGACGCCGACGGCGGGGTGATGGCGTGCACGCGCGACGACGACGCAGGCACGGTGACGGGCGCGCTGTGCGTCGAGGGCGCCGCCGGCTTCGTGGAGACCCACGCGACCGTCGTCGGCCACACGGTGGTGCTGACACCGCGCTTCGAGGAGGGCGTCGAGTACCGGCTGTACGTCGGCCCCTCGCTGCTGCCGTCGGCGAGCAACCTGCGTGACGGCGCGCCGCTGCTCACCTTCCGCACGCGCAGCACGCGGGTGCTCCCCGACGCGGGCGCGCAGGCGCTGTTCGAGCCTGACGCGGGTCTGCTCTTCATGGACGAGTTCCCCCTGCGCTTCGTCTTCACGGAGCCGCTCGACCCGGCGACCGTGCGCGGCGCGCTGCTCGATGAGAATGACGCGGGCGTCGACGGCGGCCTCACCGCGCTGGGCGTGCACGTCACCTTCGACCCCGACACGACGTTGAAGGCCGGCGCGCCGTACCGCTTCGTGCTCTCGGGCACCGACCTCGGCGGTGAGGCGTTCAATTTCGAGTACGCCTTCACGCCGACACGCATGGCGAGCGCCGACGGGAAGTTGTTCGAGCAACACCTGGCGGTGACGCCTCCGTGGAATGACGGCGGCACGCCCGACTCGCTGCTCGCCGCGATGCCCACCAACACCACGCTGCTGGCCGCGCAGCTGGTGGGCACCAACACCCTGGGCCTCTTGAAGGGCAGCCTCACCGCGGAGCTGGGCGACCCGAGCGCCTTCGGTGGGCCCATCCCCCTCGTCATTCGCAAGGGCCAGCGCCTCGACGTCTCGCCGCTCGACATCCAGTTCGGCGGGGCGCTCGAGTCGGGCCGCACCACGGGGATGATCCACTTCACGCTGCTCTCCGACGCGAACGGGTACCTCACGCGCAACCCGCTGCGGCCGCCCGAGACGCTGCCCAACGACGAGCGCTCACCGGTGTTCGTCGACTTCACGATGGACGCGCTGGTCTCCAGCGACGACGCGCAGGGCAACACCATGTCGACGCAGACGGTGTTGGGCATCCGCCTCCTCGGGGTGTCGACGCAGGACCATGATCAACTGATCATCGACCAGGTCGGCGCGCTCGATTTCAGCACCCTGGGCGTCAACCTGGCGCCGGTGAACATGGCGCTGCGGCTGCGCACCGGCACGAAGGTCGAGCTCCCCGCGCTGCCCGAACCGCAGCTCGTCTCGAGCTACCCGAAGCCCGGCGCGACCGACGCGCGGCCCGACACCACGGTGCAGCTCAACTTCACGGAGCCGGTGTTCGCCACCTCCGCCACGGTGACGCTGACGCAGGGCGCGACGGTGGTGCCCACCTCGCACTGGCTCGACGGCACGGTGCTCATCGTGAAGCCGCTCACGCGCCTCGAAGATGGCGCGACCACGACCCTCAACGTCTCGGGCCTCACCTCGCTCTCCGGCGCCACCCTGCAGGACTTCGCGCTCAACTTCGCGACGCCGTACATCTCCACCTCCAACGCCGCGCCGCCGCAGCTGACCGCGGTGGTGCCGGGCACGCCGTGCGCGCTCTCGGGAGGCAACGCCTCCACCCCCGGCTCGTGCACCGGCGGCAAGGGCAGTGACACGCCGTACGTGCCCTTCACGCTGCCGGCGAACCGCCCGGTGCACGTGCAGTTCTCGCAGCCCATGAATCCGTCGACCTTCATCGTCGGCGCCGCGTGTGGGCAGGGCACCATCCGCATCGAGAAGATGAACGGCACGACGTGCGCCAACGCGGTCGAGGGCACGCTCTTCACGTTCGACCGCGGCTTCCGCTTCTCTCCGAAGACGCCCTGGGAGCCCGGCCAGCACTACCGCCTCACGCTGGTGGGCGGCTCCAACGACACCTGCGACGCGAACGAGCTCTGCAGCCGCGAGAACAAGCCGCTCAACACCGACGCGCTGGCCGACCCCAGCGCGGGCGCGGGCGGCGGGCCGAACGTGGTCATCGCCTTCGTCGCCACCGACGAGACGCCCGACAGCTTCGTGCCGCTCGAGAGTGACCCGTTCGCCGACCAGAGCGGCAACGGCATCATCGACCCGGGCGAGACGGAGAACGCCGCGAACCGCGCGGCGATGGAGATTACGGGCACCTCCGGCGTGGTGAAGGACGCGACCTTGAAAGGCGCCGACTGTCTGCCCAACCGCGCCGGCACGCAGAACTGCATCGCGCTCCACGCCACGCTGCCGGTGAACGTCGGCGAGGTGCTGCCCAACTGCCCCATCGACTTGCAGGGCAACCCGGCCATCGTCGCCAACCCGTGCGTGAAGGTGCGCGTGTACCCGAACTCGATTCTCGCGACGGAGATGGTGATGGACTCGACGGCCCACGTGCTCATCGACATCCCCATCAACAACGTGCACACCGGCGCGCTGTTGATGCGGCCGCGCGAGCCCGACGGGCCGGCGTACGGCTACATCATGCGGGAGCCCGGCGTGGAGGCCCCGCAGTTCGTCATCGTGCAGGCCACGTACATGGACGCGCCCAACCTCGTCATCCAGGCCGCGGGCTTCGTGAACGTGAGCCACGACCTCCACAGCAAAGCGCTGACGCCGGTGCTCAAGGGGCCGGTCACCTTCCGCGACGACGGGCGGATGGACGTCGACCTGCGGAGCCTCGCCGACGTGCCGGTGAAGGTGAACCTCTCGTCGGCGGTGGGCAACGGGAGCATCGACCTGCTCATCCCCGCGGGCGAGATGCACATCACCCTGGCCGGGCCGGTGCTGCGATGAAGACGCTCAAGCTGCTGGTGGTGTCGCTGGTGCTGTCGGCGCAGGCGTTCGCGACCGACTTCATGAATGAAGACTACGGAGAGGTCGACGGCTGGTACGGCTTCTATTTCCGCGGCGCGGCGCTCTTCGTCATCCCCACGGGGAAGAGCCAGCCCGTGGAGCTCGCCAACGTGCAGGGCCCCGCGGAGTTGGCGGTGAAGAACGGGCCTATCGCCGGGAGCTACGTGACGATGGGCTTCAACGCGATGCCGGCGCTGACCATCGGCTACGCGCTGCCGTTCTGGAAGCGCTCGCTCTCCATCGAGACGATTCTCGCGCTGCCCTTCGAGATGACGATGCACGCGGGCGGCACGTTGGCCACGCAGTCACTCGCGCCGTACGCGCTGGGGAATCTGCCGACGGGCGTGCCGCCGCTGGGAGACGAGCTGGGCAAAATCAAGGTGCTGCCGCCGGTGCTGACGCTGGTGTGGCGCTTCCTCCCGGAGTTCCGCGTGCGGCCGTACGTCGGCGCGGGCGTGAGCGTGCTGATCCCCATGGGCGCGCGGCTGACCAACCCGGTGCTGACCGCGGTGGGCAACCCGACGCTGGAGGTGCCGGTGAAGGCCGGCTTCGTGATTCAGGCCGGCGGTGAAGTGCGTTTGTGGAAGTGGTTCTTCCTCACTGCTGACTTCAAATACATCGCCGGGTTCGACCTCACCGCGACGGTGAAGAACATCGCGGTGAAGCTGCCGGCGCTGCCGATCTTCGAGCAGGCGAAGGTGGGCGACAACGTGGTGAAGATGTCGGTGAACCCGGTCATCCTCCAAATCGGTCTCGGCATGGACCTCTGACGCCATGACGACTCGCGCAGACATCGCCGGCTACCTCGCGAGCCTCCCGGAGCCGAAGCGCGCCGATATGAGAGCGCTGCACGCCCTCGCGCTCAAGGCACTGCCGAAGTGCCGACTGTGGTTCCTCGATGGGAAAGATGCGCGCGGCAAGACGGTGACGAACCCCAACATCGGCTACGGGCTGCAGACGATTTCGTACGCCAACGGGAAATCGCGCGAGTTCTACCAGGTGGGCCTGAGCGCCAATCAGAGCGGCATCTCGGTCTACATCCTCGGGCTCGCCGACAAGAAGCACCTCGCGCGCACGTACGGCAAGCAGCTCGGCAAGGCGACCGTCACCGG
>CAMLFP010000054.1 GCA_946479335.1 uncultured Archangium sp.
GAAACGGGTAGCAAGCGCGCCATGCGACTCTTCTTCTCCCGCGTCAGTTGATCGTCGGCACGCAGGCGTAGCCGCCGTCAGTCACCACGTCGCACACGAAGAGCGGCGAGTCGCAGCACCCCGCTCCTCCGGTCTGCGCGCACGCTGAGCCCGCCATCAAGCACGCGCCGGCGTCGACGCTGCCCGGCGGCAGGCACTGGTAGTCGAACTCGTTGAGCGGCTGGCACGCGTTGCTGCCGCAGCACGTGGAGTTCGCCGTGCACGCGCTGCCCTCCATCACGCACGGCGTGCCCGCGTCGGTCTCCTGGCGCACGTCGAGCGTCCAGAACGCGCGGTGGTTGTTCTCGTTGAGATCCTGGAACGCGAAGCGGAACGCCGGGTAGCTCGGGTCGACCAGCCCGCCGTCTGGCAGGCGCTGCCCTACCTTCGAGCGATCGATCGCCGACACCCAGATCTGCTGCGTGCCACCGTTCGGGAAGACGACGCCGTACGCGCGCTTCGAGTTGAACGCGACCCAGTCGAGATCTCCGGGCGGCGCCCAGGTGGGCATGGAGTTCTCGTACTGGCCGTCGGTGTCGCCGTTGGCGTCGCAGGTGACGCCGAGGCAGTTGTTCACCTTGCGGTTGGCGTTGCGAAGCTCCGTGAGCTGCCCACCGTCAGGCGAGACCAGCCACAGCTGGAGCGTCTTGTCTCCGTGGCCGCCCTTCCCTCGCGCGAACGCGATCTGCGCACCGTCGGGCGCGTAGCTGGGGAAGAGGTTGGTGGTCATGCCCACTACGGGGACGATGACGTGCGGGTTGCTCCAGCCGCCGTCAGTGCGATCGATCACCGCCAGCGCCGCCGTGCCGGGCGAGTCGCCACCCTTGTTCGAGTACACCAGCTCGTGGCCCAGCGGCGACCAGTCGGGGTTGGTGCCCGCGGCCACCGGGAGCGTGCCGAAGGCCTGCGCGGTGGTGCTGTCGAACTCCGCCAGCAGGTTGCCCACCGTCGCGACCACGCGGGCATCATCAGGCGAGAACGTGCCGAAGCCCTTGTTGTTGGTGCTGATCTGGTTGGTGATGACCGGCGTCGGCGGCGGCGTGACGGTCACGTCGTAGACGAAGAGCCCGGTGTCGATGTTCGTCTTGGTGCCCCCGAAGAGCTTGCGGCCCGAGCGCGAGACGGTGTGACAGGCGACGCACTGCACGTCGGAGCCATCGCTCAATGTCGACGGCACCGGCGTCCCCACCACGTACGGCTCCGGGGCGCTGTCGGAGACCGTGGCGCGGCGCACGCCGGCAGAGGTGGTGGACCAGTAGAAGATCGCGCCGCGCACGTCGCGCCGGGAGAAGCCCAGCGTGATGGGCGCTCCTCGGTACACGGTCGCGCCCGCGGAGTCGGTGCCGTCGATGGTCAACGTCACCTCCTGCCCCGCGTTGGAGCCGGCGATGGCGAGCCATGCGCTGAGGTCGGCCTCCCAGCAGGCGTCAGCGACGTTGGTGCACGCGGGCGACTGGCCATCGGTGAAGACCTCGACCGTCGAGCCCGGGCCCTCGAACGTCAGGCGGAACCGCGCGTGACCGGCCCGCTTCCACTGGAAGAGCACCTTGTAGATGTTGCGGGGGAAGCGCGTGCCGTCTTGCGGGTACACGATGCGCGGGAGGCTCGCGGTGGTGGTGATGTCGAGCGCGCCGCCGAAGTCGGTGCTGGTGACGCCGCCGTCACCGCCGATGATCGCGCCGGCATAGGTGACGGTGACGGTCGCGGTCGCGCTCAGGCACCCATCGGTCGCGGTGACGGTCACGGTGCCACCGACGCCGGGGGCCGCGGTGAAGAGACCATCGTCGATGATGCCCGCCGGCGAGTCATCGTCGCGCGTCACGGTCCACCGCAGGCGCGCGGTGACGTCAGAGCTCTGGCCACCAACCGTCGCCGACGCGGTGAAGTTCTGCGTGGCCCCCGCCGCGACGCTCGCCGTCGCCGGGTCGATCGTGAGCGCGGTCGCGCCAGCGATGCACACCACCCCACCGTCGGCGTCACCTCCGCCCCCTCCCCCGCTTCCTCCGCCGCCGGTGCCGCCGCCGGTCGTCGGCCCCCCGCCGCTCCCGCCGGTTCCTCCATCGACCGCGTTGGGGTTCGTGCACTGGCAACCGGTCAAGGCGACGCACAACGAGAAGGTGCTGATGAGCAGAACGCGCATGGTGTGACCTCCGGCGCGCGAAGATACGGAGGCGGACGCTCCAGCCGCGATGTGGTTCTTCCACCGAGGCCGTTCTCCAGATGTCTCTCAACAGGCCGAGCGAAATTTGCCTGCTGCGCGCCTGGGCAGGTCACTTCGTCGGGTCACCGCACCGTCGGCCAGACATCATGGCCCTCGGGCGCTATGAGGCGCGCCCATGCGACTCTTCTTCGTCCCCGGTACCTGCGCGATCATCCCCCACATCACGCTGCGCGAGCTCGGCGTGCCCTTCACGCTCGAGAAAGTCGGCATGCCCGACAAGAAGCTCGCCAACGGCGACGACTACCTGAAGTTCAACCCCCAGGGGCAGGTGCCCGCGCTGGAGTTGGACAACGGCGAGATCCTCACCGAGGCGGGCCTCATCGCGAAGTACCTGTCAGACACCAATGGCGGGAAGCTCTTCCCCACGCAGGGCTTCGCGCGCGTCCGCGCCGAGGAGTGGCTCAGCTTCTTCGCCACCGAGCTGCACAAGGGCCTGAGCCCGCTGTACTCGCCCTAGGCCAACGACGAGTTCAAGCAGTGGCTCGTCGACCACCGCATCGCGCCGCGCCTCGACTTCCTCAACCGGCACCTCGAGGGCCGCGAGTGGATGCTCGACACCTTCAGCATCCTCGACATCTACGCGCTGTATTCGGCGCGTGGCGTGAAGGCGCGCGGGTTCGACCTCGCGCGGTGGCCGAACGTCGCGGCGCTCCACGATCGCGTCGCGGCCCGGCAGAGCTTCAAAGACGCCGTCGCCAACGGCGCTTGACCTGAACGCACGTTCAGAATCAATCTGCGCGGCGTGAAGCCGCAAGCCATCGCCAACCCGCCGAACCCGTGGGCCTCGTCGGAGATCGAGTACCTCGACGAGATCCCCGTGGCGAAGGTGGAGCTCTACGACGACGCGTCGCAGAGCATCGTCGCGAAGAACGACTCGCCCGACATCGGCTTCGACTACTCGGTGAACCCGTACCGCGGCTGCAACCACGCCTGCGCGTACTGCTTCGCGCGGCCGTCGCACGAGTACCTCTCGTGGGGCGCGGGCACCGACTTCGACACCAAGCTCCTCGTGAAGCGCGACGCGGCGCGGTTGCTGCGCGCGCACTTCGAGAAGCCGTCGTGGAGCGGCGGGCTGTTGATGTTCTCCGGCGTCACCGACTGCTACCAGCCCACCGAGGCGTCACTGCGGCTGACGCGCGCGTGCCTCGAGGTCTGCGCGGAGTACCGGAACCCGGTGGCGATCATCACCAAGGCGCCGCTCATCGAACGCGACCTCGACGTGCTGCTCGAGCTGCACCGGAACGCGAGCGTCAGCGTCGCCATCTCCGTGCCCATCTGGGATCAGGAGCTCGCGCGCGCCCTTGAGCCGGGTGTGGCCACGCCGAAGCGCAGAATCCAGACCATCGAGAAGCTGGCGGACGCGGGGTTGAACGTCAGCGTGATGGTGGCGCCGATCATCCCCGGGGTCTCCGATGAAGGTATGGCCGAGGTGCTGGAAGCCGCGCGCGACGCCGGCGCGACCTCTGCCGGGTACGTGCTGCTGCGGCTCCCCGGCGCGGTGAAGGACGTCTTCGAGGCGCGGGTGCGCGCCGCCCTGCCCTTGCGCGCCGACAAGATCCTCCATCGGGTGCGCGAGACGCGCGGTGGGGCCCTCTACGATTCACGCTACGGCGTGCGCGGCCGTGGCGAAGGCCCCTACGCGCAGATGATCAACCAGGTGTTCCACAGCTGCGTGCGCCGGTTGGGGCTCGTTCAGCCGCGCTGGCCGGCGCGCCCCGACACCTTCCGCCGCCCGGAAAAGGTGACACCGCAGCTGAGCCTCTTCTGAAATCAGCGCGCCACGTGTACGTAGGAACGCTCGAGGAGCACGCACCATGGGCATCTGCAGCTGGTTGATTCTGGGTGGCATCGCAGGCTGGCTGGCAAGCATCTTCGCGGGCACCAACGCGCGGCAGGGCCTCATCGGCAACATCGTGGTGGGCATCGTCGGCGCGATGGTCGGCGGCTTCGTGTTCACGAAGCTCGGCGGCAGCGACATCACCGGCTTCAACCTCTACAGCCTCGGCGTCGCCACGGTGGGCGGTGTCATCTTGCTGTTCTTGAAGCAGATGTTCTTCGGGAAGAAGTGAGCGCTCAGCCGCGGAGCGCCTTGAGCGCCTCGCGGAACTGGAGCTCGAACGCCGCGTCGCCGCCGGCGCGCTCTTCCGCCAGCTGCGCCGCCTGCTCGGCCTGCGCTTCCTTGTAGCCGAGGTTCACCAGCGCGCTGACGAGGTCTGACTTGGGCGACGCCTTCTTCGCGCCCTTCGCCGCCGGCGCGCCCGCGGAGCCCAGCAGCTTCATCTTGTCTTTGAGCTCCAGCACCAGGCGCTCCGCCGTCTTCTTGCCCACGCCGTGGATCTTGGTGAGCCGCGCGACGTCGCCCTTGGCGATCGCCGCGACGAGCTCGTCGACCTCCAGGCCCGACAGCACGCTGATCGCCATCTTCGGCCCGACGTGGCTCACCGAGGTCAGCTGCAGGAAGAGGTCTTCTTCCACCGCCGAGAGGAAGCCGTAGAGATCGAACGCGTCTTCGCGCACCACGGTGCGGACGCGCAGCGAGACCTCCGCGCCGTTCTCGGGGAGCCGCGAGAGCGAGAGCAGCGACATCGCCACCCGGTAGCCGACGCCGTGCACGTCGATGATGGCCTCGGTCGGCCCCTTCTCCAGCACCAGGCCCCTGAGATGTGCGATCACGATGCAGCCCTCACCACCGCCGGCTTGAGCCGCGCGTAGAAGTCGTTCGCGCCGCCGCGCTTCGCGCTCGGCACCTGCGGGCCGCGGAGCGAGTGCACATGGCACAGCGCCACCGCCAGCGCGTCTGACGCGTCGGCCCGCTCGAAGTCGTTGGGCAGCGACAACAGCCGCGACACCATCCGGGCCACCGAGTCCTTGGAGTCTCCGCCACCCGCGCCGACCGACTTCTTCACCCGCGCCGGCGCGTACTCGTGCACGTCGAGGCCCGACTGCGCGGCCAGCAACAGCGCGACACCGCGGGCGTGCCCGAGCACCAGCGCGCTGCGCGCGTTCTTGTGCGTGAAGACGCCTTCCACGGCCACCGCGTCGGGCGCGAACTGCGCGAACACCTGCTGCAGCTGCGTGAAGATCGCCGCGAGCCGGCGCGGCAGCGGCTCCGCGCCATCGGCCTTCAAGACGCCGCTGGTGACGTACACCGGCGCGCGGTTGCGCAGATCCACGAGCCCGTAGCCGACGAACCTGCTTCCCGGGTCGATGCCTAAGACGCGCATGGGATGAACAGATGTTTACCTCGCCCCGCTGCGCGTCGCGAAAAAACCTTCAGCGCAGCAGCGCCTTCGCTTCGGCGACGTGCGCGCCGTTGGGCTCCAGCTCGAGGTACTTCTGGATCGCGGCGCGCCCCTGCTCGCGGTCGCCCTGATCGAAGTACAGCGTCGCCAGCAGCAGCTGCACGCGGCCATTCGCCGGCGCCAGCGCCAGCACCTTGTCCGCCGCCTCGCGCGCGCCCTTCGAGTCACCCGAGTCGTAGCGGGCCAGCCCCAGTTGGAGCCAGCCGTTGACCGATTCGGGCGCGTCGGCGACGACCTGCTCCAGCACGGTGATCGCCTTCTTGTACTCGCCGCGCTCGTAGAGCTGGCTGCCCAGCGCGAGGTTCTCCGACACATCCACCGCGGGGGCCGCGGGCTCTTCGACCGGCGCTGCCTCGGCGACGGGGGCCGCCTCGACCTTCGGCGCTGGCGGCGCGGCGACGATCACCGGCGCCGGTGTCTCTTTCGGCGTCTCCGCAGGGTTGAGTTCGAGCAGCGCGGTCACGCCCAGCAACGCGATGCCGCCGACGACGAACGGCCACACCGCGCGCCGCGACTTCACCGCGGGCGTGACCTCGTCACTGACCGACCCGTCGACCTCGAACGACGCCTCCGCCGCCAGCGCCGCGTCGACGCGCGCGTCGGTCGTCGCCGGCTTCGCCAAGAACGTCACCTCCACGGGCGCCGACGCCGCCTGCCCGAAGAACGCCGCCTCTACCGCATCGAGCTCCGCGGGCTGCGCGGCGCCGACGTCAGCCACCACCTCGGGCGGGCGCGCTTCTGCGGCGTCGGGCGTGGAGACCTTGAGACGGCTCTCCTCGATCTCGCGCGACGGCGCGGCGCGCTCCTGCACCTGCATCGGCGTCGCGAAGGCCTCCAACTGCTGCTGCACCTCGGGCGCGAGCCCCGTGGCCAACGCCTCAGGCACGGGGGCGCTGGTCCACTCTCCGGGCTCGGCCCCGAGCACCTCATCGCGTGCCGACACCGGCGCGTACCAATCTTCGGTGGCTTCGTCGGAGTCGTCCGCCGCGCGGATCTCCGCGCCCCCCGCGAAGAGCTGCTCCATCAACTCCTTCGCCTCGGTCGCCGGGGGCTCGAACAACCGGGGCATCGGCCGCAGCGTCACCAGCGCCTCATCGCCGCCCTGCGCGTGCGTGAGGACGCCCATCAGGAACAAGCGCGTGGCGGCCTCCAGCGTCACGCCTTCGGTCAACGGGCTGTCGAGCAGCACGCGCTCGACCGTGCGGTAGCCGTCGAACAGCCGCAGCACGGCGCCCACCTCATCGGGGAACGCGCCGACGTTCTTGAGCCGCGCGAAGTC
Organism: uncultured Archangium sp.; assembly: GCA_946479335.1. Next base: position 6,842 of record CAMLFP010000054.1, read on the forward strand.
GATCGCCAGCCGCGTCTCCAGCGGCAGCGATTTGAGCAGCGCGCGCTGCCACCGGCCGAGCCGCGGCACCACCACGTTCACCACCTCCTGGAGCCGGCAATTGAGCTCGACCTCGGCGCGCACCGGCTCCAGGGCCACGGTGTACGCGCCACGGGTCAGCGCGAGCGCACGCACCACGAGGTCGACGGAGGGCGCCAGCGCACCAAAGCGCGCGGTGACGATCTTCCCGGCGCGGAACTGCAGCACCGCGCGGCCGCCGGCCAACGTCAGGTGCCCCGACCGCGGCGTCGAGAGCAGCGCACGCAGCATCCGCTCCGGGGGGAGCGCCTCGGCGTCGAAGGTCACCACCGCGCCGCCGCGACGGGCCAGCTCCAGCTTCGCCAGCGCGGTCACGTCACGCGCGAAGGCCGGCTTGCGGATGATCTCGTCGACGCCCACCACCTCGGCCAGCGCCGCGTCGTTCTCGTCGGTGGCGGCGGCCAGGAGCAGCACTGGCACCCGCGCGAGCCGCTCGTCACCCCGCAGCGCCGCGACGAAGGTGTAGCCATCGTCAGTGCCCAGCGCCGACTCGAGGACGATCAGGTCGGGCGCGCGGCCGGTCAGCAACAGGTTCGCCTCCGCCGAGGTCCCGGCGCTCCACACCTCGAAGCCCTCGCGACCGAGGGCGACGCTCACCACCGAGCGCGACGAGTCGTCGGGGTCGACGACCAGCACGAGGGGCCGGCCCGCCGCGGGCCGCGGGGAGTAGGTCTGGGAAGACGGGGTCTGCAGGTGCGCCATGTGAGCCTCCGTGTGATGGCGGCTCCGTGCATAACGCCGGCGGACGGCGGGATTCAAACCTCGAGAGGAACAAATTCGCGCATTTCGAGAGCCGGGAGCGCGACGGTGCCAAATTCCCCGAGGAGCGTCTGGCCGAGGAGCTGGAGATCTTCGGGCGCGACCTCCTCGAAGGTCAGCACCCAGCCGCGCGGGGTCTGCCGGGCGGCGCAGCGGGCCTTGAACATCTTTTCGCGCGCGGGGAGCGAGAGGAACAGCGCTACCTCGGCGACGAACGGGCTGGTGCAGGCGACGGGCAGCAGCGCGCCGCGCACCGAGAGCTCCAGGCCGCGGCCGAGCGTCGAACAGCCGCGCGATTCGACGAACCAGTCGACGTCGAGGTGAAACCGCGGGTACCGCCTCCCCTGTTTCGTCGTCGCACGGGTCATGGGTGAAAGCCTGTAGCGCCCTGTTGCCGAGTCAAAAAAAGTGATGTGGGCCGGGCACCTTGACTTGGGGGAGCGCCTTGCCTACAGGCGCCCGGCCTTCGAGTGATCGAGGGTGCACCAACCCCGCTCACCACATTCCGTGGCTGGGCAGAACCCAAGGGGCAACAACATGGCAGAAGCAGCAAAGGCCGCAGCGAAGCTGCGCGAGTACGAGACGGTCTTCCTCGTGAAGCCCGACCTCACCGATGAGAACGTCGAGAAGGTGAAGGAGAAGGTCCGCACGATCGTGGGCCGCGACGGGGGCAAGTTCCTCCGCTTCACCATCTGGGGCAAGAAGAAGACGATGTACCCCGTCGCGAAGCAGCCGCGGGCGATCTACATCCACGCCCACTACCTGGGCGGCAACGCGCTGGTGGCCGAAGTCGAGCGCAACCTGCGCATCGCCGAAGAGGTCAGCCGCTTCATGAGCAAGCGCCTCTCTGACGTGACCGACGCCGAGAAGTTCCAGCCGCAGGAAGACCTCAAGCTCTCCGGCGACGTGGACGACAACAAGCCCTTCGGTGGCGCCGAGCGCGACAACTTCGGCGGCTTCGACGACGACATGGGCGACGACTACAGCGCCTGATCGAAAGGAACGACTTCAATGACTCAAGTGACTGCTGAAAAGAAGAGCCGCGCTCCGCGTGGCGACGAAGGTGACATGGAGGGCGGCGACGAGAAGCGCGGTGGCCGCGGCTTCAACCGTCGCAAGGTGTGCCGTTTCTGCGCCGACAAGAACGCGAAGGTCGACTTCAAGGACCAGTCGACCCTCAAGTACTTCGTCACCGAGCGCGGCAAGATCATCCCCCGCCGCATCTCGGGCAACTGCGCGCTGCACCAGCGTGCGGTGGCCAAGGCCGTCAAGCAGGCGCGCGGCCTGGCGCTCATCCCCTACCTCGTGCTGGCGAGCTGAAGACATGAAAGTCATTCTCCGCGAAGACGTGTACAACCTCGGGAAGTCGGGCGAGCTGGTGACCGTGAAAGACGGTTACGCGCGCAACTTCCTGCTGCCCCGCAACCTCGCCCTCCTGGCCTCGGCGGCCAACGTGCACCAGCTGGAGCACGAGAAGAAGGTCATCGAGCTCCGCCAGGCGAAGCTGATGGGCACCGCCAAGGAAGACGCCAAGAAGCTCGAGGGTGTGAAGGTCACCATCAAGCGCAAGGTCGGCGATCAAGACAAGCTGTTCGGATCGGTCACGGCGCTCGACATCGCCGAGGCGCTGGCCGCGGCGGGTCACAAGCTGGAGCGCCGCAAGATCCACCTCCTCGAGCCCATCAAGGCCATCGGGAGCTTCCCCGTCGAGCTGCGCCTGCACCCTGCGGTGACGGCGACGGTGACGGTGAACGTCGAAGGCGAGACGGCCTCCGCGTAAGCGACCGCTCGTTTTTCTCCAGCCGCGCTCCTTCGTTTCTGCGAAACGTCGGAGCGCGGTTTTCTTTTGTCTTGGGAGCACGTGAATGACCACCCTCGCCTCTTTCCAGGACGTGGCCGCCGAGCGCGCGGTGCTGGGCAGCGTGCTGCAAGACAACTCGGTGCTCAGCAACGTGCAGGAGATCATCTCCGCCGATGACTTCTCCATCCCCGCGCACGCGGAGATCTTCCGCGCGTTCACGGTCATCGATCAGCGCAGCGAGAAGATCGACCTCGTCACCGTCGCCGAGCAGCTGAAGGTCGACGGGAAGCTGCAGGTCGCGGGCGGCCCGGCGTACATCGCGCAGCTCAACGAAGCTGTGCCCTTCGCGGAGAACGCGGTCGAGTACGCGCGCATCATCAAGAACCAGTCGACGCGGCGGCTGCTGGCGTCGGCGGGCAAGGAGATCCTCGAGCTGGCGAGCCAGGACGCGGGCGACGTCATCGAGCTGCTCGATGAGGCCGAGCGCAAGGTCTTCAACATCGCCGAGAAGCGCCGCGCGGGTGACCTGCGGCCGATGTCAGACCTGATGGGCGAGGCGTTGGATCTCCTCGACACCATGAAGAAGAACGGCGGCGGCATCACCGGCGTGCCGTCGGGCTTCGTCGATCTCGACAACCAGCTGACCGGCTTCCACGGCGGCGAGCTCATCATCCTCGCGGCGCGCCCCGGCATCGGGAAGACGTCGCTGGCGATGAACTTCGCCCTGCACGTCGCGAACAAGGAGAAGCTCCCGGTCGCGGTGTTCTCGCTCGAAATGCCGTCGGTGCAGCTGATCACCCGTCTGCTCGCGACCCACGCGAAGATCGACATGAAGAAGCTGCGCGGCGGCCGGCTCTCGGGCGCCGAAGAAGAGCGCATCTCCGAGGCCGCGAACGAGCTCTTCCAGTGCAAGTTCTACGTCGATGACTCCGGTGGCCTGAGCTCGTTCGACCTGCGCGCCAAGGCCCGCCGGTTGGTGCAGCGCGAAGGCAAGCTGGGGCTGATCGTCATCGACTACCTGCAGCTGATGCACCAGAAGGGCAAGGTCGAGAGCCGTCAGCTGGAGGTCGCGGAGATCTCCCGCGCGCTCAAGCAGCTGGCGAAGGAGCTCGACGTGCCGATCATCGCGCTCTCGCAGCTCAATCGAAAAGTCGAGGAGCGCAAGGGCGGCAAGCCGATGCTCTCCGACCTCCGCGAGTCGGGCGCCATCGAGCAGGACGCCGACGTGATCATGTTCATCCACCGCGAGACGAACGACGACGAAGGCGCGCCGCCGCCGTCGGGCGACGCGAACAACATCATCCCCGTGGAGCTGATCGTCGCCAAGCAGCGCAACGGCCCGGTGGGCAGCATCGACCTGGTGTTCTTGAGCGCGTACACCCGCTTCGAGAGCCGCATCCGCGACTGGCAAGGCGACGGAGGCCCGCAATGAAGACGCTGCTTCGCGTGCTGGTGGCGATCGGGGTGCTGATCGCCCTCGCCTGGTACCCGCTCCTCCGCAGCTCGCCGTCGCCGGTGCCCGGAGCGTTCGTGGTCGATCTCGACGGCCTGCGGAAGATCGCCGACGCGCCGACGGAAGAGCTGCCGACCTCGGTGCGTTCGCTCGACATCGCCGTCGGCGACATGCCGAAGTTCGGCGCCGTGGCTGGAGAGGGCCTGGGCAGCTGGCCGGCCATCTACACCTCGTTCCAGGTGGTCACTCCCGACGCCGGCACGGTGATCGTCGACGCCGCGTTCTCGCGCGAGGGCTCGAAGCCGCTGCAGGCGCTCATCACCACCTTCTCCGATGACGCGTTCGCGAAGCTGGAGAAGGCGATGCTGAACGCGTCAGCGATCGTCATCACCCACGAGCACCTCGATCACCTCGGCGGCATCGTGCAGTCGAAGCACTTCGCCGAGTACGTGCAGGGCAAGGCGCTGTTGACGAAGACCCAGGTCGACTGGGCGCAGCAAGACCCGCGCACCCTGCTCTCGCTCGAGAACGCGAAGACCATCAAGACCTTCGACTACGAGAAGCTCTACCGCGTGGCGCCGGGCGTGGCGCTGCAGAAGGCCCCCGGTCACAGCCCCGGCTCGGAGCTGGTCTACGTGCGCACCGCCGACGGGCACGAGCTGCTCTTCGTGGGCGACATCGCGTGGAACGAGGAGAGCCTCCGGGTGATGAAGATGCGCCCGCTGCTGGCCAGCCTGGGCCTCCAGGAGGACCGCCAGGCGGTCATCGACGAGCTGGCGGCCATCAAGGCGGTGAAAGAAGCCAACCCGAAGCTGACCATCGTCGTCGCTCATGACGGTGAGAATTTGAAGCGCGCGATCGCCGACGGTGCGGTGACGGAAGGCTTCGTGGAGTGATAGGGCCTGCCGGGCAATGACTGTCCCGGCGATCACAGACCCTCGAGCGGTGCCCACCTACGCACCGACGGCCTTCCAGAAGTGGGTGGAGTCGATGTTGGTCGACCCGCGCGACGCGGTGTTCTTCCGCCTCTGGCTGCGGCACGCGCTGTTGATGGTGCCGCTGATCACCGTCGGTTACGTGTACTTCTCGTGGTGGTGGGCGCCGGTGCTGTGGGCCGTGCAGCTGGCGTGGCTCGCGCCGCCGACGATCTTGATGCTCCACTGCACGATGCACCGGCCGTTCATCAAGGCGCCGCGGTGGCTGAACCGCGTCATCCCCTTCACGTGCAGCCTGATGTTCGGCATCCCCACCGGGTACGCGGAGCACCACGTCGGCATGCACCACGTGGAGAACAACCTCCGCAACGACCTGTCGTCGACCATGCGCTACCAGCGCGACAGCTTCATCGACTGGCTGGCGTACTTCGGGCGCTTCCTCTTCCTCACGCACATCGACCTGACGAAGTACTTCCTGCGCAAGCACCGCCCGGCGATGGCGCAGCGCGCGCTGACCGGTGACGCGTTGCACGTGCTGTTCATCATCGCGATGTGCTTCGTGAACTGGCGCGCGACGCTGGTGGCCTTCGTGGTGCCGTACTTCTTCATCCGCGCGGCGATGATGATCGGCAACTGGGGCCAGCACGCCTTCGTCGACCCCACGCGGCCGGGCGACTCGTACGTGAACTCCGTGACGTGGATCAACACGCCCTACAACCAGCGCTGCTTCAACGACGGGTACCACATCGGCCACCACGTGAAGCAGAGCCGCCACTGGGCGGAGATGCCGCAGGACTTCCTCGACAACCTCGATCGCTACGCGAAGGAAGGCTGCGTGGTCTTCGAGGGCCTCGACAACTTCACCACCGCGATCCTCCTCTTCGTGAAGGGCTACCCGACGCTGGCGAAGCACTTCGTGCGGCTGCCCGGCGACGAGCGCACCGACGCGGAGATCATCGAGTTCCTCAAGAGCCGCACCACGCGCATCCCCGATGAAGTCCCCGAGGGCGCCGTGATGAACGCCTGATACGGTTGGCCGCGTGACGTTCTCCCCCCGGAACGAGCTCGACTTCAGCAACCGCCTCGTGCTGGTCGTCGACGACGACGAGCCGACGCGCGGGCTGCTGCGCGATCTCTGTGAAGCGCAGAACTTCCGCGTGATCCAGGCGGCCGATGGCCACGAGGCGGTGGAGGCCATCACCGCGCACAAGCCCGATCTGGTGCTGCTCGACCTGATGATGCCGCTGCGCGACGGCTTCTCGGTCTTGAAGTGGGCGCGCGAGCACGAGCAGTTCAAGGAGCTGCCGATCATCATCCTCACCGCATCGGGGGAGATGGACGGGAAGATCCGCGGCATGGAGCTGGGCGCCGACGACTACGTCACCAAGCCCTTCAAGCTGATCGAGCTGCAGACGCGCATCAACTCCGCGCTGATGGTGCGCGAGTACCGCCGCCGGCTGTTCGACGCCGAAGAGGAGCTCGCGCAGTTCCGCGCGGTCGACCCGCTGACCGGCGCCGGCACCTACTCGCAGCTCAAGGCGTCGCTCGACGCGGAGCTGGCGCGCAGCCGCCGCTACGGCCGCCCCGCCGCGTGCCTGCTGTTCGGCTTCGACGACTACCCGGCGATCCGCTTCGCGCTGGGCCGCGACGCCACCGACGCGTGGCTCAAGAAGGTGCTGCAGGGCGTGCTGCAGACGCTGCGCTCGGCCGATCGGCTCTTCCGCATCGACACCGACGAGTTCGTGGCCCTGCTCCCGGAGACGGACAACGCGGGCGCGAAGCTGGTGGGCAAGCGCATCCTCGAGGTGCTGCACGGCTTCCCCGTCGAGGGTCCCGCCGGGCCGGTCAACGTGGTGGCGCGCGTCGGCGGCGCCCTCTTCCCCTCCGAGCGCGTGCGGTCGACCGAAGATCTCCTGCGCGAGGCCGACCGCTCCTACCGGCTGCTGGCCGATACGCCGCGCAAGCTGTGGAACGAGTGAGGCGCCCCCGCGCTGGGGTCCCGGCGCAGGACTGACCCGAGCGGGAGGCTCCCCCTGCTCTCTCCGCGCGTCAGTTGATCCCGCCGGTGCACTGGCAGGTCGACGGGTTGCACGAGGTGCCCTGCGCGCACGCGCCGCCGCAGTCGGGCGCGCACTGGCAGGTGCAGCTGTTGGCGTCGGCCTGGTACGTCGGCCCGCAGTTGAGCGCCGCGGTGTCGCAGACGCAGCCGCACACCGAGCCGGAGTTCTCGAAGCGGAAGCCCGCCGCGCAGGTCGCGTTCTGTTTGCACTCGCAGCCGCAGGTCGTCGAGTTGCAGGTCTGGAAGGAGCTGCACGTGCCTCCGCAGTCGCTGGTGCACACGAAGTCGCAGACCAGCTTGTTGGTGTCGCAGACCTTCCCCGCGGGAGGGGAGGTGGCGCCGCAGTCGGCCGGGCACTCGCACTCGCCGGTGTCGCGGTTGCACGTGAGGTTGCCCGCGCAGAAGTCGGGATCGTTGGGGTCGTACGAGGTGTCGGTGTTGCACGGCGGCGGCGTGCCCCCGGGGTTCGGAGTGGAGTCGATCCAATACCGGTAGGAGACGGCGGCCTGGGAGGTGGTGACCCCCGGGCGGCACGCGCCGAAGAAGGCGATGGCGCGGTTGATGCCGTCGAAGTCGAAGCCGTCGACGCGCGAGCGCGGGAGGTCGTCCTTGTTGCAGGCGGCGCCGTCGAGCACCGAGTCCATCGCCACCTTCACCGAGGCGCCGATGGGCGGCTTCTGCATGACGTGGCCCGCGGCGGCGATGGTGGCGTTCATGATCTGCGTCACCGCGTTGGAGATGCTGGCGGAGTTGCCGATGTCTCCGCGCACGCCGCCGGTGGCGGTGATCACCGCGGGGTTCACGCGGGTCGCGTTCTGGGTCTCGCCGCAGTCCTGGCCGTCGGGGCAGATGATGCCGTGCACGCGCACCGGGCCGACGCGGTTGGTGGCGGTGACCGCGCTCATGCCCGTGCCGCGGGTGGCCGTCGCGCCGAAGGTGGTGAAGAAGTTCTCGAGGCTGGTGCGGTTGACGCCCGACTGATCATCGGCGTCGCCCAGCAGCACCACCACCACCTGCGCGCCGTCGCGCACCTTCCCGGGGAGCTCCACGCCGGCGTCGGAGACGGGGGTCAGGTTGTTGAGCGCCCGCGCCGCCGACCACACGATGCGCTCGGTGGTGGTGCCGGAGGTGTTCACCCAGCAGCCGCCGTTGGAGCCGCCGCTCCAGCAGGCAGGCCCCGCGTCGGGCACCAGCGTGCACGCCCCGCCGCTGCACGTGGAGGACTGCGTCAGCCACGCGCGGAACTGATCGATGTCGCGGGTGAAGCCGCGCACCACGTTGGTATTGGGCTCGCTGCCGGTGGTGTAGCTGGAGGTGACGAGCGCGATGCGCCAGTCGATCTGCGCGTTGCTCAGCTGGTCCTTCATCGCCACGGCGGTGTCGGCCAGCGACTGCTGGTAGCTGTCCATCGAGCACGAGTCGTCGATGGCGAAGAGGAAGTCGACCTTGCCCACGGTGGGCTGGAAGACCTCGCACTGGTACGCGTTGGCGTCGCCGAACTGCGCCAGCGCCGAGCCGCCGGCGGTGTCAGACATCGTGAAGAGCGGCGCGCCCTGGTAGTTGGCGCTCGGGGTGAGGGAGACGATCACCACCACCGCGGCGTTGGTGCGGTGCAGGTATTCGACCTGCAGCTTGAAGGGGCCGGTGACGCCCGCGGTGCCCGCCAGCGCGCCCGCGCCGTTGCCGATCAGCGAGTTCGCGATGGAGTTGGTGACGGTCTTGAGATCGCCGGTCGCCGCGGAGTCGTAGAAGGCCTGCAGCGCGGGCAGCGAGTCCCAACTGGTGAAGGTCTGGGTGGTGGCGTTCGAGAGCGCGCCCTGCGCGTCGAGCAGCGGGCGGATCGCGGCCTCATCGGCGGTGGGGGTGGTGGCGCCTCCGCGCGCGGCCTCGCGCCAGGCGATGAACGTCACCTGATGGAGCGGGTCGTAGCCGATCACGCCGCGCGTGTTGCCGCCGGAGACGATGGTGGCGGTCTCGGAGAACTCCGCGGGGAGCCCCAGCGAGATGTCGGCGTCGCCGGCCGAGGTGAAGAGCACCGGCCGGAGGTTCTGCACGGTGCACACCCGCGCCGCCGGAGAGGGCCCGCCGTCAGGCAGCACCCCGTCGCCGGGGTTGTTCGGGTTCAGCTCACCGGGGTCGACGCGGCCGTTCTGGTTGGCGTCTTCGGCGCCGTCCGCGATGCCATCGCCATCGGAGTCGGCGGCGGTGGGATCGGTGGTGGTGGTGGGATCGGCGTCGACGGGCACGTTGGTGCACGAGGTGGGGTCGGCGATGGCGGAGGTGATGAGCCCGCTCTCCACGCCGTCGCTCAGGCCGTCGCCATCGGAGTCGAACTTGCGCGGGTCGGTCTCGCCCGCGTCGACGAGGCCGTTGTGGTTGGCGTCCTCCGTGCCGTCGGCGAGCCCGTCGCAGTCGGAGTCGATGCGCAGCGCCTTGGTCTCGCCGGAGTCGTAGCGACCGTTGTGGTTGGCGTCTTCGAGGCCGTCGCTCAGCCCGTCGCCGTCGGTGTCGGGGTTCGCGGGATCCATCTCGCCGGGGTCGACCACGTTGTTGCCGTTCAGATCTTCGATGCGATCGGGCACGCCATCGCCATCGGTGTCGGGCGTGAAGGCCGGCCCACAATCGGCGGCGTTGTTGGGGTCTGACTCGCCGGGGTCGACGAGGCCGTTGCGGTTGAGATCTTCGGCGCCGTCCACGCACGTGTCGCCGTCGGAGTCGGCCTTGAGCGGGTCGGTGTGCGTGACGTTCAGCTCGAGGCCATCGGCGATGCCGTCTCCGTCGGTGTCGCGCTTGCGCGGGTCGGTCTCGCCAGCGTCGACGATGCCGTCGTGGTTCGCGTCTTCATCACCGTCGGCAAGGCCGTCGCGATCGCTGTCGGGCGCGGTGGCGTCGGTCTCGTCGGCCCCCGCAGCGCCGTCGTGGTTGGCGTCTTCCACGCCGTCAGAGAGACCATCGGCGTCGCTGTCTGTGGCGGTGGGGTTGGTGCGCGTCGTCGGGTCGGCGTCGCCGGTGAAGTTGGTGCAGCTCGCGGCGGGCGTGGTGGTGTGCCCGGCCTCCACGCCATCGGGGATGCCGTCACCGTCGCTGTCGGGGTTCGCCGGGTCGGTCTTCAGGCCGCCCGGGTACACGAGAGAGAACTCCTCCTCGTCGCTGAGCCCGTCGCAGTCGGAGTCCTTGAAGGCGTTGTTCGGATCGAGCGGGTTCGGCATCGACGTCACGCTGCCGCCGCCCGTGCCGGTGCTCCCGCCCGCGCCGCTGCCGCCGCCGGTCGCCGCGCTCCCCCCACCCACGCTCGAACTCCCGCCGCCGCTCCCACCCGGGTTCGTCGGAGACGTGCCGCACTGACAAGCTGCGAACGTGCACGCCACCATCGAGACAAGCAGCAGTCGCTTCATGGGTCGTTTTACCCTTCGTGTGGTTGGCCCCGAACCGGCCGAGGTGGTTCAAAAGGTACCGCTTTGAGCAAGATCAGTGCCGCCGGTCGCGCGCGCGGTGCACGAGCGTCTTGTAGACGCCCAGCTGCGGGGGGACGGTGTCGATCATCAGCTCCGGGTGCCACTGCACGCCGACGATGAACTGCGTGCGATCGGTCGCCTCAATCGCCTCGATGACGCCATCGGGCGACACGGCGCTCACCAGCAGCCCCTGGCCAACCGCCTTCACCGCCTGATGATGCGTGGAGTTGACCATCAGCTGGCCCTTCCCTCCGACGCACTCGGCGAGCAGCGACTCGGCCTTCACGTCGACGGGGTGCTGCGGCTGGGTGCGGTCGTGCTTCTGCTCGTGGGGCTTCGCCTCGGGGAGCTCGGTGCCGATGTCCTGGATCAGCGTGCCGCCGAACGCGACGTTGAGCAGTTGCATCCCGCCACAGACTCCCAGCACGGGAAGGCGGCGTTGCAGGGCGGCTCTCAGCACCGCCAGCTCGAAGGAGGTGCGCGCGGGCTTGAGCTCGCCCAGCTTCTCCTTCTCGGCTTCGCCGTACATCGACGGCGGGATGTCGAAGGCGCCACCCGTCAACACCACGCCGGAGACGCGCTCGAGGTACAGGTCGATGACCGCGGGATCGTCGGTGTACGGGAGGATGAACGGCAGCCCGCCCGCCCGGAGGATCGCGTCGGGGTAGGCGGTCTTCAGATCGTATTTCGCAAAGGGCGCGTCGGGCGTCGGCACGGAGACATCGGGCGTGACGGCGATCGACGGGCGGCGCGGGGCGTGCCCGTGAGGCTTCATGGCGCCAATGTAGCCGCTATTTCACGCCCTCAAAGAAGGCGGCCTGGAGCGCGCGCGCCCGGTCGGCGATGTCAGGCGCCTGCAGGAGCCCGCCCGCCACCGCGGCACAGTGTGCGCCTGCGTCCGCCACCGCGCCGATGGTGTCCAGCCCGATCCCCCCGATGCCGATGACGGGAATTGGCGATGCCTTCGCAATTTTTGCGAACTCCGCGAGGCCCAGCGGCGGGTGGGCTACCACCTTGGTTGACGTCTGGAAGAGGGGCCCGACGCCGGCGTGATCGGCGCCCTGCCCCTGCGCGGTGAGGATCTCGTCGAGGTTCCGGCAGGTCGCGCCGACGAGCAGTTCGGGGCCGAGCAACCGCCGCGCCTCCATCACCGGGAGATCATCGGCGCCGAGGTGCACCCCATGGGCGCCGCCGAGCAGCGCGAGATCGACGCGATCGTTCACGATGACCAGCACGTCGGCGCGCCGCGCCTGGGTCACCACCTCGCGGATGATCGGGAGGGCCAGCCGGTCGACCGTCTGTTCGAGGCGGAGCTGCAGCACCCGCGCGCCGCCGTTGATGGCCGCGCGCGCCTTGGCGGCGACCGGGAGATCGGCGCGGACACCGTCGTCGATGAGCGCGTAGAGACCGCGAGGGAGCTTGAGCGACATGGGCCACTGCTATATGGCGCGGGGCATGTCTGAAATCGATCTCCGCTACACCGACAAACGCACCGTCGAGCGCTACATGAAGCAGGGCCTCGTCGATGAGAAGGCGTTCGAGAAGCACCTCAAGAGCCTCCCCGACGTCGCTGAGAAGGGCGAGAAGCTCCAGGCCGAGGCCGACGAGTACATCCTCGACGACGACCACCCCGAAACCGACGAGTGAGTCATGGCCGGCGCCGCGGGTGACAACTTCACGATGAAGGACGAAGCGCTGACCTTCAGCGCCTTCGTGCTGGGCCTCGCGTCGGCCGCGCTGATTCACCTCGGCGTGCAGGAGAACCCCGAGACCGGGAAGCTCTCCGTTGATCTCACGCTGGCGCGTCAGTCGATCGACGTGCTGGCGCTGCTGCGCGAGAAGACGCGCGGCAACCTCACGGCCGACGAGGAGCAGCTGTTCGGCTCGATCCTCTCCGACCTGCAGCTGCGCTTCATCGCCAAGAGCAAGTAGATGGAGCGCTTCCTCCGCTGGGCGCTGGTGGCCTCGGTGGTCGTCGGCGTGCAGGTCGCGATCACCGCCGGCTCCGAGGCCTGGGTGGCGCTCAACCTCGACGCCCCGCCCATCGTGCGCGACGACTTCTTCGGGCCCGAGCTGGGCATCTCCGCCGACGCCCAGCGCGACATCTGGCTCGCCGGGGTCTCCGGGCAGCGCACGGCGCTCCACAACATGCAGCCCTGGCGCGTGGGCACGCTGGCGCTGCTCGCCCTCGCCTCGGGCCTGGTGGCCGCCCAGGCGTTCCGCATGCGGTTCTCGGCGCCTTCAGCCGACCTCGCGGTGACGCAGGCCCGGCTCGCGACCGCCGCCGCCCTCTTTCGCACGCTCGACGGCGCGCAGAACCTGGTCATCGCGCGCGTCGCGTCGACTGCGTTCGTCGATGCGCTGATCGCCAACCACGTGCCCCAGGCGGAGCTCTACCGGGACGTGGTGATCGCCGCCGCGTGCACCGGCAGCGTGCTGTTCAGCCTGCTGGTGGTGCTGCTGTTCCTGGTGATCCGCGGCTACTTCCGCTCCGAGACGGTGCAGGCGCTGCTCTCCGCGCCGCGCTGACTACTGCGCGTAGAGCGTGTGCTCGCGCAGCGTCTGGATCTGCTGTGGGAAGAGCTTCCACAGCGGCTGCGGCTGCAGCTCGGTGCCCAGGTCGATCAACGCCGAGCGCTTCCTCGGGATGCGCAGCAGCTCGCTGCGCTCGATGCCCAGCACGCGCGAGACGTGGCCCAGCGGCCAGCTCGCCTGCAACCGCGTGAACGCCGCCTCGTCGTCGTTGTCGTCGGGGAACTCGACGTCTTCGTAGCGGATGAGCTCCCCACCGACGCGGCGGCCGTTGGCATACGCCACGACCTGCTCCACCTCGTCGGGGTCGAACGCGTACGCGTGCACGGTGACGCCGAGGTGCTCCGAGAGGCGCCGCGCCAGCGAGTGATGCGTGAGGTACCAGCGCGCGCCCGCCCGCCCGTAGGTGAAGGGCGCGTCCCACGCGAAGCGCACGATGCGCGGCCCGCCGAGGACCGTCACCAGGAGGCCCGCGTCACTCTCGCCCTGCCCGTCTTCCTCCAGCGACAGCTTCGCTTGCGTCTGCAGCCAGGCCGCATCCACATCCGAAAACTGGCAGAGGTAGCCTCCGTGCGCTTCCAATCAGCCCCCAGTCGGTTGAAGGCGCGCGCATTACAGTAAACGCCATCTGCACACAAACGCTCAGCCCCGGAACCGGCGGATTTCAGGGCGATTTCATGACGCAGTGCGCACAGGGTAGCCATTCTAATGTGCGGCGCAAGGCCCCGTGGCGCGGCTTGCGGCGGCGCTTTCAATGGTCAGGTTGGCTGCATGCGAATCGATAAATTTACGGTGAAGGCGCAGGAAGCGATTCAAGACGGCCAGTCGCTCGCTCGGCGCTCGAGCCACGCCAACTACGAACCCGAGCACCTGCTCAAGGTGATGCTCGACCAGAAAGACGGCGTCATCACCCCGATGCTGCAGAAGATCGGCGTCGACGTGCGGCTGCTCTCGGGCCGCCTCGATGAGGCCATCGCGCGCTTCCCGAAGATCGAGGGCGCGTCGACCTCGCTGGGCAACCGGCTCGTCTCGCTGCTCGACAAGGCAGAAGACGAGGCCAAGGCGCTGAAGGACGAGTTCACGAGCTCCGAGCACGTGCTGCTGGCCTTCACGCACGACAAGGGCACCGTGGGCGAGCTGCTGAAGGCGGCCGGCCTCACGAAGGACCGCGTCTCCCAGGCGATCAAGTCGCTGCGCGGGAGTTCGCGCGTGACGTCGCAAGACCCCGAGGGCACGTACCGCGCGCTCGAGAAGTACGGGAAGGATCTGACCGAGCTCGCGCGCAGCGGGAAGCTGGACCCCGTCATCGGCCGCGACGAGGAGATCCGCCGCGCGATCCAGGTGCTGTCGCGCCGCACGAAGAACAACCCGGTGCTGATCGGTGAGCCCGGCGTCGGTAAGACCGCCATCGCCGAGGGCCTCGCCCGCCGCATCGTCGACGGAGACGTGCCCGAAGGCCTCAAGCGCAAGCGCCTCGTCACGCTCGACCTCGGCGCGCTGGTCGCCGGCGCCAAGTTCCGCGGCGAGTTCGAGGAGCGCCTGAAGGCGGTGCTCAA
>CAMLFP010000055.1 GCA_946479335.1 uncultured Archangium sp.
GCGCCTGCGCACGGAGGTGGTGGTGCAGCCCATCCCCTCCGCCTTCGACACGGTGTTGGTGGCCTCGGCGCTGTTCGACGCGCGGGCCGGCGTGTTGCCCACCGGCTTCGCGTCGAAGGCCGCGCCGCCCGCCGGAGACAACGGCCTGCGCGACGTGGGCACCATCGTGGTGCACGGCGGGCAGGCGTCGAACGGCACGGAGGTCGCGCAGCCCGGCATCTGGGCCATCGCGATGAACAACGCCGGCACCAGCAGCAGCGCGCGGCTGTCGAACCCCGCGCACCTCGACACGAAGCTGTTGCTGCGCCCCTTCCTCCCCGCGCCGGAGAACGCCTCGTGGGACGTCGGCACCCGCACCTTCCACACCGGCTCGACGTGGCCGTCGATCTACGCCAACGGCGGAGAGGTCGGCCGCGTCAGCCTCACCGGGTCTGACACGCGGCATGTCCTCTATTTCGCGATGGCCAACGGGCAGAGCGAGGTGGTGTGGCCCGTTGTCCCACCTGGTGGGCCCGGGCAGGAGCCCACGACGCAGGGGCAAATCAGCTTCGAGCTGGTGGCCTTCGACCTCGTCTCGAACGTGCCCCTCGACGCGCTGTTCGACGCGCGCGGCGTCACCCTGGCGAACCCGGCGGCGATCATCGACGGCTATTCCCGCCTCGACAGGTGAACTTCTTCATCTACACTGCCACGCCGTGAGCACAGAACCGATCATCGGGATCGACCTCGGCACGACCAACAGCTGCGCGGCCTATGTCGATGGGTACAAGGACGGCCTGCCGAACGTGAAACTCATCCCCTACAAGGGCGGCGAGTACACGATCCCCTCCATCTTCGCGATCGACGACAAGGGCAACGAGCTCATCGGCTACGAGGCCAAGCGCCAGTGGCAGCTCAACCCGAAGAACACCATCTACGGCAGCAAGCGCCTCGTCGGCCGCTCGGCGACCTCCGACATCGTGGAGACGATGAAGAAGGTCGTGCAGTACGGCGTGAAGGCGTCGCACGACAACAAAGAGGTCTCGATCGAGATCGCGAAGAAGGAGATGACGCTGCAAGAAGTCGCGGCGCGTATCCTCAACAAGATCCGCGACGTGGCGTCGAACCACCTCAAGGCGCCGGTGAACAAGGCCGTCGTCACGGTGCCCGCGTACTTCTCTGATCGTCAGCGCCAGTCGGTGAAAGACGCCGGCAAGCTGGTCGGCCTCGAGGTGGTGCGCATCATCAACGAGCCCACCTCCGCGGCGCTGGCGTACGGCCTCGGGCGGCACCTGAACCAGAAGGTGTGCATCTACGATCTCGGCGGCGGCACCTTCGACGTCTCGGTGATCGAGATCCGCAACCAGGTGTTCGAGGTGAAGGCCACCGGCGGCGACATCTTCCTGGGCGGCATCGACTTCGACAACGCGATGATCCACTACGTGCTCAAGGAGTTCGAGTCGAAGACGGGCATCGACCTGTCGACCGACCCGGTCGCCATGCAGCGCATCAAGGATCTCGCGGAGCGCACCAAGATCGATCTCTCCGCGCGCGAAGAGGCGCCCTTCAACATCCCCTTCATCACGATGACGCCGCAGGGCCAGCCGCTGAACATCGAGATGAAGTTCAGCCGCAAGCTGCTGGAGAAGCTGACCGGCGAGCACGTCGACCGCACGCTGAAGATCGTGGGCAAGGTGCTCGCGGAGTCGGGCCTGTCGACGAAGGAGATCGACGAGGTGATGCTGGTCGGCGGCCAGACGCGCATGCCGGCGGTGCAGGACCGGCTCACCAAGTTCTTCGGCAAGCAGCCCAGCAAGGCGGTGCACCCCGACGAGGCGGTGGCCATCGGCGCGGCGCTCTACGGCTTCTCGCTCACCGACGACACCAACCTCAAGCTGCAGCTGCTCGACGTGATCCCCATGGCGATCGGCCTCGAGAAGGCCGACGGCAACATGCACGTGGTCTTCCCGCGGAACACGCCCATCCCCAACGCGAAGCAGATCACCGGCACCA
This sequence comes from uncultured Archangium sp., assembly GCA_946479335.1. Next base: position 1,993 of record CAMLFP010000055.1, read on the forward strand.
CCTCGGTCAACAACCAGACCGAGCTGATCATGCGCATCTGGCAGGGCGATCACGACCGCGCGAACGAGAACGAGCAGCTCGGTGAGTTCACGTTCTCAGACATCCGCGGTGCGCCGGCCGGCAAGGTGAAGGTGGAGATCACCTTCGACGTGAACGTCGAGGGCATCCTCACCATGAGCGCGAAGGACCCCGACACCGGCAAGGAGATGAAGACCACGGTGCGCGTCACGCAGAGCTGACGCGCCAGGAGTTGCTACGGCTTCCAGTGCGCGTGGCGGATGAGCCACGACTGCCCGCCCCGCCCGTCGCGCACCACGAAGTAGAAGTCGATGTCCTGCTCCTGCGCGGAGTCGCTCTGCGGCGGCTTCCACTTGTTCTTGTGACGCTCGGTCTGCCCGCCGAGGTCGGTGCCGCCGGTCTCGTACGAGGCCATCGTGCCGCCGGTGGTCATCCACGTGACCTTCCACGACTCCACGAGGTTCACCGGCTGGAGGAAGAGCGACGGCACGGTGTACGCCTCCTGCAGCGCGGTGAAGTCGTCGGGCAGGAAGGTGACCTCGTCGCGGCCCTGCCACTGCTTCACCTCGGTCTCTCCCCACGCCTCGCCGTTCCACGTCATGCCTAGCAGCTCCGGCGTGATGTTCTGCTTCATCTCGGGGAAGAACTGGCAGGTGTAGACCATCAACTTCTGCACGAAGAGGCGCTCGCCCGTGTCGTCAGACACCAGCTCGAGGTTGAGCGGCACGCGCACCCCGCCCAGCCCCTTGTAGGTGTCGGCCAGCACCACCTCGAAGAGCAGCGGCGTGCCGTTGTCGAAGATCTGCGCGCCCGGCACGAGGGTCGTCGTGTAGACGCCGCCGTGCGTGGTGCCGGTCTTGAGGTCGATGTTCATGCCGCCGTCGTTGCAGGTGCGATCGACGCGCGAGCTGCAGGCCGAGATGCGGTAGCGCAGCGGCCGCGTGCCGCCGTCGGTGTCGTAGATCAGCGCCGAGTATTGAACCGGCGTCGACGCGTACTGAATGAGCAGCTGCTGGAGCTCCGGCGGCACCTGGATCTCGCCCCCGTCGAGCGCGCCGGCCGCCGCCCCGGCGATCAGCTGGGCACTACACCCGGGGATCAGCACCTCCGAGGGCTCGAGCTGCACCGCGAGCACGCGGAGATCGTGGAGGTTGGTGGGGTTGTCTTGCGGCGTCACGCACGAGGCGGCGAGCCCGAGGACCAACAGCACAACGAGGAACGCGCGCGTCACAGCGACACCTTCACACCCAGCACGGGGAGAATGGGGATACCCGGCACCTTGTACTCCTGCCGGTAGCGGTAATCGTAGAAGACGGCCTCGACGTTCTGATGGTTGTAGACGTTCTGCACGTCGACGTAGACGTCGATGCTCCAGTCGTTGATGGTGAAGTTCTTGTCGAGGCGCAGGTCGAGCTGGTGGAAGTCTTCGATGCGCGCGCCGTTGGTCGGGCCGTACGTCGGGCTGAAGCTGTTGGAGTCGATCTGCTGCACGTCGTACGGGTGGATCACCTTGGTCGTCGGGCGGCCGGTCACGTAGCGGAAGCGCGCGCCGAAGGTGAAGCCCCAGGGCAAGTTCACGCTGCCGACGATGGTGAGGATGTGCGTCTGGTCGAAGTCAGACGCGTGGTACGGCTTGCCGTCGCCCGCGCGGCGCTCCTCGCTGCGGTTGAAGGTGTAGGCCACCCAGCCGAAGAAGTACTTGCTGACCTCGTGACGCAGCATCACCTCCACGCCGTACGCGCGGCCGAGGCCGGCGTTGGTGGTCAACGTGCGCGTCACCGAGCCGTCGGAGTTCACCGTCGTCGTGCCCGGGGAGACGATGAGGTCGTACCGGCGGTTGTAGAAGCCGGTGATGTCGGCGTTGATGAACTCGGTGAACTTCTGCGAGATGCCCAACGAGCTCTGGAACGCGCGCTCGTAGCCGAGGTTCGGGTTGCCCAGCGGCGCCTGCACCATCTGGAAGCCCTGCGGCGGCTGCGTGTACATGCCCACCGAGCCCTTCACCGTCAGCGAGTCGATGATCCGGTAGCGCGCCCACAAGCGCGGGTCGATCGCGTTGCGCACCTGCCCGTTGATCACCGCGTGGCTCGCGCGCACGCCCGGCGTGAGGGTGACGGGCCCGAGGTTGACGTCGGCCTCCGTGTAGAGCGCGCCGTCGAACTGGGGGATGGTGACCGACACGTACCAGGGGTCTGACTTCGGGTCGGCGCCGGGGAACGGCACGTACTGCACGCTCAAGCCGGGCAGCGACGCGTGGCCGATGATCTCCTTGTAATAGATGTCGGTGCCGCCCCTCAGCGTGAGGAACGAGTTGACGTCGTGCGAGAGGTCGGTGCGCAGGCCCGCGGTGAACTGATCGAGCCCGCCCGCGGAGCCGCCGAACGAAACGTTGACCAGGTCGTACCCGAGGTACGGCGTCATCTTGAAGGTGGTCGCGCCCTGCTTGTAGTTCCAGCTCCCCATCAGCCGGTGGAAGGTCGTGTGGTAGTTGAGCGTGACGTCGGTGTTGCGGCCGCCGCCGGTCGCGACCAGCTTGAGCTGATCGTCAGAGCCGAACGCGAAGAGCGAGAACTGCGACTTGCCGTCTTCGAGCTTCTCGCCCTTCTTGCCGCCGATATCGATGCGGGCCTGGTAGTCCCAATACACGGGCAGCGCCTGCAGCGTGCCGCCCTCGGGGTCCTTCGGCACCGCGAGGTTCAGCACCGCGGGGAGGATCGCGTCGATGTAGCTGCGGCGCGCCGCGACCGCGACCGACACGTCCTTCGCGATGGGCGCCTCCGCGAAGAGGCTCGCGTCGAGGAAGTCGACCTTCGCCACGCCGTGCCACGTGTCTGACGCGCCCTTGCGGCCGGCGACGTCGACCACGCCACCGACCGCGCGGCCGTAGCGCGAGCCGAAGCCGCCGGGGAAGAAGTCGATGCGATCGAGGAACTCGCCGTTGATCACCGACGGGCCGCCCGCGAGGTGGAACAGGAGCGGGATCTCCACGCCGTCGAAGTACGTGAGCGTCTGGTTGGGGTTCGCGCCGCGGACGATGAGCTGCCCGAGGCCGAACGGCGCGCGCGCCACGCCGGGGAAGTTCTGGATCACGCGGATCGGGTCGCCGAACGTGCCGGGCACCTTCTGCACCTCGGCGCGGGTCAACGTGCGGCGCACCACTTCCTTCTTGTCCTTCGTGTCGCGCACGGTGGTCGACATGCCGACCAGCCGCGGCACCAGGTAGAACTTCACCTCGCGCGTCTCGCCGGGCTCGAGCGTCTCCTGCGTCTTGAAGAGCTCGTACTCCGCGCTCGACACGCGCACCTCGCACAAGCCCGAATACACCGGCAGCGTGAAGCGACCCTCCTCGTCGGAGTACGTCTCGATCGACTCTGCGTTGTCACAGCGAACGATGGCGCCCGGCACGTAGCCGCGCGACCCGCGGATGCGCAGCTCCCCCTTCAGCGTCGCGTCAGGGTCGTGCCCCGCGTCGATCTCCTCGGGCACTCCGGCGTCGACCGGCACGTTGAGGACGAAGTTGTAGACGTATTCGATCTGCACCGTGGCCGGCACGAAGTCGACCTCCGCGGGCGTGAAGACGAACTGCTTCACGGCCTCCACCGCCGCCTCGTCGAAGCCGTTGCCGACCGGCTCGATCACGCTGACGTTCCCCACCCCGCCGTCGGCGTTGATGGTCACATTCATGCGCACGCGCGCGGTGACGCCCTGCGCCTGCATCTCCGGCGGGTACGTCGCTTCGACGAAGGTGACCAGCGTGGGCGCCTTGGTCAACACGGGGATGTGCACGCCCGCGTCGACTTCTTTGTAACGACTGGTCTCTTCGAACGCGAAGGCGCTCGTCGCCACCAACACCAGAAGGAATACGGACGTGCGCACCGGCGCGCAGAGATAGCCGTGACAGTGCGCTGCGGCAAGACTACGCAGCCCCCATGGCCCTCGACCCGCGGCTGCTCGAAATGCTGGCTTGCCCAGACGACAAGGGGCCCCTCATGTACTTCGAGCGCGAGGGCTTTCTGTACAACCCCCGCCTCCAGCGGAAGTACCGCATCGACGACGATGTGCCCTGCATGCTGATCGAGGAGTCGTCGCAGGCCACCCCCGAAGAGCACGCGCAGTTGATGGCGCAGGGGCTCAAGCCGAACTTCTGAGCCGGTGATCGACACCCACTGCCACCTCGACGTGCCGCGGTTCGACGGCGATCGCGACGAGGTGCTGCAACGCGCGTGGGCGGCGGGGATCACCGGGCTCGTCGTTCCCGCCATCGGCCCCGACGCGTGGGAAGCGCTGCTGAAATGGCCGCTCCGTGACGCGCGCGTGCAGGTCGGCCTCGGCATCCACCCGCAGCTGTTGCCCGAGCTCGACCCGGCTGATGACGACGCGAACCTCGCGAAGCTCGATGCGCTGCTGACCCGCGGCGGTGCGATCGCGGTGGGTGAATGCGGGCTCGACGGGCCCAGCGAATCAGGCGCCTCGATGGAGCGGCAGCTGCGCATCTTCGACGCGCACGTGAAGCTCGCGCGCAAACATCGTCTGCCGCTGCTGGTGCATTGCTTCCGCGCCCACCCGCACCTCCTTCGCTACCTGAAGACGGAGCCGATCCCCGAAGCCGGGTTGTTGATGCACAGCTATTCCGGCTCGGCGGACCTGACGCCGAAGTACGTGAAGGCCGGCTGTCACTTCTCGTTCGCGGGGCCGGTGAGCTTCCTGGAGGCGCGGCGGCCGCTTGAGGCGCTCCGCGCGATCCCGGTGGACCGATTGATGGTCGAGACCGACGCGCCCGATCAGGCGCCGCACCCGCATCGCGGCGAGCGCAACGAACCCGCATTGCTGCCGTTGATCGTGCGCGCGATGGAACAGGCGCTGGAGCGCCCGCTCCAAGAGACGCTGCTGGCGAACACCCGCCGGTTCTTCCCCGCGTTCGGCGGTGGGTGAACCCGTCAGCGGAGTGACGCGACCCACGCGGCAGGCAGCCCGGCCGACTTCGCGCCGCGCGCCAGCGCCTCGATGAAGCGATCGCTCACCGGGCCCTCGTTCGACGCGCGCACCGGGTTGGTGGTGAACGCGGTCGCCTCGACGACCTTGTCGCCGGCCTTCACCTTCACCGTGCGCTCGACGCACATGCCGGTGACCACGCCTTCCTTGTGCTGGATGATCGACCAGTCCTTCGCGGGGATGGCGAAGAGCAGCCCGAACACCGACTTGCCTGGCGTGTCTTGCAGCCCGGCGACGCGGCCGCCCCACCAGCGCGAGGGGAAATCGTAGACCAGCGTGAGATCGGCGGCCTCGGCGAGCTCGCCCTGCGGCAGCTCGAAGAACTCGTAGCCGTGCTGCCCGCGCCATTCTTCGAACGCCGCGCGATCGAGAATCGTCGAGTAGCCGAAGTACCACCGCGTGCCCTCGCCGGCCTGCGCGCGCGCCTTCATCACCTGGTCATAGTGAGCGTCCATGCGGCCCCTCTACTTCGGAAGGAAGGCGCCGAACATGCTGCCGACGTCGAGCTTCGCGGTCTTGAGGAAGACCTGCAGCGTCTTCTCGGTGGCCTCGGCGAGGCGTTCCATGCGCTCGAGACGCCGGAGCTGCTCCTTCTTGGCGTTCGGGTCTTTGCGCGCCAGCTCGATGGCCGACGACAGATCACTGCGCACACGCGCGATGAACGAGAACTCGCGCTCCTCGATCACCCGCCGCGCCATGCGGAGCAGATCGACCTCCGCCTTGTAGCGCCACGAGCTGTCGCCGGGCTGCCGCACGCGCAGAATGACGCCCCAGCGCTCGAGGTCGCGCAGCAACATCGAGACGCCGCCCTTGCTCAGCGCGAGCTCCTTCTCGATCTCCGCCGCCGTCAGCACCACGTCGCGCAGGTACAGCAGCGCCCACACGCGCCCCTGGTTGCGCTTGAAGCCCCAGAACTCGATCACGTTGCCGACCGCGTCGATGGCGACGTCTTCCCACGAGACACCGGTGGTCGGCGCCGCGGCCTGCGCACTCGCGTGCCAGAGGTAGCCCTTCATGCAGCGCCCTTGAGCGCCATCCCCTGTGCCAGCGCCCTCGCCCACATGATCAGGTTCGCGCCCGACTCGTGCTCCGCGTAGGGCCCCAGCGCCTCCACCGCCGCGTCGAGCTCCGCGTTCATCATCGCCGCCGCCTCGTCGAGCGCGCCGGTCACCAACACGCCGGTGCCGAGCTCCTTCGCCTTGTCGGCGGTCAGCGCGCTCCAGCTCCACGCCTCGGCGATGCGCTTCTTGAGCTTCGGGTCGCGCTTCACCGCGAGCAGCACCGCGAGGTTGTTGGTGCGCGACGCGAGGTCCGCGTACTGCGGCTTGCCCTCGTCGGTGCCCGAGATGTCGCGGATGTCGTCGGCCATCTGGAAGGCAATGCCGATGCGGCGGCCGAACGCGTCGAACCGGCGGATGGCGTCTTCATTGCCGGCGACGATCGCCGCCGACACGCCGCAGAAGCCGAACAGCGAACCGGTCTTCCCCGCGCCGATGGCCTTGTGCTCTTCGAGCGTGAGGTCGAGGTTGCCGCGCGCCTGCACCTCGTTGATCGCCGCGCGGGTCATCTCGGCGACGACGGCGAGGCCGTGCTGCGCGACGCGCGCGTCGAACTTCGCGAGCCGCAACAGCGCGTTTGACAGCAGCAGGTCGCCGCCCATCACCGCCACGATGTTGCCCCAGCGGGCGTTCACCGTCGGCTTGTTGCGGCGGTACATGCCGTTGTCGATCACGTCGTCGTGCAGCAGCGACGAGGCGTGGATCAGCTCCGCCGAGACCGCCGGGTCGAGCAGCTTCATCTCCGGCACGCCCAGCGTGTCGCCGAAGATCTTCACCAGCATCGGCCGCGCGCGTTTGCCCGACTGGAGGCACAGGTGCCGCGCCGCGGAGATCAACGAGTCTTGCGGGTCGGGCTTGTCACCGCCCAGCAGGTCGACGATCTGCTTCTCCACCACTCCCAGGAACGGCTTGAACGCGGCGAACTGGTCCATGACAGTTCATATAGTTCAAGCCGTCTTGAACCGCATTACAGACTGCGCTGGCTACTCGGCGCGCATGGCCTCGATGGGGTCGAGCCGCGCCGCGCGCGCCGCCGGGTAGATGCCGAAGATCAGCCCCACGCCGCTCGACATGCCCAGCGACAGGAACACCGACCACAACGGCACCGCGGTGTAGAGGCCGAAGGTCCACCTCCCGAGGAAGGCGAGCCCGAAGCCCACGGCGATGCCCATGATGCCGCCCACCAGCGAGAGCGACACCGCCTCGGTCGCGAACTGCATGAGGATGCGGTTGCGCTTGGCGCCCAGCGCCTTGCGGATGCCGATCTCCCGCGTCCGCTCCGTCACCGACACCAGCATGATGTTCAAGATGCCGATGCCGCCGACGATCAGCGACAAGATGCACACGCCGAACGTCGCCACCGTCACCACCGTCGAGAGCTCGTTGAGCGACTTGGCCATCGACTCGTTGGTCGAGACCTCGAAGTCGTTGTCGTCCAACGGCGCGACCTCGCGGCGCTGCCGCATCAAGCGGGTCACCTCGTCCATCGCGGAGTCGAGGTGATCACGATCGATGGCCTCCACGCTGAGCGAGAGGTTCCTCCGCTTGCCGTACTGCGCGAGGAAGGTGGTCATCGGCATCATCACCTGGTTGTCCATGTTGAAGATGCCCATGAACTTCCCGCGGCGCTCCATGATGCCCACCACGGTGAAGGGCCGGTTCTGCAACCGCACCTCCTGGCCCACCGGGTTCAGCGAGGGGAACAGCTTGTCGGCGACGTCCGGGCCCAGCACCACCACGCGGCGGCCATCGAGTTCCTCCGTCTCGTTGAACATGCGCCCGGAGTGGATGTTGATGCCCGAGGTCTCCGGGTACTCCACGGTCGCGCCCAGCACGTAGACGGTGCCGGCGGTCTCGGTCATCGCGGTGCGCACCTTCTGGGCCGGCTGCCACGACGACGCCGACGTGCGCAGCACCGAGGGGCACATGTCCTTGATGGCGCGCTTGTCTTCGAGGGTGAGGCGCTTGCGCTTGGCGTAGCGGTTCCAGTCGACGCCGCCGCCGAAGCGCACGCCCTGCGGCCACTTGTCGACGCGGAACACGTTGGCGCCCAGCTGGCTGAAGTCCTTGTTCACCTTGACGCGCAGGCCCTCCAGCAGCGCCATCATGGTCATCACCGTCGCCACGCCGATGACGATGCCCAGCAGCGTCAACAAGGTGCGCAGCGGGTGCGCCGCGAAGGTGCCGAAGGCCAGCTTCAGGTTGTCGATGAACGCGCGGATCATTCGTCTCTCAACGCCTCCACCGGGTCGAGGTTCGCCGCGCGCGCCGCCGGCCAGATGCCGAAGACCAGCCCCACCAGCGCCGCGAAGCCGATGCCGAACATCACGGTGCTGATGCGCACCGTCGCCGCCAACGGGGTGATGAGGCTCACCACCTTCGCGCCGCCGAGGCCCAGCACGGTGCCGATGGCGCCACCGACCGCCGACACCAGCGTCGCCTCGAGCACGAACTGGGTGATGATGGTGCGCTTCTTCGCGCCCAGCGCCCGGCGGATACCGATCTCCCGCGTGCGCTCGCGCACCGACACCAACATGATGTTCATGATGCCGATGCCGCCCACCAGCAGCGTGATGAGGCCGATGCCCACCGCCACGCCGTACAGCGCGCCGGTCAGCTTCTGGTAGGTGGAGGCGATCATCTCCGGCTTGTTGATGGTGAAGTCGTCGGGCTTGTCGGGAGGCGTCTGGCGCACGCGCCGCAAGATGCCGGTGAGCTCGTCTTCGACCTTCACGATGTCGTCGGCGTTCTTCACCGTCACGCCGATCGCCAACGACTGCTTCCAGCGAAACAGCGAGTAGTAGGTGTGGAACGGCACGAAGGCGATCAAGTCCTGGCTCTGGTCGAGCAGCTTGCCCTTCTTGCCCAGCACCCCGATCACCGTGAACGGCCGCCCCTTGATGCGGATCGACGAGCCCAGCGCCTTGCGGCCGTCGCCGAAGAACGTGTTGGCGAGGTCGGCGCCAATCACCACCACCTTGCTGCGGTTGAGATCATCGGCGTCGGAGACGAAGCGCCCCTCGGTCACCTCCCACGCACCCACCGAGAGCTCCTCGGCGGTGACGCCGCGGATGCTCACGAAGTGCAGCGCGCGATCGAGGTACTCCACGTCGTCGTTCTCATCGAGCATCGCCGAGACGGAGTCACACAGCGTGCACTGCTCGCGCACCTGCTCGTAGTTCTGCCACGAGATGTCCTTGCGCCCGCGGTAGAGCCACCAGTCGCCCATCGTCATCCACGGCCACTTCTCGATGTAGATGGTGTTGCTGCCGAGGCTCGCCAGCTGCTTCTGGAAGCTGGTGTCCATCCCCTGGGTGATGCCGAGGATCGCCAGCAGCGTCGCGACGCCGATGCCGATGCCGATCGTCGAAAGCAGCGTGCGCAGCCGGTGGTTGGCCAACGACTTGAGCGCGATGCGCGAGCCCTCGACGATGTCGACGCGGAAGGTCACGGGCCCCTCGCGGTGTCGAGCCAGGCGATCTCCGCCCCCGGGCCATCGCCCACGACCTTCCCGTCTGACAGGCGGATGGCCCGCGGGCAGCGCGCCGCCAGCTTCGGCTCGTGCGTCACCAGCACCAGGGTGTGGCCCGCGCGGTGGAGCTCCTCGAAGAGCTTCACGATCTCCTCGCCGGTGTTGGAGTCGAGGTTGCCGGTGGGCTCGTCGGCCAGCAGCAGCGACGGGTCACCCGCCAGCGCGCGCGCGATCGCCACGCGCTGACGCTGGCCGCCCGACAGCTCCGTCGGCTTGTGCATCATGCGGTGCTCGAGCTTCACCTTGCGCAGCGCCTCGATGGCGCGCTCGCGGCGCTCCTTCGCCGGCACGCCGCGGTACACCAGCGGGAGCTCCACGTTGGCCAGCGACGACTCGCGCGGGAGCAGCTGGAAGTTCTGGAAGATGAAGCCGATCTCCTGGTTGCGGATCGCGGCGAGTTCGTCGTCGTCCATGTGGGCGACGTCTTTGCCGTTGAGCACGTAGGAGCCGCTGGTGGGCGTGTCGAGGCAGCCGATCACGTTCATCAGCGTCGACTTGCCGGAGCCCGACTGCCCGATGATCGCCACCCACTCGCCGCGCTCGATGCCGATGGTCACGCCGTCGAGGGCGCGCACGAGCTCGCCGCCCACGTTGTATTCCCGGTGAATGTCGGTCAGTTGAATCAGCATCGTGCAGCCTCAGCCGCGCTTCTTCGAGCCTTCGCCGGGCTTGGGCACCTCGACCAGATCGCCGTCTTTGAGCTCCTTCGACAGCGTGCGGTACGGGCCCTCGATGATCTCCTCGCCGTCCTTGAGGCCCTCGATGATCTCCACGTCGGTGTCTGACGAGATGCCGACCTTCACGCGGCGCGGGTGCGCGCGCTTGTCGCCGTCGACCACGAAGACCACCTTGGCGAACTGCTCACCCTTGCGCGGCGCGGCGAGCCCCCCACCTTCCGGCGGCGGCGCGGCGTCGGGCAACGAGGCGCTGGGGCGGATCGTCAGCGCCTGCACCGGCACGGAGATCGCGGAGTCGCGCTGATCGGCGGTGATCGACACCTCGGCGCTCATGCCCGGCAGCACGTTGTCGGGCTTGGCCTCCAGCGCCACCTTCACGGGGAACGAGGTCGTCTCCTGCTCGGTGCCCGGGTTGCGGATCAACGCCTTCTGGGCGATCTCGATCACCGTACCGTCGAAGGTCTGCCCGTCGAAGGCGTCGAGCTTCACCTGCGACTTCTGGCCGATCTTCAACTTCACCACCTCGTGCTCGCCCACCTCGATCTTCACCTCCATGGCGTGCAGCGCGGCCAGCGTCATCACCACGTCTTCGTTGAAGTCGGAGCCGCGCACCCGCTCACCGACCTCGCGCGTCACCTCGATCACGTTGCCGTCGATGGGTGAGATGAGCGTCGTCTTCTCGAGGTTGTTCTTCGCCTCGTCGAGCGCAGCGGCGGCCTGCGCCGCGCGATCGCCCTGGGCCGCCTGACGCGCCTTGGCCGACAACAGGTCAGACTCCGCGCGCTCCTCTTCGGCCTTCGACGCCAGCCCCTTCTCCACGAGGCCGCGCACCCGCGCCAGCTCGCGCTCCAACCGGTCGATGTCGACCTGGATGGTGGCCATCTCGGAGCGCGCCGCCGAATACGCCGCCGACGACTGCTTCACGCTGGCCTCGAAGCGGCGCCGGTCGAGCTTCGCCAGCACCTGCCCCCTGGTCACCTGGTCTCCCACCTTCACCGGCAGATCGACGAGATCGCCCGACAGGTTGGAGCTGATCTTCACGGTGGTCGAGGCCTCGACCTTGCCGGCGCCGGTGACGGTCTGGACGATCGCCACCTTCTTCACCTTGCCGACCTGCACCTCGATGGCCGGCGGCGGCTTCTCCTTGAGTCCGCCGACGGTGATGGCCACCACAACGAGAACGATGAGGCCCGAGATGAGCCACTTCCACCAGGTCATGGGGCTCCTCCGATGGAGCGATTGAGCGCGGCGCGCGCGGTAGCGACATCGGCCCGGCCCTGCAAGACCGCGAGCTGCGCCTGGGTGTACTTGATCTGGGCGTTGCGGGCCTCGAGCGAGCTGCCCGCACCGGCCGCGAAGCGCTCGGTCTCCAGCTGCACCTGCTGCTCGGCCTGCGTGAGGTTGCGCTGCGCGATGGCCAGCACCTCCTGCTCGGTCGCCAGCGAGGCCGCGCCCTGCCTGATCTCGACCTCGAGGTCGACGATCGACTGTTTCTGCTGCAACTGGGTCTGCTTGAGCGCCTGCTTCGACTTCTCCTCGGCCGCCTGCGTCGAGAGCCCGTTGAAGATGTTCCACTGCAGGTTGAGGCTCGCCGAGAGGCCGTGCTGCACGCGGAGATCGACGAAGTCGAGCGGCAGGTTGGCGTTGCGGGAGTACCCCGCGCTCACCGACAGCTGCGGGAAGTAGTCGGCGCGCGCGTTGGTGATGGCGAACTCCGCGGCCCGCACTTGCGCGTCGAGCGACTTGAGCAGCGGGCGGTGATCGCGCGCCCACGCCAACGAGCCCTCGGGGTCCACCGGCTGGAGCGCCTGCTCCAGTTCGGGCGGCGGCACGGCCTCGACGTCAGCGTCGGGGCGGCCGAGCCACTGCAAGAGCGCCAACCGCGCGATGAGGATCGACTGCTTCTGCCGCACCACGGAGATCTCGTCATTCCCGAGGTTGGTGGCGGCGTCGTACACCGCGCTGCGCTGCCCGCGGCCGGCCTCGTACAGCGAGCGCGCGTTCTCCAACTGCTGGCTGCTGCGGCGCACCGTCTCTTCCAGCACCTTGAGCGTCAGCTGCGCCTTGAGCAGCGTGAAGAAGCGGCGCGTGGCCTCCAGCTCGCTGGCCATCTGCTGCTCCTTGAGCTGCCCCTCCGCGGCCTCCTTCTGCGCGCCCGCCTGGGAGATCTGCGTCCACCAGCGGCCGCCGTCGTAGAGCAACTGGGAGACCTGCAGCCCGAGCCGGAAGTTGGGGGCGACGAAGTCTGACGTCCTGGTCTCGCCGGTGAAGGTGTTGATCTGCCGGTACTGCAGCTGCGCGCCGACGCCGACGCCCGCGTTGAGGCTGATCTGCGGCATGATCGACGACCACGCGGTCTTCACGCCCGACTGCGCGCCCTCCAGCGAGAGCTCGGCCTTCAGCGCGTCGAGCTGTTGGTGCGACGCCTCGCGCACCTCGTCGAGGGTCAACGGCGTCGACGCGACCATCGCGGTGACGACCAGACTTGCAAGGTTCACGTCAATGACCTCCCGCGCCCGGCGACGGAACGAGCCCCGGCAGGCCCACCATGAACGCCGACGCGAACAACACGTAGAGAAACAACCCGAAGAGCGCGCCCTTCCACGAAGGCAACTTCGCCGACGCGGCGAACCCCAGCCCCATCACCAGCGCACCCCAGATGTTGATGAGGTCGAGGGCGCGGTACACGCGCGACAACCCCGGGCTGGCGCTCTCCACCACCGCCGCGAGCGACGTCGGCGCCAGGCTCTCCAGCATCGCCGGGGTGATCACCTCCAGCCGCGCCGCCGAGAGGAGCTCGATCAAGTGCATGAGCCCCACCGGCAGCATGGTCAACGCGGCCGCGGTGAAGAGCTCCATGAAGAGCGTCTTCTGCCCGGTGAGCCACGCCGCGATCTTCAGCAGCGTCGCCAGCAACAGCGTCAGCAGCGGCATCAGCAACAGCCCCTTCGCCACGCCGCCCACCAGCGCCACCCGGCCGGCCTGTTCGATGGCCTCGTCGATCTCGCGCTCGCTGGCGCTGCCGATCTGACCCGACTGCTGCATCTGCGAGATGACCACCCGCGAGCTGTCGAGCCGCAGCGCCACCACCGCGCCCGCTGCCGCCGTCACCACCGCGACCAACAACAACGGCACGAGCCAGCGCTGGGTGTTCACCGCCCGGGGGATGGCGCCCACCGGGTCGATCAGCGTCTTGAGCGGGAGCGAGATGGCGTCCATGGAGTGGTCGAAGCGGTTCGGAGCGGCAGACAAACGCCCGAGCCGGCGCGTGATTTCACTAACACTTTGATTTCGCCAACGAAAAAGCGTGAAGGCGGCGTCTTCCCCCAACCGGCTGAAATCACGCGCGCCACGAAGTTGTGGCGGCCTGTAGCAAGAAAATTGAGGCAGCGATCTCGCGGGGCTACAAACCCGACCATGGTTGAGAGCAGCGACTTCGCGCAGGTGATGACCGAGGCCTTGGACATCGCCCAGACGGTGAACCAGAGACTCACGACGGCGCACGCGTTGCTCGCGATGTTCACCGTCGAGAACCGCGCGGCGATGCTGCTCACCGAGAAGGGCGTGACCGAAGACACGCTGCTCGAGCTTCTGACGCAGGCGCCCTCGGAGCCCGAGGGCATCGTGAAGGAGATGCGCGAGAAGGCGCGCGAGACCGCGACCAACTGCGGCTCCCCCGAGGCCGATTGTCTGCACGCGCTCATCGCGATGACCCGCGTGCGGTGCGCCGCGCAAGATCTGCTCTTCAAGACGGGCATGGATCTCACGGCCCTGCGCAACAAGGCGCTCTCGTACTTCACCTCCGGCCGCATGCCGCGGCGGCTGATGCTGCAGCGCGAGCTGCCGCCCAACGTGCCGCGCGCGTCATCGGGCCGCCCGGTGGGAGCGCCGCCGCTGCCCTTCGCCCCCCGCACCGCGGTCGTCTCACCGCCGCCGCCGCCCAAGGCCGCCACGCTCAAGCCCGCGCTGTCGATCCGCGATCTCGTCGACGACGTCAGCGAGGAAGAGGTGCAGCAGCTCGAAGCGATGCCGCCTCCGCCCGTCGCCGCGCCGATCGCGCCGCCGGCGCCGCAGCCCTCGGCCATCTCCGGCAAGTGGCAGCTCGACGCGCGCACCTACCCGCTGCTCGCGCAGCTCGGCAAGAACCTCACGGCGCTCGCGCGCGAAGGCAAGCTGGACCCCGTCGTCGGCCGCGCGAAGGAGATCGACGAGCTGATCGACATCCTCGGGAAGCGGCGCACCAACAACCCGGTGCTGCTGGGCGAGCCCGGCGTGGGCAAGACCGCGGTGGTGGAAGGCGCGGCGCAGCAGCTCTCGATGCTCCGCGGGCCGCTGGGCGAGAAGATCATCCTCGAGCTCGACATGGGCACGCTGGTCGCGGGCACGCAGCTGCGCGGCTCGTTCAGCGAGCGCCTCAACGCGCTCAAAGACGAGGTGCGCCAGGCGAAGAACGTGGTGGTGTTCATCGACGAGATCCACACGTTGATGGGCGCGGGCTCCACCGGTGACGGCCCGCAAGACGCGGCCAACGAGCTGAAGGCGGCGATGTCGCGCGGCGAGTTCCCCTGCATCGGCGCCACCACGCACGACGAGTACCGCAAGCACCTGCAGAACGACCCGGCCATGGAGCGCCGCTTCACGCCCGTCTTCGTCAACGAGCCGTCGGTGCCCGACACCGTCTACATCTTGAACGGCGTCATCAGCCGCTACGAGCAGCACCACCGCCTCTCGTACGCGCCCGAGGCGCTGCAGGCCGCGGCGGCGATGTCGGCCAAGTACATCACCGACCGCTTCCTCCCCGACAAGGCGCTCTCGGTGTTGGACCTCGCCGGCTCGCGCGTGCACCGGGAAGGCCGCGCCGTCGTGCAGCCACAAGACATCGCGCGGGTCGTCGCCAAGATCGCCCAGCTGCCTGAAGAGCGCCTGCTGATGAACGACTCCGCGCGGCTGCTGTCGCTGGAGAACGATCTGCGCAAGCGCGTCATCGGCCACGAAGACGTCATCGATCGCGTGGCGAAGGTCATCCGCCGGAACTACGCGGGCTTCTCGTCGCGCCGGCCGATGGGCTCCTTCCTCTTCCTCGGGCCGACGGGCGTCGGCAAGACCGAGATGGCCAAGGGCCTCGCCGAGGTGGTGTTCGGCTCGCGTGAGGCGGTCATCCGCATCGACATGTCGGAGATGTCGGAGGGCCACGGCGTCTCGCGGCTCATCGGCGCGCCCGCGGGCTACGTCGGCTTCGGCGAAGGCGGCCAGCTGACCGAAGCGGTGCGCCGCAAGCCGTCGTCGGTGGTGGTGATGGACGAGATCGACAAGGCCAACCGCGAGGTGCTGATGCTGCTCTTGCAGGTGCTCGAGGAGGGCCGCCTCACCGACGGCAAGGGCCGGCACATCGACTTCTCGAACACCATCGTGATCCTCACCACCAACCTGGGCGCTGAAGCGTTCTCGCAGAAGGCGCGCTCCATGGGCTTCGGCTCGTCAGACAGCGCGCAGGCCAACGACAAGGCCGCGGCTGATTCGGCGCGCAAGGCGCTGCCGCCGGAGCTGTGGAACCGCATCGACGAGCGCTGCACCTTCAAGCCGCTGCAGGAAATCGAGGTGGCGAAGATCGCCGGCCTGCTGCTGGCCGAGTCGAGCAAGCGCCTCTCCACCGAGAAGGGCATCAGCTACGAGGCGACCAACGACGTCATCGAGCACCTGCTGAAGAACGGCGGCTTCGACCCGATGCTGGGCGCGCGGCCGATGCGCCAGACGGTGCAGCGGCTGGTCGAAGGCCCGCTGGCGGAGCGCATCCTCGCCGGGGAATTCGCCGAAGGTGACCGCGTTCGTGTCGCGCTGACGTCGGGTGAGCTCCACTTCGAGGGCGTGAGTTGAAGAAGAAGACGAAGAAGAAGCCGGTCCGGCGCGCTGGCCCGGCGGTGGTGGTGGTCGGGTTCGGCCGCATCGGCGGCGCGATCTGTCTCGGCCTCAAGGCCGCGGGCTGGGCGGTCTCCACGCTGCCGCGCTCCGGAGACTCGGTGCGACGGGCGGCGGCCCAGCGCATCGCCCTCGCTGATCACGACGCGCTCAAGGCCGCGAAGCTGTGCATCCTCGCGGTGCCAGACTCGGCAGTGGCCGTGGCACGCGAGCTGGTCGAGGCCGACCTCGGCCCGCAGACGGCGCTGGTGCACTGCAGCGGCGCGCTGTCGCTCTCGGTGTTCGCAGGCGCGAAGTCGAAGCGCGCGTACGGCTCGTTCCACCCGCTCGCGGCGATCTCCGATCAAAAAGACTCGCTCGGCGGGCACACCGTCGCGCTGGCGTCGACCTCGAAGGAGCTGCACGCGCTGCTGGTGAAGCTCGCGGCCGCGTTGGACATGTCGCCGCTGGAGGTCCCCGAGACCGGTCGCGCGGCGTACCACGCGGGCGCGGTGCTCTCTGCCGGGCTGCTGGTGTCGTTGCTCGACGCGGCGACGGCGGCGCTCCAGGAAGCAGGCCTGCAACGCGAAGATGCGCTCAAGGCGCTGCTGCCGCTCTCGCAATCGGCGCTGCGGGGCGCCGAAGCGCGGGGGTTGGAGAGAGGGCTCACCGGCCCCGTGGTGCGCGGTGATGTCAGCGTGGTGCAGGCGCACCTCGAGGCGCTGCCGCCGGAGCTGGGGAGCATCTACCGGCTGCTCTCACGCCGTGCGCTGCGGCTGACGCCCGCCCTGCCCCCCGAGACGCGACTCGCGCTCGAGCGGCTGCTGGCCTGATCACTCCGGCGACGCCTTCAGCTCCCCCACCAACTCCATCAACCGTCGGCGGAAGGCGCCGATCGCGGACGCGTCTTCTTCGTCGAGCAACCCGCGGAAGTGGGCGATCGCGGCCCCCAACGCCTGACGGCGTTCACCCAGCAGGTTGGTGTAGGCCGTCTCCGCCACCTCGAGCGCGGTGCGGTTCGGGAGCGTTTCGCGCGGATGGATCTTGAGCCGTTCGAAGCGCTTCCGGGCAGCCTCGATGTCCGCTGGCGAGACGCGCGCGAGCCCGTTGGTGATGACCGTCGAGTGTTGTTTGCCCGTCGCGTGCGCCAGCACCTCCACCTCAAGGATGCCGTTGAGATCGTACGAGAACCGCACGTCGATGCCGTTGATCTGCCCCTTCGGCAGCTTGTCGATGCGGAGCTCGCCGAGCTTCGAGTTGCGCGCGACCATCGCGTGTTCGCCTTGAAAAACCTGCACGAGGATCTCGGTCTGATCGGGGTGGATGGTGCTGAACACCTGCTTGCGGCTCGCTGGGAGCACCGTGCCCCGCTCCAGGATCGGCGTGAACACGCCGTTCACCATCGAGCCTCTCACGTGCGTGGAAGTACCGATCCCCAGCGAGAACGGGGCGATGTCGGTCGCGACCATGTCGTCGACGCTGGCGTCACCGATCTTCAACGCGGCCTGCACCGCGGCCCCGAGCGCGATCGCCTCGTCCTGAGGGAGGCTCACCATCGGCTCCTTGCCGATCACGCGACGCGCGAGCTCGACCACGCACGGCATGCGCGACGCGCCGCCGACGACCAGCACGCCGTCGAGTTCCGCACCCTTCACGCCTCCATCGCGCAGCGCCTGTTGAATGGGGGCCTCCAGCCGCGTGAGCAACGGCGCCCAGGCACGTTCGGCGTCGAGCCTCGTCAACGAGAGGTCCTTCACGCCGCTCGCCAGCGAAAGCGAGACCGACGACTGCAGCCGGGTGGTGAGCGCAATCTTGAGCGAGTCACACGCTTCGGTGAGCTGCGCGGTTTCATTCACATCGTCGAGCCGCGCTCCAGCCGCGGGAGCGAGCAACTCGACCAACGCGCGCGTGAAGTCCTCTCCACCGAGCCGGGTGTCTCCCGCTGACGCGGCGACCTCGATGATGCCGTCGGTGAGCCGCAGCAGCGTGACGTCGAACGTGCCACCGCCGAGATCGAGCACGATGAGCTGCGCCGACTCCGCGCGGCGATGAAAGCCGTAGGCGAGCGCGGCGGCGGTCGGTTCGTTGATGATGCGCTCCGCGATCAGCCCCGCGAGCTGCGCGGCTTCTCGCGTGGCGCGCCGCTGCGCGTCTCCGAAGTACGCGGGCACGGTGATCACCGCTTCGGTCACCGTCGCGCCGAGCGCGCTCTCCGCGTCGACTTTGAGCTGCTTGAGCACCAGCGCCGAGAGTTCGACCGGCGTCAGCTTCTGCGTGCCAAGCGTGTACGTGCGGTCGGTGCCCATGTCGCGCTTGAAGGTCACCGCAGACAGATCGGGCACCCGCACGCTCCGCGCCTTCGCGGCCTTGCCGACGAGAAAGACGCCGTTGTCATCGAGGCTCACCGCGCTCGCGGTCAGCCCCTCACCGAGCCCGTTGGAGAGGATGACGGTCTTTCCGTCACGGATGTCGGCGACCAGTGAGTAGGTCGTGCCGAGATCGATACCAACGATGTGTGTCCCATCTGCTTTGAGCATTCGTCACCACTTGAAGAAACCTGCGATCAGTTCCTGACAACTCACGAATCGGGGCTGCGCTTCGTCAGGTAGTACGCACCCGCAACAATGGCCGCGACCACGGCCCAGCCGCCCAGCGCGGCGACCAGCGCAAGAAACACAAACGTCGCGAGCAGCAGCCCCGCACACCAGACGAACGCTCGAAGAAACGAGTTCGACGCAACGAACGCGCGAACACTGCGGGTCGGGCGCCGTGCGAGCAGCGGATGGTGCACGAGCGTCTGATCGCGGAGATGCAACAACTCGACCGGCGATACCGCCGCCACGGCGACGGGCCGCACGAAGTTCGTGTCGACGATGGCGCGCCGGATCCCCTCAATCACCGTCTCCATCGTCCGCCCGATTACCTGTCGTGGGTGGTTCCGCGCGAACTCGAGGTCAGACGCTCGAACCGACAACCAGAGCCACTCCATCAGGCTCCCTCGCTCACGCGACATGCTGCGCGCGCACGTCTCCAACACCGCGACCAGAAGGAACTCGCGGGACACGACCAACTCGTGCTCCGGAGTGGATGAGACGACGCCCCAGAGAATGCGCGCGGCCGCATCAGGGTCGTGG
>CAMLFP010000056.1 GCA_946479335.1 uncultured Archangium sp.
GCTGGTCTGCTCGGAGTCAAGCGGCGTCGTCTTCTGCGACGCGATCTTCCGCGCGAAAGACAGTCGACCGAGCATCGAGCGCGCGCTCGCGACGTCAGACCTCGCGTGGTTCGAGAATCCCGGTTGGTACGCGAGTGTCGTGGTGCTGATTGATGAACCCGTGCCGACGGCCTTCGAGCAGCGCGCGAAGTTCCGGCACCGTGGTGCGCTCCGCCTGCCCTCAGGGCGTCTGTGCGCGGTGGAGCAAGAACGGCTCGCGAACAACGAGCGAACTTTCCAAGGCGTAACCACGCTCGCCGCGGGGACGTACCTTCTCGAGGTGCTCGAACTCGAGTGGGGTGACGAGGGCAAACGCGCCGCAGCTGAAGCCGCGCGACGCGCGAGCCCGCTGGGCCGCGTGATGGTGAAGGTGCTCGGCGTACTGTGGCTGGTGGTGACGCTCTGCGGGTTCGCGCTCACCTTCTCCGGCTGGGTTTCTCACGTGTGGCTGGTCGCGGTGGTGCTGTGGTGGGGACTGACGGCGCTCGCGATGAACGTCGGCCCGGGGCGTGCGGCGCTCAACGCGGAGCACCAGACGTTGGACACGTTCCCTGCTGCTGTGCTGCACCTCACGCCCCTCCCCGATGGTGACGACCTTGCCGCGCATCGCGGGGTGAAGTTCGGCAGCGGTTGACGCAACGACCGCCGTGGGGTGCGGCGCGTTCAGGAGTCGAGGCGCGCGTGCACCATTCGCCCTGGCCCCTCGCCCTGCCTCCAGTCGGCACGAGTTTGTTCGAAGCAGAGGGCCTCCACCGACAGGGCACTGCGCGCTCAATAAAAACCGGCCACCCTCACGGCTGGACGACGTGCGGCAACAGCAGCGCGACGCCGAGCGACAGCACCACGTACACCCCGGCGATGAGGAGGTTCAGCAGGTTCAGCTTCGACGCCACGGTGCTCGCGAGCTTCGCGTCGATGAGCCCGGAGAGTTCGTCGCGCACCATCCGCAGATCGATGCCGCTCGCGGCGTTGGCGTCGCTGCGGAAGCGCGCCAGCGTCAGCGCCTGCACGCGCGTCAGAATCGAGTTGAGTAACTTGCTCATCAGCCACCCGCGCACGCCGCCCTTCCCCGCGCCCTCCGCGAGAATCCCGTTCACCGCGCTCGTCACCTTTTCTTCGGCTTCACGCAGCGGCAGCGTCTCCGCGAGGCGGCCCGCCGTGCCCGCGCGATCAGCGTGCGCGCTGTCGTCGGTGACGCCGATGCGGTTGAAGATCAGCGTCAGCACGCGCTTGCCCAGGCTGAGCTTCTCGAGCCCCAGCAGCAACCCGCGGCCGACCGCGTTCTTCACCGCGAGCATGCCCGTCACGATGGCCAGCGCGATGAGCGAGAACACCGCCGCGATGGCGCCGCGCACCCACGAGCCGTCGGCCGCGATCCAGATGGTGCCGGCGGTCACGCAGACGCCGAGCAGCACCATGCCGAAAACAGTTCGGAGCAGCGCCTTGAGCGCCGCTCCGATGATGGGGCCGAAGAGTTCGAGCAGACCAGCGAATGCGGGGCCTAAGTCGGGCATGGGGCGCAGCTTGTAGCTGACTTTCGCCCCTCACCCCCGGCTTCGCCGGACCCTCTCCCCGCGGGAGAGGGCACCGCGGCGATTACCAGCCCGCGCGGCGGATGGTCTTGTACGCGCTGGTGACGCTGCGGAGGTTGTGCACGATGCCGTAGCTGCAGCCGCGCGCCTCGTAGGTCCAGAAGTTGCCCCACGCGTCACCCGATTCGTAGAGCACGATGTGGCCGGCGCCGTTCGAGTTGTACACGAGCGCGTCACCCTTCACCGCGCTGGCGCGGGCGATGGTGCTCCACTGCGAGTTGCTGCCGACGAAGGTCGCGGTGCTGTACGGGTGCGCGTCGACCGAGAGGTCGGTGTTCGAGGAGGGGATCTGCCAGATCTTCGCGACGTAGCCGGAGCAGTCGGCGCCGTAGCTCCCGCCGTGGCTGCACGACGGGCAGTTGCCGGTGCACGAGCCCCTGGTGCTGCTGGTCGCGCCCGACGACAGCCAGCGCCCGTGGCCCCACCAGTACGAGAAGCCCACCCCGGCCTGCGCGCGCACGATGGCTGCGTCACGCGCCGTCGAGGTGCCCGTGCCGCCCGTCGACGGCGAGGAGACCAGCGTCAGGTACGCGCCCGACGACCAGCCCGTCACGCCGTTGTACTTGATGTTGTAGAAGCCGTTGCTCGGCGACGCGGTGTTCACCGTCGTCACCGTCGCCCCGCCGGGGATGACCAGCCGCACCGCGTAGCTGGTGCCCGGGCCCGAACGCAGGTTGAGGCCCGTCGTCGTCTTCAACGTCGACCCGATGGCCACGCCGGCGCTCAGCTCACCTTCGATGGTCGCGCTCTCGTCGGCGGAGGTCAGCTCCGTGCCCTCGCCTCCCTGCCGAAACTCCGAGTTCCCCGCGCAGCTCAGGAAGGCAACCGTCAGCAGACCGAACGTCTTCTTCATGCCCGCGCCGGTTTGCGAACCGCGTGCCGAACATTTGCGTCGCTCGGGAAACTCCGCCCCGATGACAACTCGTTTGACACTCACCGGCGCGGTCAGGCGGCCCGCTGGCTGTATGGAATCAGGGCAGTCGTCTGAAATGCTGACACGGTGACGGGCGCGTCGATGCGTGATTTCACGCCGGCCCCATGAATCGCCCCACGCGCATCGCGCTCGTCGTGGTCATCGCGCTGGCCGGAGCGCTGGTCTGGTGGCTGGCCCGCCCTGCTCCGCTGCCCGTCATGGAGATGGTGGATGACCTGACTTCAGACGGCGGCGCAGCCCCGCCCGCGAGGTCCACGGTCGACCGGCTCCGTGCGGCGGCAGAGAAGAAGGGAGACGCCGGGGTCCTCAAGGGCATCGCCGGGAGCGCCGGGCACGTCGCCAGCTTCACGTGGGGCAGCGGCGAAGGGCAGCTGGGCAAGTCGGCCGCTGACGAGTCGAACCCCGAGGGGCCGATGAGCCTCACCGTCGACGCCCTGGGGAACACGTGGATCCTCGACCAGGTGAACAACCGCCTGGTGAAGGTGGGGCCCGACGGCAAGCCGCTGGGCACGGTGCCCATCCCCGTGCAGGCGGCGCAAGACGTGGCGGTCACCGCCGACGGCACCGCGCTGGTGCTCGACCGGCTCGTCGACAAGTCGGTGGCGGTCATCGGGCCCGACGGGAAGCCGAAGGGCGAGCTCCCCATCGTCGGCAAGGGGCTCGAGGAAGGCGGCGCGTCGACCGGCCTCTTCTCCGATGGCAACGACGTCTACGTCGAGCGCGAACACGGCGATTCGGTGCGCATCGGCGACAGCTCCGGCAAGGCGAGCAGCGATCGCCCCGAGGTGCCGGGCCGGCCGGCGGGCGACAACCGCACGTACCTCACCGCAGGCATCGTCGACGGGCAGGCGGGCCTCGTGCTGGTGACGGCCATCGACAAACAGACGCAGCAGCACCGCTTCACGCGGCAGTTGCCGCTGGGCCAGCCGGTGGTGGGCCTCAACGCGCTCGACGCCGACCAGAGCGGCATCATCTACCTCGGCGTCATCGTCGAGCAGCCGGGCTCCACGCCGGAGACGCCGGTGTTCGGCGTGACGCTGTTGTGCCTCGACCCGACCGATGGGCGCCCGCTGGCCGCGACGCAGCTGCCCGCGAACTCCACGCCCGAGGAGACGTTCCGCGAGGTGTACGTGATGCCGCAGGGAGGCGTGGTGGTGCTGCTGCGCACCGCGCTGGGCGCGGAGCTGGTGCGGTACCAGTGCGGGCAGTAGGCGTCGCTTCGGCTACTGGCGCAGCGCTTCGGTGAACGCGCCCTGCACCTGCGTGGCGTCGCGGCCGGAGGCCTCCACCAGCGCGCGCCAGGCCTGCGTGTCGAGCGGCGGCTTCGTCTCGGGCGCGGTCGTGCCCACCGACACCAACACCGGCACGATGTAGCGCTGCTCCGAGGGCTGCGGGGTGAGGCCCTTCACGTCGCCCTGCAGCGTCATCTTCGGCGGCGAGGTGAACGTCACCGCGAGCTCGCGGCGCGAGATGCCCACCACCCCTGCGTGCTGGCGCTCTCCGGGCAGCGCGATGGGTGATGACGAGGCGGCACGCACGTCGCCGGCGAAGCGCGGGTCGGCCCTCCAGCCGGCCACCCAGCGGCGGGCCTCGGCGGCCTCCTTCGAGGTAGCGCGCGACGGGTCGGCCAGCGCGGCGAGGCTCTTGAGGCGCGGCGCGAGGGCCTTCGCGTCACCGGCGAGGCGGCCCAGCTGCGCGTCGGTGAGCGCCTGCGCGAGGCGCTCCATCGCCACCGCGGCGCGCGCGTAGACCTCGGGCGTCGGCTCGACTTCGAGCACCGGCGGCACCAGCAGCCGCACCTGAAGCAGGCTCTTCTCGCCCTCTTCACGTTCAATCTCGTCACCGCGGGAGCGCCCCTCGGCGGCCCCACCCATCAACACCGCGAAGGAGACCTGCAGGCGATCTCTCCAGTCGCCATCGAAGTGCACGCCGGCCTCGTCGGCGCCACCGAGCGGCGCCAGCCACGCCTCGCTCGCCGACGCGAAGGTGTCTTGCGAGGGCTTCACGCGCCCATCCGCGACGGCCTGGGTCAGCTCCGCCAGGGCCTCGCGGCGTTCGGCGCCGGCCAGCCCGTCGAAGAACCGCGAGAACGCGGTCGACGGCGCGCCCATCAACCCCGGCGGGAGGCGCTCTTCTTCGGGCAACCCCTCGAGGAAGGCGCTCAGCTCCACCAGCGCGTTCGCCGCGTCGCCCCGGGTGCGCTCCTTCCACAACACGATGCGCTCGTGCGCCGGTGCGCCGAGGAAGGCGTCGCGCCGCGCGCGGATCTTCTCCCACGTGGCGAGGAGCTTCGGGTCTTTCTGCAGCAGCTCGAGGAAGAGCAGCACCGCCGCCGAGCCGGCCCGCGAGCGCTCGAAGGGTTGCTCCAGCGCGCGCGCGCGCACCCAGCCGCACGCCAGCTCCGTCTTTCCGTTCCACGGCGCAGGGGCGTCGAGCGCACCGGGCGCTTCGCTGAGTCGGGAAATCTCCGCGTCGGTGGCGAGCGAGGCGTCGGCGTCAGCGCGCGCGACAGCGAGCACCTTCGCGCGATCGAGGCACGCCAGCCCCGCAGCCACGCGACCGGCGAGCACCAGCGCGCCTTCTTTCAGGTCACCGGTGGCGGTCTGCCGGCGGGCGAGCACCTGGTTCAACACCCGCGTCCAGAACTCGCGACGCTGGGGCTCGAGCTCGCCCTCTTCAGCGAGCAACGCGTTGAGCTCGGTCTGCCGCACGGCCCACGCGACCGCGTCGACCGGGAGCAGCAGCTTCGGCTCCGCGGGGTCGAACGGCGCGCGCAGCTTCGCGGCGGTCTTCTTCTCGAGCGGGTTGTCAGAGGCGATCTCCGTGTCGCGCACGGCGGCGAACGACTTCGCGAGCGCACCGGCCTCCACTCCGCGGCCAGCGGCGAGGTCGACGGGGGCGGCCTCCACGCGCAGCTTCACGGTGCGCGGCAGCCCCTTGAGGAACGCCTTCACCTTCTCCTCACCGTGCGTCGCGACAGCATCGGGCGAGGCCCCCAGCGCCTTCACCCCGGCGAGGTCATACGAATACTCGCGCGCGCCATCGGGCAACGGCTTCACCGCGTACGGCGAGAGGTCGACCATCGGCGCGGCGGCGAGCACCAGGCTGAGCAGCATGGTCACTCCGGCAGCGAGAGGAGCCGGCGGACGGTGTCGAGCACCTCCTGCGCCTTCACCGGCTTGATGAGGTAGGCCGACGCGCCGATCTTCATCGCGCGCTCGCGGTCTTCCTCCGCCGACTCGGTGGTGATGATGACGATGGGGAGCTTCGCGTTCGCCGCGTCGCCGCGGAGGTGCGCGGTCAACTTCAGGCCATCGAGCACCGGCATGTTGATGTCGGTCAGCACGATGTCGAACTTGCCACCCTGGAACTTCTTGATGGCCTCGGCGCCGTCTTGCGCCTCGACACAGACGATGTCGCCGATGCGCTGGAGCGCGTACATCACGCTGCGCCGCAGCTGCATCGAGTCATCAACGACCAACGCACGAATACTCATTGCGCGGCGGAAGGTAACAACTCGCCGCGCAGTGTGCGTGGCGGTTTTTCTTCAACGCAACGCGCGGGCCAGCGTGGGGCCCAATTGGTCCAACGGTAACGTCTTCTTCACGGCGCCGGTCTTGATGGCGGCCTCGGGCATGCCGAAGACCACGGCTGACGACTCCGCCTCGGCCCACACCTCGATGCCCGCCTTGTCGAGCGCCTTCACGCCCTTCGCGCCGTCGTGGCCCATGCCGGTGAGCACCAGCGCGCGGGTGTCGGCGGGCGCGTGGCGCGCGGCGCTGGCGAAGAGACGATCGACCGAGGGCGCGTGGGCGTCGTTGGGCGCCGAGGGGCTGACCGCCAGCACCAGGCGCTCTCCGCGCACCGCGAGCTCGAGCTGCTCACCGCCCGGCGCGACGTACACCCGGCCGGGGAGCACGCGCGCGCCGTCGGTGGCCTCCGCGACGCGAAACGGGAGCGCCTGGTCGAGCCGCTCCGCGAAGGCCTGCGTGAAGCGCGCGGGCATGTGCTGCGCCACCACCACGCAGACCGGGAGCCCGGCGAGCGACTCCAGCACCTTCTGCACCGCGGGCGGCCCGCCGGTGGAGGCGCCGATGAGCACCAGCTTCACGGCCTCCTCGGGCTTCGGCGGGAGCGGCTCGGTGATGCGCTTCTGCGCGGCGCGGGGCGCGGGCTTCGGGGCCTCGGGCTTGCGCATGAAGGGCGCGGAGCGGAGCTTGGCGACGAGATCTGCGCGGATGGCGCCGTACCCCGCGTCATCGCCGGTGGGCCGCGCCACGAAGTCGAACGCGCCCAGCTGCAGCGCCTTGAAGACGTCGGACTGGTGCGCGTACGACGAGACCACGACGACGGGCGTCGGCTTGCTGGCGTTGAGCAACCGCAAGAAGGTGTACCCGTCCATCTTCGGCATCTCGAGGTCGAGGGTGATGACGTCGGGCGAGAGCTGGTGCGTGAGCTTGAGGCCCTCCTCGCCGTCGGCGGCGCGCCCGATGACCTCGATGCCGGGGGCCAGCTCCAGCACGCGCGCCAGCGCCCGGCGGCTGGTGGCGGAGTCATCGACGATGAGGACGCGAATCTTCCCGGCGGTCATGAGGCGGGCCTCCGGTACACCAGGTCGCCCTCGAGTTGCACGAGCTCAAACCGCGTGGAGACCTGCAGCAGGTTCTCCGAGTGCCCGAGGAGCAGCAGCCCGCCGTCGTTGAGGCGCTCGTAGAAGAGCTCCACCACCTTCTTGCGCGTGGGCTGGTCGAAATAGATGAGCACGTTGCGGCAGAAGATGACGTCGAAGCGCGGCAACAACGACGCGGCGTGCACGTCGAGGAGGTTCAGCTGCCCGAAGCGCACGTGGTCCCGGTAGGCCTGCTTCACCTTCACGCGGCCGCCGTCCAACGTGTCGAAGTAGCGCGCGCGCTGCTCCGGTGAGGTCGCGCGCAGCGCCATGCTGCCGTACTCGGCCTTGCGCGCGGCGGTGAGCGCCTTGCGCGAGAGGTCGGTGCCGAGGATCTCGACGTGCGTGCCCGAGAGCCCCGGCCGGTCGTGCGTCAGCATCGAGAGCGTGTACGCCTCCTCGCCCGTCGAACACCCGGCCGACCAGAGGCGCAGCTCGCGCAGGCGGGGGTTCGCCTCGAGCTGCGGCAAGACCTCGGTCTCGAAGCACTGCAGCTGCGTCGGCTCGCGGAAGAAGTACGTCTCGTGCGGCACCAGGAGGTCGATGGCGGTCTCCACCTCGTCGGCGCCGCGCGCGTCGAACTTCAGGTACCGCGCGTACGCCGCGAAGTCGCGCAGGCCCAGCACCTCGAGGCGCGACGCCAGCCGGCGCTCGGCGATGAACTTGAGCTCCTCACGCAGGAAGAAGCCCGACGCCGCGGAGAACACGTCGCGCAGCACGTGCAGCTCCTCCGCGCTCATCTCGGTACGGGAAGACGGCAGCGGCATGCGTCACACCCGCCGGGCCAGCGCGTCGGCGGCGTCGCTCAGCAGCCCACGCGCCACCACGTCGGGCTCGCGCGCCACCGCGTCGAGCAGCTCCGGGAGCACCTCGCGCGTGCCCGACACCGACAGCGCGCGCGCCGCGGCAACGCGCACGTCCCACCGGGGGTGGCTCAGGGCGGCCGGCGCGTGCCCCAGCAGCACGGGGCGGTCGGCGCCCAGCGCGTACGCCAGCTTCACTACCTCGGCGCTGGGGTGGGTGGCCGCGCGCAGCAGCACTTCGTCAGCCAGCTGACCCAGCAGCGCCAACGACTCCACGGCCGCGACCACGACCGCCGCGTCGGCGTGCCGCGTGAGCTCCACCAGCCGGGGCACCGAAGCCAGCGAGCCGGCCGCGCCGGCGGAGGCACAGGCCAGCGCCAACACCGAGGCCTCGCCGTCACTCAACGCGCGCTGCAGCAGGCCCTCGGCGTCACCTGCGTCGAGCTGACCGACCGCGCGCGCGGCGGCGCGGCGCACCATCGAGGCCTCGTCCATCAGCGCGGCGCGCAGCGTGCGCAGCGTCTCCGAGGGCACGTGCAGCGAGGCGTCAGCGGCCGCGGCGCGCAGCGCGTCGTCACCCGCGTGCAGCGCCCGGCGGATGACACCCACCGCGTCTTCGCCCGTCACCTCCGCCCACGCGCGCACCTCGTGGGGCCGGAGCTCGCCGGTCATCAGCGGCGCCAGCGCCTCGCGCACCTCCGCGGGCCAGCTCACCGCGAGCGCCACCAGCGAACGGTAGGCGTGCACCGCGAGCGCGTCGTCTTCGAAGAGCCGCACCAACGCGGAGATGGCGTAGCGGCTGCGGGTGCGGCCCAGCGCGCGCGCGCCGAGCTCCGCGAGCTCCGGTTCACCGCTCTCGATGAGCGACACCAGCTGGGGCACCAGGCCGGGCTCCGAGAGCCGCACGATGGCGTCGCCAGCGACCGCCCGCGCCTCACCGGGGAGGTTGGCCAGCAGCTCCGGTGACGCCAACAGCGCGCGCGCGGCCGCCGACCCCAGCTCCACCACCGCCTGCAGCACCACCTCGCCGTCGCGCTCGCCGCGCACCGACGAGACCAGCGCGGGCGCGAGCGACGCGTCACCCAGCGCGCGGGCCACCAGCACCGCGCCGAAGTGGCGTTCGTCTTCGCTGCTCTCCAGCGCGGCCTCCAGCCACGCGCGCACGCCCGGCACGTGCCGCAGCGCGAGGCGGAGATCTCCCTCGAACTCGCTCGACAGCGGCTTGCGCGCGGCCCCCAGCGCCCCCAGCGCCGCGTCGCGCGTCTGCGCCGTCGCCAGCGCGCGCACCGTCAGCAACGCCACCGTGGGGTGCTCCACGTGCGCCAGCAACCGCCAGGCGCTGCGGCGCGTGAGGGGGTCGTGCAACATCGGCAGCAGCGTCGGCAGCGAGGGCGGCGCGCGGAGCGCCGCGAGGCCGTTGAGGGCGCACACGCGGAGCATCACCTCAGGCGAGGTCAGCAGCCCCTCCAGCGCCCGGCGCGCCAGCGGCCCGCCCACGCGGCCCAGCGCCTCCGCGGCCGCCACGCGCACGTTGGCGTCGGGGTCCCGCAGCGCCGCGAGCAGCGCGTCGGTCGCCTCGGAGCGCTGCAGCTCCCCGAGGATGTCGGCCGCGAACTTCCGCTGGTCGGGGTCGGCGTGCCGCAACAGCGCGCTCACCGCGGGCACCGCCGGGAGCCCGAGCTGCGCCAGCACCCCCGCCGCCGCGTTCCGCGCGCCGGTCTCGTCGCGTTGCGAGAGCAGCGTCACCAGCGCGGCGATGATGTCGGGCGTCGGCTCGAGCGCGGCGAGGCGCTCCGCGGCCAGGCGCCGCACCCGCCAGCTGTGGTCTTTCAACGCGGCGAGCAGCGCGGGGAGCCCCTGGGGCCCCGGCGGCAGCGCGTCGACCTCGCGGTAGCGCGCGTCGTCCTGGGGGACGCTCACGGTGCCTCCTCCGAGAGCAGCGCCTTCACGTCGAGCAGCATCGTCACCTGGGCGCCCTCACCCGCGACGCCCAACACGTGGGGCGAGGCCAGCGGCGCGGGCTTGAGCGTCTCGCGGGCCACGCGGCGCACCTGCGCGACGGCGTCGACCAGTACGCCCACCCGGCGGGAGCCCACGCGGCACACCACCAGGCGCTCGGTGTGCTTCGGCTGCCCCGACGGCGTGCGCAGCGTGGCCGAGGCCGGCGCGACGCCCAGCCGCTTGCGCGCGTCGATGACCGGCAACACCTCGCCGCGCAGCCGCGCCACCCCCTCGAGGAACGCCGGCGCCTTCGGCAACGGCGTCAGCGGCGGCACGGGGAGGATCTCATCGACGCGCCGCAAGTCGACCGCGTAGGTCTCCGTGCCGATGCGCAGCACGCAGAGTTGAACGAGCTCACTCATGACAGCGCCTGTTCCACGTCGAGCAAGATGAAGAGGTCTTCTCCGCGCCGCGCGATGCCCGCGATGGCCGAGCGCTCCACGCCCAGCTCCGGCGCCTCCTCCAGCTTCGAGAGCTGCAGCTTCACCACCCCGCTGACCTTGTCGACGAGGATCCCCGCGTCGCCCTCGAGGTCTTTCAGCAACACGATGCGCGCCGCGCGCGGCACGTCGGCGGAGCCCCGCACGCGCGGCACGCTGCTGGCCAGCTTGAGCCGCGTCTTCACGTCGTAGAGCGGCAGCATCTCGCCGCGCACGTTGATGAGGCCGATGACGTTCTTCGCCGCCCGGGGGATCTCCGTCACCGCCGTCACCTTGAGGATCTCCCGCACCGCGTGGATCGGCACCGCGTACGTCTCGCCCTCCAGGGTGAACGAGAGGAACTCCTCCGGCGTCTCCTCCAGCGCCGACTGCGCGCGCTCGACGCGCGGCGCGTTGGCGAGGTACGGGCCCTCGTCTTCATCGGCCCGGTAGAAGAAACGGTCGAGCAGCTGCTCGAAGCGCGGCGTCATGCGGTGCGGGGCTCCAGTTGCGGGCGGACCATCTCTTCGAGCAGCGCGGCGATGTCCAGCACCAGCACCGCGCGGCGATCTCCCAGCTCCGTCGCCCCCGAGACGCCCGGCGTGCCGCGCAGCCGGCCGCTCAACGGCTTGGTGACGATGTCCTGCTGGCCCAGCAGCTCGTCGACGGCCAGGCCCAGCCGCTGCTGCGCGAGCCCCACCACCACCACGTAGTGCACCGCGCGCTTCTCCTCGTCGAGCCCGAAGACGCGCGCCAGCCGCACGAAGGGCATGGTCTGCCCGCGCACCTCGAACACCTCGCGCTTCTCGATGGTGCGCAGCGAGTCTTCACGCACCGGCACGATCTCCAGCACCGCGTTGAGCGGGATGGCGTAGGTGCGGCGGCTCACGTTCACCATCAGCGCGCGGATGATGGCCAGCGTCAGCGGCAGCGTCAGGGTGAAGGTGGTGCCCGCGGCGCGCCGGCTGTCGATGTCGATGAGCCCCGAGAGACGCTGCAGGTTGGTCTTCACCACGTCGAGGCCCACGCCGCGCCCTGACAGCTCCGACACGTCCTTCCGCGTCGAGAAGCCCGGCTGGAACACGAGGTTCAGCAGCTCGCGGCGGTCCATCTCCTCCACCTGCTCCTCGGTGACCAGCCCGCGCGACAACGCCACCTCGCGGATGCGCGACTCGTCGAGGCCGGCGCCGTCGTCCTTCACCTCGATGACCACGTGGTTGCCCTGCTGGCGCGCCTGCAGGCCGATGGTGGCGCGCGCGGGCTTGCGCTTCTCCACGCGCGCCGACGGCAGCTCCACGCCGTGGTCGAGGGCGTTGCGCAGCAGGTGCATCAGCGGGTCTGACAGCTCTTCGACGATGAGCTTGTCGAGCTCCACGTCGCCGCCCGACATGTCGAAGTCGACCTCCTTGCCCGACTCGCGCACCAGCCGGCGCATCAACCGCGCGAGCTTGTCGAAGACCTGCCCCAGCGGCACCATGCGCACCTCGAGCACGCCCTTCTGCAATTCGTCGAGGCGGCGCGCGAGGGTGCGGGCTTCACGCTGCAGCTCCTGCCCCCACAGCTTCGGCAAGGCAGAGCCGGTGGCGTTGCGCGCGGCCTCCGCCAGGCGCTCGAGGTTGCCGCGCACCAGCAGCAGCTCGCCGATGGAGTTCATCAGCCCGTCGAGGCGCGTGATGTCGACGCGCACGGTGTTGGTGAGGCTGCGGAGGCTGGCGTCCTGCTGCACGCGCGAGGGGCTCGACAACCCCGAGGGGCTCGACGCCGGCGGCGAGGGCAACGCGAAGCCGGAGCCGCTCGACTCGTCCCAACTGGGGAGCGCGCGCGGCGGCGACGGCGTCGGCGACGGCCGCATCTGCGACAGTGGCGGGGGCGGCGGCGTGGGCGTGAAGGCGCGCTTGGCCAGGGGCTCCAGCGTCACGTCGCGCGGCAGCACCGCGGCCACCTCGTCGCGGGCGCGGGCGCTGCCGAAGATGAGGTCGAAGGCGATCGACGCGTCGTCACCGGGCTGCGAGCTGGGGAGCGTGCTCACCACCTCGCCCAGCGGCTTGAGCGCGCGGTTCAATTCGGCGAGGCGGGTGTCGAAGTCGGTGAGGCTGAAGACGGCGCGCACCTTCCACAGGCCGACGCCCTTCTTCACGTTCTCGCGGAGCCGGTGCTCTTCGTATTCGGTGAACACCGCGCGCACCTGCGGGTCGATGCCCACCTGGTCGAGCACGTCGGCTCCGGCGCTCTCTTCACCCGCGGCGAGGCGCGAGAGCTCGGTGCCCAGCGCGTCGGCGGCGGCGTTCAGGTCGGCCTGATCTTCACCGCGCGAGACGGCGCCCAGCATCTGCTCCAGCACGTCGACCGCCTGCCCCAGCGAGTCGAGCAGCGAGGGCGAGAGCGCCGTCTTGCCCAGGCGGAGCGCGTCGAGCACGTCTTCGGCCCGGTGCGCGAGGCGCGAGATGGGGTCGAGGCCGAACATCGACGAGAGGCCCTTGAGCGAGTGCGCGGCGCGGAAGACGGCGTTCAGGCGATCGGGGTCGACCTCGCCGCCGCTGGGCTGGTCGAGCGCGAGCAGCTCGCGGCCCAGCGTTTCCAGAATCTCGTTCGCCTCGACGATGAACTCGTTCAGCGCCCGGGGTTCGCTCATTGCGCTGCTTAGAGTTTCAGATACTGGCGCACGAGGCCAAGAATCGTTTCCGGCTGGAAGGGCTTGATGACGTACTCGTTGGCGCCCAGCAGCAGGCCGCGATCGCGGTCGGCCTCACGCCCCTCGGTGGTGACCACGAAGAGCGGCGTGTCTTTGTAGTGCGGGTTCTTCTTCACGAAGTTGATCAGCTCGAGCCCGTTGATGTCGGGCATGTTGATGTCGGTGATGATCAGCTCGAAGCGGTGCCGTGGCAGCACCTTGAGCGCGTCGAACCCGGAGATGGCGGTGTGCACCTCGACCTCGGTCAACGTCTCGACCGCCGCGCGCAGCAGCTCCCGGGTGGCCCCGGAATCCTCCACGATGAGGACCTTTCTCGTCGACACGGTGCGAAGTCTAACAACTCAAGACGAGAAAACTGCCACCGCGCCCTGAAAATGGGCCGCAAAGCTTCTTTCAACCAGGTCGTCACGCTGACTGGCGAGCGCCTTCGGTAACGACGGCAGCGCGAGCGCTACCGAAACGACGCCTGCTTTCGTCAGCATTGAAGCGGCGCTCGTCAGCGCGTGCTCCAGGCCGAGCGCGGTGACGGCGCCCGACGTGCCGAGGCCGACCGCGAAGAGCTTCGGCGCGTTGAGGCGCGGGTGGGTGGGCACCAGCAGCTTGTCGCCCGGCGCGCCCACGAAGAAGCCCGACTTCAAGACGCGCGAGAGCTCGCCGCACAGCCGCCAGTCGACGAAGCCCGCCGCCCCGGAGAGCGGCCGTTCGTCTTCGGTGACGAAACAACACAGCGCCTCGAAGCCCTTGAGTGCGTCGAGCGCGTCGAGGCCGGCTTCGAGCTGCTGCGGTTTCATGCCTTGTTCAGCGTCGCCGCGATGCGGTCGAGCAGACCGTTGATGAAGGCACTGGAGGCCTCGTTGCCGAAGGTCTTCGCGAGCTCCACGGCCTCGTTGATGGTGACCTTCTTCGGCACGTCGTCGAGGAACTTGAGCTCGTACACGCCGATGCGCAGCACGTTGCGGTCGATGCGCTGCATGCGGTCGAGCCGCCAGTTGTGCGAGTGCTGCTCGATGAGCGCGTCGATGTCGGCGGCGTGCGCCTTGATGCCCTCGAGGATCTCCTTCGCGAAGGCGTCGGCCGCGGGGTCCTTCGGGCCTTCGTCGTCATGCGCGGTCCACGCGGCCTCCAGCGCCGCGGGCGACTGCACCCGGGGGTCCTGCTCCAGTTGGTAGAGCGCCTGCAGCGCGCGCTCCCGGCCGACTCTCCGTGCGCCCACTACTTCGCTCCGATGCTGGCGTAGAGGTTGACGGTCTCGATGCAGGCCACCGCGGCCTCCGCGCCCTTGTTGCCGGCCTTCACGCCCGCGCGATCGACGGCCTGCTCCACGGTGTCGCAGGTCAGCACGCCGAAGGTCACCGCGATGTCGCCGTTGGCCGCCAGCTGGCCGATGCCCTTGCTGACCTCGCCGCTGACGTAGTCGAAGTGCGGAGTGCCCCCGCGGATGACGCAGCCCAGGGTGATGACGCCGACGTACTTGCCGGTCTCGACCACGCGGCGGGTGACGCCGGGGAGCTCGAAGGTGCCCGGGCACCGGTAGATGTCGATCTTGTCTTCGTCGACGCCGTGGCGCTTCAAGGTGTCCAACGCCCCCTGCAGCAGCGGCTCGGTGATGAACGAATTGAACCGGCTGACGGTGATGGCGAAGCGACCCTTGGGCGCGACGAGGTTGCCTTCAAAAGTGCGTGGCATGCGTTTTCACCCTACCCCAAGGCGGATCTGCTCGACGACTTCGATTCCATACCGCTCGATGCCGATGATCTTGTTCGGCGTGTTGGTGAGCAGCTTGAGCTTCTTGAGGCCGAGGTCCTGCAGAATCTGCGTGCCGATGCCGACCTCCTTGAGGCGCGCCTGGCCGTCGTCGACCGGCTGCTCGTTGCTGGGGAGCTTGCCCAGCACCTCCGGCCCCGACGCGTGCTTCTGGAGCCACACCACCACCCCGCGCCCTTCTTTCTGGATGCGGTCGAACGCGCGCTTGAGCGTGCCGTCGCCCGTCATGTGGTCGAGCAGGTCGGTCAACGGCGTCGCCCGGTGGATGCGCGTCAACACCGGCTTCTTGCCGCTGACCTCGCCCTTCACCAACGCGAGGTGCACCGCGGCATCGACGTCGCTCGCGTACGCGTACACCGTGAACTCGCCATAGGGCTCGCGGCGCACGGTGGTCTCGCCGATGCGGCGCACCACGCGCTCCTTCGCCAGCCGGTAGGTGATGAGGTCGGCGATGGCCAGCAGCATCAGCCCGTGCTTCTTCGCGAACTTCTGCAGCTGCGGCCGGCGCGCCATCGTGCCGTCGTCGTTCATCACCTCGCAGATGACGCCCGCGGGCTGGAAGCCGGCGAGCCGCGCCATGTCGACCGACGCCTCGGTGTGGCCGGGGCGCACCAGCACGCCGCCGTCGCGCGCGCGCAGCGGGAAGATGTGGCCGGGCCGCGAGAGGTCGGCGGGCAGCGCGTCGGGCTTGATGGCGGCCTTCACCGTCAGCGCGCGATCTTCAGCGGAGATGCCGGTGGAGACGCCCTTCGACGCCTCGATGCTGACGGTGAACGCGGTCTGTCGCGGCGAGGTGTTGTCGTTCACCATCGGCGGGAGGTTCAGCCGGTCGACCTGCGCGGCCGAGAGCGAGAGGCACACCAGCCCGCGCGCGTGCTTGGCCATGAAGTTGATGGCCTGCGGCGTCACCTTCTCCGCGGCCATCACCAGATCGCCTTCGTTCTCACGCGATTCGTCATCGGTGAGGATGACCATCTTCCCGCGCTTCACCTCGGCGATGGCCTTCTCAACGAGCGCGATGCTGCGGGCCTCTGACTGCACGTTCGACATGGCGCGCCTCATGTAACGAAGGCGACCGCCGCGCAACACTCACAGTTGATCAGCCCGGCACAACGAGGTGGGCCTGCTGCTTCGACGGGCCGATGCGCACCACGAGGCCGGAGGTGAACTGCAGCGCGTCGTCCTCCATGCCGTCGCTGAAGATGACGCCGCCCGACGGCATGAGTGACTCGAGCTGCAAGGGGTTGGCGGCGTTCACCGCGCCCGTCACCTGCGTCGCGCCGGAGTGCTTCGAGACGAACGGCTCACGCACCACGAAGCGCAGCTCGGGCGAATCCCACGGCATGCGGAGCGCCTGCAGTTGCTCGCCGCCCAGACTCTGCGACATCGCCGAGGCGAAGGTGCACACCGACGAGAGCCAGCCCGTCGAGCCCGCGCCGGTGGAGACGATGACGCCGCTGCTGCTCTGGCGCTCCCACGATTGTTGAGAGCGCAACCGGTAGTGCGCCGAGACGTGCGTGCGCGCGCCGATGAAGAGGTCGTTGAACGCGAGCAACGTCTGCCCGTCACTCAGCCGCGCCTCCGCGAGCGTCACGCGCTGCTCGCGGTGCTTTCCGTCCAGCACCTCCGCCAACCCGCGCCGGAGCGCCTCGAGGCGGAACGGCAGCAGCACGCCGTCGAAGCGCTCCGGGTCTGGGTTCACACCGAGGATCGGGCAGTCGCCGGCATACTTGGCGGTGTTCGCCACCGTGCCGTCTTGCCCGAGCACCACCACCACGTCGGTCGCGCCGAAGAGAAACGTCGGCGCCAACGCGCGGTCCATCACCTGCACCGGGAGGCCCACGTCCAGCGCGGACCGGGTGAAGGCGAGCGACCGCTCGTACGTGTCGTGCTCCTTCGCGTAGTCGTCGAAGTCGAGGCCGGCCTGCGTCAGGTAGAACTTCGCCTGCGCCTGCGTGTTGAAGCGCTCGGTCAACAACTGCAGCCGCGTCTTCCGGGTGACGAGGACCAGCTTCTCGGCGCTCATGGCGTGCCCTCATTTCTTCGCAACGGTGGTGGTGGTGCTCGACGGAATCAACGCGCGCAGCAGGTCGGGCGACACGTTGAGTTCACCGATGCGCTGCGCGTTCTCCGCGAGCTCGCGGAAGGCGACGGCGATCATCGTGCCGGGGTCTCCGCCGCCCGCCTGCAGCGCGGAGAGGACCTTCCAGTCCATGCTCCGCAGCGGCTCGAGCTGCTTGCCCAGCGCCCAGGCCTGCGCCTCCGCGGCCTTCTTGTCGTTGGCGGCCTTCTGTTCGACCAGCGCCTGCCGCTCCTTCTCCATCGCGATGTCGGCCTTCATCTTCGTCTCGCGGATGTGGTGGCGCTTCTGCTCCACCATCACCTCGGTCTGGAGCTCGCTCTCCTTCACCCGGCGCTCCTGCTCGACGGCGGCGGTGCGGCGCTCGTACATCGCCTGGTCACCCTTCTTCTGGAACGCCTCGCGCGTCTCGGCTTCGAGCGCGCGCGCCATCTCCGGCGTGGGCTTGAGCGAGAGCACCGAGAGCGCCAGCAGCTCGAGGCCCATCGACTTCACCACCTCGCTGCCGCGCAGCCCGTCGCGCACCGTCGCCGCGAGGTCTTCACTCGTCGCCAGTGCGTCGGTGAGCTTCAGCTTGCCCACCACGCCGCGCGTCAGCACCTGCGCCGTGTGCACCAGCCGCTCCTCGACCTTGCGCGGGTCGTCGCTCTTCCACGCGCCCGCCGGCGTCACCGAATAGTCGAGCAGCGAGGCCAGCTTCTTCGCGTCGGCCACCCGCCACGTGAGCTGCCCTTGAATGGTCAATGTCTGGAAGTCGCCGGTCGTCTCCTGAAAGGCGAACGGCACGTCGGCGCTGGAGAGCGGCACCACCACCAGCGTGGTGGTCGGCTCCCAGTAGAAGAACGAGAGGCCGGGCCCTTCGCGCTTCACGCGCCCCGACTTGAACTGCATCACGTGGTCGGTGGGGCGTGACTTCAGGTAGCGAATCATGTGCGCGGCTCCTTTGTTTAAGTATAATTGACTTTAACGAAGGAACTGGCGACTTCGCCACCCATTCCAGGGTCCCGCGGGTATTCAACGGTGCGCGTTCAACCGCAGCACGTGGGTCGGCCAACGCGTCAGCCCGCGCGGGTCGCCATCGAAGCTGGCCTCGTACGTCGCGAGCACCTCCGCGTCATCCAACAGGCCGGGCACGCGGAGCGGATCTCCGATGAGCACCTCGGCGTGCGATGCGCGGAGCCACGGGAGCAGCCGCGCGGCGAGCTCCGGCGAGTAGCACGCGTCGCCGACGAGCATGACGTCGGCCTCGGGCGGAGCGCGGTCGAGCAGATCGTCAGCGGTCGTCGTCAGGTGCACGCCGTTGAGCGCCGCGTTCTTCAGCGCGAACTCGTTGGCAACGTCGTCGATGTCGGCGCAGAGCACGCTCGCGGCTCCCGCGCGCATCGCGGCGATGCCCTCGAGCGCGCAGCCGGAGCCGAAGTCCACCACGCGCTTGCCGCGCACGACGTCGGGGTGGTCCAACACGTAGCGCGCGAGCACCTGCCCGCCGGGCCACGCGAAGGCCCAGTACGGCATGCCGTGCGTGTCGGGGGTCGCGTGCCAGCTCGGCGCGTCGGGCGGCAACAGCCACAACTTCAACTCCGGCACGAGGAACGGCGAGAGCTGCCGCAGCTCGTTTCTCACGCCAGGCCGGCGGCCTTGAGCTGCTCCAGCGTCAACCCGCCGCGCGGGCCGACCATGCGCGCCACGTACTTGCCGATGATGTCGGCCTCGAGGTTCACGCTGTCACCCGCGCGCTTGGTGGCGAGCGAGGTGCGCTGCTGCGTCTCGGGGATGAGCATCACCGAGAACGAATCGGTGTCGACTGCGGTCACCGTCAGCGAGACGCCGTCGATGCACACCGAGCCCTTCTCCACGAAGAACGGCGCGATGGCCGAAGGCAGTGAGACGCGGAGCGCGATGGTGCCCCCGTCAGCGCCGAGGCTGCGGATGGTGCCCACCGCGTCGACGTGGCCCTGCACCCAATGCCCGCCGAGGCGGTCGCCCATGCGCAGCGCGCGCTCGAGGTTGAGCTTCGTGCCCACCTTCCACTGCGCGGCGGTCGAGCGCCGCAGCGTCTCCGGCGCGACCTGCACCTTGAACGAGCGGCCCTTGAACTCCACGACGGTGAGGCACACGCCGTCACACGCGATGGATTCGCCCAGCTCGAAGTCACCGGGGAAACCGGAGGCGACCCACACGTCGGTCACCGGGCCGGGCGTCAGCCGTTCGATGGTGCCGAGGTCAGTGACGAGGCCGGTGAACATTCACTTCTTCTTCTTCGCCGCGGGCTTGCCGGCCTGCGCTTCGATGAACTCCACGATGCGGCTGTCGGCCTTGCGCAGGCGCCGCGACAGCATGCGCGTGATGTTCTGCAGCACGATGACGTACGCGAAGTTGTCGCCCTTGTAGAGGTTCCACAGGTCGAGGTTGGTGAGCGAGTACGTCACCGCCTTCTTGCGCACCACGCAGCTCGCCGAGCGCGGCTGCAGCTCGACCAGCGTCATCTCGCCGAAGCACTCGCCGGGGCCCAGCTTGACGATCGACTGCTGCGCGCCGGAGTTGCTCTTGCGCAGCACCTCCACCTCGCCCTCGCGGATGACGTACAGCGTGCGGCCCAGCTCGCCCTCGCTGCAGATGATCTCGCCCACGTTCCAGCGGCGCTCCTCGAGCAGGTCGAAGAGGATCTCGAGGCTCGGGCCCTTGAGGTCGTGGAAGACCGGAACACTGCGCAAGAAGGTGGCGATGGAGGCGTCGCGCTTGGTGATCATGGCGCGGAAGGTGACACAAAAAAAACGGAGCGCCAGCGTTTCCACCGGCGCTCCTTCGAACTGATGGGCTGGCCCGAGTTACTCGGCGGGCGCGGCTTCAGGCTTGTTGGCCTCGGCCTCTTCGATGGCCTTGTCAGCGTCGGCGTTGGCCTTCTCGACGTCGGCGTCGGCCTGCGCGTTGGCGGCGGCGAGCTTCGCGTCGGCGTCGAGCTTGGCCTTCGCGGCGGCCTCCATGGCGGCCTGGCGCTTGGCCTCGGCCTTGGCGTGCGCCTCGGCGCGCTTCTGCTCGGCCATCGCCTTGGCGGCCTCGGCCTTCAGGTTGGCGTCCTTCGGGGCCTTCTTCGCCTCGTCGGCCTTCGCCTTCGCGGCGGCCTTCGCGTCGTCGACCTTCTTCTTCCACTCGGCCTTGGCGGCCTCACCCTTCTGCTTCCACTCGGCCTTGGCCTCGTTCTGCTTGGTCTTCCACTCCTCGGCGCCGGCCTTCTTCTTCTCCTCGGCGGCCTTCTTGCGATCCTCCGCCTTGGTCTTGATCTCCTTCATCTTCGCGGCCTTGTCGGGGCCTTTGCCCTCGGGGGCGCCCTTGCCTTCGGGAGGAGCCGCGAACACCGACAACGAGAACACCGCGAGCGAGACAGCCATCAAACGACGCATTGTTGAACTTCCTTTCATGGGGGTGATTTCACCGCGCGCCGTAGAGCTGGAGCGCGTTCCTGCCGAGCATGCCGACTTCAACATCGGTCGGGAACTTCATCTTGAGGAGCTGTCGTATTTCGCGATCCCACGCGTAGGGGATGTTGGGGAAATCGGTGCCATACAGGATGTGCTCCGGGCGCACCTCGAACAGGCGGCGCGTCGGCTTCATGGGGAAATAGTCGGCCGCGAGCATCGTGGTGTCGAGCCACAGGTTGTCGTACCGCTCGAGCAACGCCTCGTAGCCGTCGAACTCATCGGCGCCGAGGTGCGGCACGCACAGCTTCAACTTCGGGTGCGCGCGCAAGACCCGCTCCACGCGGTCGACGGCGCACAGCGCGTACGGGTCGCACTTGTACGCGGGCGACGCCGGCTCGCGGCCCGCGTGCATCAAGAGCGGCCGGTCGAACTCCACGCACGTCTCGTACACCTCGTGGAGCTCCGGCGCGTCGGGCGCGAAGCACTGCACGTGGCAATGCAGCTTCACGCCATGCAGGCCCGCGGCGAACGCGTCACGCAGAAGCGCTCGCGCTCCCGGCTCACCGGGGAACACCGTCGCCAGGCCGATGACGCGCGCGTCGCTGCGCTGCACGGCGGCGACGTACTCGTTGAGCGCCCGCGCCATGCCCGGCTTGTGCGCGTAGTGCAGCGCGACGAAGCGCGAGACGCCGCGCGTGAAGAGGAAGTCGAGCACCTTCGGCGTGTGCAGCTTGTAGCGGATGGGCCAGCCGTGCGTGTCGAACCAGCGCCAGATGGCCTCGAACACGCCGTCGGGGAAGAGGTGCACGTGCGCGTCGACCACCGGCGGCAACGAGCGCGG
>CAMLFP010000057.1 GCA_946479335.1 uncultured Archangium sp.
CGCGAGGGCTCTCCCTGGCTGCCGCCGACGCCGCGGTAGTTGAAGCGCAGCGTCGGGTGCCCAGCGTGCGAGACGGCCCAGGCGAGCTCCGCGCCGACGACGTGATCCATGCCGCTGCCTTCGATGGGTGGCGGGGGCAGCACGAGGAGCCCCGGGCGCTTCTCACCGCGGTGCGAGACGCCCTCGAGCACCAGCCCCGACGCCAGGGGGATCAAGGTCGGCCGCTCGAGGAACTGCCCTTTCATCACCATGGGCGCACCAAAAACAAAACGGGAGCCCTGCAGCAAGCAGGACTCCCGTGTTGGTCAGAAGCGAAGCGCTTCGACTTACTGCGGCTCGCCGCTCGCGGGGTCGTTGTTGTACGCGGTGATGTTGTCCGCGTCGATCAGACGGCCGACGAACGAGAGCTGCGCCGCGCACGAGGTCGCCGGAGGAGGCGTCGCCGCGTTCACGCCCTGGCCGGGGCAGTCGGTGAAGCCGCGCTGGCACTGGTAGGTCGCCGCGAGGTCGATCGTGCCTTCGGGCGAGAACGAGTAGTCGTTGAACGTCACGGTGACGGTCGTCGAGTACGCGTAGGTGTACATGACGTCCTGGTTGCCCTGCATGTTGATGCCCTGCTGGAACTCGAACCAGGTGCGGTTACCGGAGAACTTCTTGTTCTCGCCTTCGATGATGCCGTAGGTGTCGATCTGGTGCGAGTCGGCGAGCTTCCAGTTCGCGTGCGCCAGGTCGAGGTACTCGGAGGTCTTGGTGCCGCCCCAGATCGTCCACTGCCCCTCGGTGTAGTAGTTCGAGTACGCGTTGGGCGGCGTCGACGGCACCTGGTTGCCGATGTAGCAGGTGGGCGTGCCGACGTTGCGCTCGTTCGTGTTGTCGATGGCGACACGATACATGCGCGGCTGACCGCTGTTGCAGCCCGAGAGGGCGAAGAGAGACAACGCACCGACGACGACGAGAGAGATGGAACGCATTGTGGGAAGTTTTTCCTTGAGACGTGTGTAGTACTCCGGCCCCCTACCGCTAGAACCGCGCGCCGTTTGCCTCTGGCGCTGGGGCATGTCAACCCGGTTCAGCGACGAGACACACGAACCCCGCCTGGTGTGCAACGAATTATTCGACCGAGCGGAGCACGTAGAACTTGAGGTACTTGCCCTCGCGGAACTGCAGGCGAACCGGGTGATCAGGCGGCTGGTAGCGCTCCTCGACCAACGTCAGCTGCGTGCCCGCGTTGTACGCGCCCTCTTTCACCGCTTCGAAGAAGGCCTCCGACGACACGCGCGCTGAACACGACGCCGTGCAGAGGATGCCGCCCGGCTTGAGCACCGCGAGCGCCTGCCGGTTGAGCGAGGCGTAGCCGGCGATCGCGCCCTCCACCGCCTTCTGGCTCTTCGCGAAGGCCGGCGGGTCGAGGATGATCAGGTCGAACTTGCGGCCCTCGCGCTTGAACGAGTCGAGCAGCTCGAAGGCGTCGGCGGCGAGGAAGTCGTGCGCGCTGGCGTTCAAGCCGTTGAGCGTGAAGTTCTCGCGCGCGAGCGCGATGGCGTCGGCGTCTTGATCGACCGAGAAGACCGACTTCGCGCCGCCCAGCGCGGCGTTCACCGAGAAGCCGCCCGAGAAGCAGAAGCAGTTGAGCACCTCGAGCCCCGTCGAGATGCGCCGCAGGAGGTGCCGGTTCTCGCGCTGATCGAGGAAGAAGCCCGTCTTCTGGCCGGCGTACACGTCGACCAGGAACTTCGCGCCGCGCTCGGTGATGGTGAGCGGCCGCGGCGCCTCGGGGCCCCACAGCATGCGCCCGTTGCCCTTGTCTTCGTCGACGTCGGCGTCATCGCGGCCCACCTCGTCGCGGCCGACCACGCCCTTGAGGCCCGGCACCACCTTCTGCAGCGCCTCGACGATCAACGGGCGGTACGGCGTGAGGCCCGCGCTGTAGAGCTTGAGCACCGCCCAGCCGTCGTAGAGATCGACGATGACGCCCGGCAGCCCGTCGCCCTCGCCGTGCAGCAGGCGGAAGGCGTTGGTGCCCTCGAAGTCGATCAGCGCGTGGCGCGAGGCCCACGCCTGGCGCACGCGACGCTCGAAGAAGGCCGCGTCGATGGTCTCCTTCGGGTCGGTCGTCAGCACCCGCACGGAGATCGCCGAGAACGGGTCCCAATAGCCGCGGCCGCAG
This sequence comes from uncultured Archangium sp., assembly GCA_946479335.1. The sequence goes on from CAMLFP010000057.1 coordinate 2,168, forward strand.
AAGCGCCCGTCGTCGGTGAGATCGACCACGCTCCCGGGAGGGATGCGCGGCGTCGCCTCGATGGCCTTGCGGAACACCCACGGGTGCCCCGCGCGGATGTGACGCCCCAACCCCGGCTTCACCGGCACCTTCACGAGGTGGCTCATGCGCTCCTGCCTTTTCTGGTGCGCACGATGGCGTCGGCGACCTCACCGAAGCCCTTCGCTTCACGCGCGCGGGTGATGAACTTCGGGGGCGCGTCGAGGGTGGCCAGCACGTCGCGCACGTTGGCCACGCCCACCGACAGCGCGAAGGCGCCGAACAGCGGCGCGTCGTTGAAGGAGTCGCCGACGTACACGTAGCGCTCGTCGTCGCGCGCGAGGCTCTTCTTCCATTCGGTCTTCACGAAGCGCCTCACGGCCTTCAACTTGTCGAAGTCGCCGAGCCAGCAGTTGACGTGCACCGAGCTGCGCACCGCGGTGACGCCGCGCGCGCGCAAAAACGTCTCCAGCGCGTCGGCGGCCGCAGCGCCCAGCGCCACGTCTTCGTTGTAGTCGATGGCGAGATCGACCTCGGTGTGCGCGGAGTCGCTCGAGAGTCGAGCGCCCTTCACGCGCTTGATCGCCGCCTCGACGTGTTCGACGAGCTGCGTGCGGTGGGCGACGCGCACCTTCTCGGGCTGGTCGTAGCTCTTCTCGAGCCTGGGCCCGCGCCACGCGTAGTGCAGCGCGCCGTTCTCCATGATGGCGCCCGCCACGGGGAGCTGCCGCGCCCACGCCTCGCCCCACCCCGCCGGGCGGCCCGACACCAGCACCACCGGCACCTTCACCGCGTTGAGCCACTCGATGGCCTTCAGCGTGCCGGAGGTGAGCTTGCCGTTGCTGGTGAGCGTACCGTCGACGTCGGTGAAGACGGCTTCGACGCGCGAGAGGTCGGCTTCGCGCAGCGGCCTGGGAGGAGACATCACGGCGCCGGTCAATACACGGACAGTCCGGCGATCTGCATCAGGAACTGCTCCACCTGGTCGCTGAGCGGCTCGCCGACGCCCTTGCGCTGCGCCCGGAGGAACGCGTCGAACTCCGGCGCCTTGCCGTAGAGCGTCTGCCCGAGGTCGATGGCCTGCTTGAACGCCGCGGCCTGCTCGTCGCCCGAGGTGTTGGTGGCGCGCTCCAGCACCACGCCCACCTCCGCGAGCACCTCCTGGTCGTGCTGCACGAGGATCTCGCGGCGCGAGATGTCGCCGAAGGTGTCGACGAACTCCACGAAGGGCTCCAGCAGCTCGAGGATCTCCAGCTTGGAGGGCGAGCCGCCGGCGATCATCTGCCGCAGCTTGCCGCGGAACTCGAGGATGCCCTTCTTGTCTTGCGCGCGCAGGGCCCGCCACGCCGCGGTGCGGCCGAAGGCGTTGAGCTCCTTCTCCATCTGCTGCGCCTGGGGGAGCATCTCCGTCGGCTGCGCGTCGCCCACCTTCTGGATGCGCGCGCGCATCAACCGGCGGAGGTCGGCCGTCATCGACCGCACCACCAGCGTGGAGTTGAGCGCCTCGTCGTAGCCGGGCTCGACCTCCTTGCGCTTGCACTCGCCAAAGACCTGGGCGACGTCCCACACCAGCTTCCCGATGGAGTCGCGGAAGCGGAAGCGGAAGATCTGCAGCTCGGTGAGCAGGTTCCAGCGATCGCCGACCACCGACGGGTCGCGCATGCGCATGCCGAAGTTCATCACCTCGGCCTTCGCGGCCACCGCGGCGCTCGACAGCAGGCCCTCGACCTCGAGCTGGTTGGGCGCCACCGTCAACGCGCCGGGCGGGAAGCTGGCCTCGATCTGCGCGGCGAAGGTGTTCACCTCGGCGATGGTGTTGCTGATGATCGGCGCGACGGTCTCCCACATCGAGAGGTCGGCGGAGCCATCGACGTCGGGCTCCTCGTACTGGATGAGATCGAGCTCGCCCATGGCGGCGATGGTGCGGGCGGCGGCGATGAACACCACGTACACGCGCGACGCAAAGTCTTGATCGGCCTCGGCGGCGAGGAGCGCTTCCAACTTCGAGGGCAGTGCCGAGGGGTCCACGAGGTCTCCCTATGCTACCCGCGCGCTCCCGGGGTGAAAGTTCTGCTACCTACACGCGCTCATGGCCACCGTACGCGTGCGGGCGCTGCACGAAGATCAGTTGAAAGACGGGGGTGTCGAGCTGCTCGGCGCGCCCGGCATGAGGTGGATCGACGTCACCGGGCCCGACGAGGCCACGATGCTCGCGCTCGGTGAGAAATTCGGGCTGCACCGGCTGGCCATCGAAGACTGTCTGCACCTCGATCAGCGGCCGAAGCTCGAAGACTACGGCACCCACCAGTTCCTCGTGCTGCAGGGCTTCAAGACCGACAGCGCCACCTGGAAGGGCATGGAGATGCTCGAGCTCCACTTCTTCCTCGGGCCCGACTGGCTGATCACCGTGCACGACCCGCCGAGCCTCTCCATCGACGCCGCGCAGAAGCGCGTCGACGCCGACCCGAAGGGCACGCTGGGCCGCGGGGTCGACTTCATCGCGTACCTGGTGGCCGACGCGCTGGTCGACCGCAATTTCCCGCTGCTGGAGTGCTTCAACGACGAGCTCGAAGACCTCGAGGAGCGCATCTTCTCGTCGGCGCCCTCGCGGGAGCTGCTGCGCGAGCTGTTCGACCTGAAGCACGCGCTGGTGCGGGTGCGCCGGGTGCTGTCACCGCAGCGCGACGTGGTGGGGCTGCTGGCGCGGCACGGCATCACGCAGGTGAGCGAGCGAACCACCGTCTACTTCCGCGACGTCTACGATCACCTGGTGCGCATCTACGAGCAGCTCGACTCCGCGCGGGATCTCGTGAGCAGCGCGGTGGAGGCGTACATGAGCCAGATCGCCAACCGCACCGGGGAGATCAGCAAGCAGCTCACGGTGTTCGCGTCGATCTTCCTGCCGCTGTCGTTCATCGTCGGCTTCTTCGGTCAGAACTTCGAAGGCATCGCGCGGCCCGCGTTCTTGTGGCCGATGCTGGGCACGATGGTGGCGCTGCCCGTCGGCATGATCCTCTGGTTCCGCCACAAGGAGTGGTTCTGACATGCCCGCGCTCTCGCTCTCCGGCCGCAGCTACTTCTACGAAGACGTCGGCGAAGGCACCCCGCTGCTGTTGCTGCACGGCTTCCCCTTCGACGCGCGCAGCTACGCGCCGCAGCTGGCGAACCCTCCGCGCGGGTTCCGCTTGCTGGTGCCCGAGCACCGCGGCTTCGGGCGCTCCGACTTCGTGCCCGGCGTGGCGACGATGGACGCCATGGCCGAAGACGCGCTGGCGTTGCTCGACGCGCTGAAGCTCGACTCCGCGGTGGTGGGCGGCGTGTCGATGGGCGGCTACGTGGCCATCGCGTTGACGCGGCTCGACCCGGGGCGCGTGCGCGGGCTGGTGCTGATCGACACCCAGTCGACCCCTGATGACGACGCCGGGCGAGAGCGCCGCGAGAACGTCGCGCGTGACGTGGAGGCCCACGGCGTCGGTGCGCTGGTCGACGGGCTGCTCCCGAAGCTGACGCTGCCCACCGCGCCCGCCCAGGTGCGCGCCGAGCTGGAGACGATGATGCGCGCGCAGAACCCGCTCGCGGTCGCGGCGGCGTCGCGGGGCATGGCGGCGCGCGCCGACGGGAAGGACATCTTGAGCCGCTACGCCGGGCCGTGTCGCGTCATCGTCGGCGAACACGATGCCATCACGCCGGTGGAGAAAGCCCGGCAGCTGCAATCACTGGTGCAGGGCGCGACGCTCCACGTGATCCCCGGGGCGGCGCACCTGCCGAACCTCGAGCAACCAGCGCTCTTTGCGGCGGTGCTGCAGGGCGACTGAGCTCCGTGTGGATTACGGAGGGGTGCAGGTCACGAGGCCGTTGGCCACGGTGCACGTGCGGCAGGTGTTGGTCTTGAGCAGCACGCCCTGGCGGCACTCGAGGGTGCCCTGATTGTCGGCGGTGCACAGGCCCTTGCCCTCGGCGGACGACGCGCAGAGATCGTTCTCGACGTTGCCGCGCATGTCGCACGAGACGGTGTCGCCGGTGCGCGCGCAGCCATCGGGCCCGCGGCAGGGGAGCGCGGTCCACACGCCGACCTTGCACTCGAGCGCGCTCGACGCCGACTCGCAGAGGAAGCCCGCCTCGGTGCACTTCTCACCGGCCTTGGGGTTGCCGCAGGCGGAGAGCAGCGAGAAGACGAAAGTGACGACGAGAGCGGCGAGGGGCGAACGCATGCGGGCGCGAAATATGAGGCGCGTGGAGATCTGAGTCAAACAGAGTTATGGCCGCGCCATGCGGCTCCACGTCAACGGAGAGTCCCGGCAGGTCCCAGATGGCCTCACCGTCGCCGCGCTGCTGCAGCACCTCGCCATCAACGCTCCGCGGGTCGCCGTGGAGCTGAACGCGGAGGTCGTGGTGAAGGCGCGCCACCACGACACGCAGTTGAGCGAGGGAGATCGCGTCGAAATCGTCACCTTCGTCGGAGGCGGCTGATGTCGCTCGTCATCGCAGGAAAGACCTTCAACAGCCGGCTCATCGTCGGCACCGGCAAGTACCCGAACCACGCGTTGATGAAGGCGTGCCACGAGGCCTCGGGCACCGAGTTCGTCACCGTCGCCGTGCGCCGCCTCGACTTGAAGGCCACCGGCGACGAGTCGCTGCTGAACTGGATCGACAAGCGCATCCAGCTCCTGCCGAACACCGCCGGTTGCTACACGGCCGACGACGCGGTGCGCACCTGCCGGCTCGCCGAAGAACTCGGCCTGTCGAAGTGGGTGAAGCTCGAGGTGCTGGGCGACGAGAAGACGCTCTACCCCGACGTCGAGGAGACGCTGAAGGCGGCGCGCATCCTCGTGAAGGAGGGCTTCACAGTGCTCCCGTACACCAGCGACGACGTCATCACCGCGCGCAAGCTGGCCGACCTCGGGTGCGCGGCGGTGATGCCGCTGGCAGCGCCGATCGGCTCGGGCCTCGGCATCCGCAACCCGCACAACATCCGCCTGATCCTCGAGCAGGTGAAGGTGCCGGTGATCGTCGACGCGGGCGTGGGCACGGCGAGCGACGCCGCCATCGCCATGGAGCTGGGCGTCGACGCGATCCTCATGAACACCGCGATCGCCGGCGCGAAGGAGCCGGTGCGCATGGCGCGCGCGATGAAGCTGGCGGTCGAAGCAGGCCGTGAGGCGTTCCTCGCGGGGCGTATCCCCATGAAGGCGTACGCGTCGGCGTCGAGCCCGCTGGCCGGCCTCGTCGGGCAGTGAAGCTGATCGTCATCACCGACTGGTCGCGGCCCGATTGTCTGGAGCGCGCGATCGCCGCGGCGCGGGTGAGCCCGGAGGTGGCGATTCAACATCGACAACACGGTGCTCCACGCGAGGTGTTCGTCGAGAACGCGCGGCGTTTGCGTGACGCGTGCCCGACATTGTTCATCAACTCCGACGCGGAGCTGGCGCTGGCGCTCGGAGCAGGCCTGCACCTCCCCGCGCACCTCGAGCTGGCGTTTGAGGGACCGGTGACGAAGGCGGTGCATGCCGAAAATCCCTCTCCCGTGGGGAGAGGGCCCCGCGAAGCGGGGGGTGAGGGGCGCACGTTTCTCTTGAGCCCGGTCTTCAACCCGCTGAGCAAACCGCACGAGCGCCCGGAGCTCGGAGTCGTGGAATTCCATCGAATCGCGGCGACGCTGCCCGGGCCGGTCTTCGCGCTCGGAGGGTTGACGCCGGAGCGCATCGCGGCGCTCCAACCGCTCGCGGGCGCCGCGGTCATCGGCGCGGTGATGCACGCCCCTGACGCCGCGCGCGCGACCGAGGCGCTGCTCGAGGCGCTGTCACGTGCGGAGCCGGCTCGCCCTCGCTCGGCGTGATCACGAACGGCCAGCCGACGACGTCACGAGCCGACCTCGACTCCGACGACAGGCGCCACACTGCCTGGAGACACGAAGTCACCCCCGCCATCGACGCCGCCGCGACACGACGTCGGCGTCGCGCACGACACGTGATCACACGCCGCCGTCGAGACCGCCGCGACAGGAGGCCGCGAGCCCGAGCGTGCACGCCTTCGCGCGGGCCTCGCCAGCTTCCGAGACGCGGCCCTTCGACTCGAGCCACACCGCGAGCGCCTCGCACGTCGACGCCTGGCCTTCGGAGCATTGCTCCTGCAGCAGCCGCCCCATGCCCTCCGCGCTGCGCTCGGCCTGAAACGCGGCGGTGCAGGCCGCGACGTCGAGCATCGAGCCATCACCGAACGTGAGCACCAGCTTGCTGGGCAGCCACACGCCGCCGCCCTTGCCCAGGTTGTACGAGAGCGACGCCGCGCCCTTCGCGCCGACGATGGGCATGCCGTCGCCCCACGCGCTGCCCTCGCCCGCTTCCTGGCCCGACGCGTAGTTGCTGCAGCCGATGCCCAGCACGCCAAAGTGCACCGGGGAGCCCAGCTTCTCGACGGCCGCGGGGCAGTGCTCGATCGACGTGAGGATCACGGGGCCGAAGCCGGTGGCGCTGCCGCACGCCGCGGTGCCGGGCGGCCCGAAGCAGCCGTACCCGAAGATGAACACGAAGACCGCGAGGCTCACGACCAGCAACTTCGACCCGCCGCTCATGGGAGACGTCCTACCGCACGTGTGGCAGCTTCGCGCCGTGACTCCACTTCGACCGCTCGGGCTGGGAGAGCTGCTCGACCGCGCCGTGAACTTCTGGCGCGCGAACTGGCGGCCGCTCTTCTTCTTGATGCTGGTGTTCCAGGTGGCGGAGCTGATCGTCATCAAGCTCGCGCAGGGCGCGACGCGGCACTTCTTCCCGTTGATGAGCGGCGCCGACGTGATGGCGATCTCCCGGAGCGACCCGGCGCTGGTGCTGCCGCAGGCCGGCGGCGCCTTCGCGCTGATGGTGTCGGGCCTGTTGGTGGCGATGTTGCTCTCGCAGTTCGAGGGCGTGGCGGTGTCGCACTACGGGTGGCGGCGCCTCACGCACTCCGGCGCCCCCAGCGCGGCGGACGCGTTCCGGTACGCGGCCACGAAGCTGTGGCCGTCGCTCGGCGCGTTCGCCTTGAGCCTCGGGTGGTCGCTCATCGTGATGCTGCTGTTCCTCCTGCCCGCGGCGGCGCTCGGGGGCGGCGCGCTGTGGTTGGTGACGCACGAGGCAGAGGCCGCGGGGAGCCTGCTGGGCCTCTTCGCGTTGCTCGCCCTGGCCCTCGGCGTGGTGGTGCTGGTGTTGTGGTTCGTGATCCGCTTCGTGTTGATCTCGCAGATCCTCGCGGTGGAAGACGTGAGCGCGTGGCGCGCCTTCCGCCGGGCCGACGTGCTGTCGAGCGGGCGGGTGGTGGCGGGCTTCATGGGCCTGGTGAAGGTGCGGCTGACGGTGCTGATCACCGTGATGGGCGGCGTGCTGTTGCTGCTGGGCGCGGTGAGCAGCGTGCCGACGTTCGTCGCGGGGGCGGTGTACGGCGCGAGCCTGACGCCGGGCCACAGCGTGTACGACGTGGTGCCCGCGCTGGTGCTGGTGCCGATCGAGGTGGCGCAGACGGTGATCGGCTCGATCTTCGCCCCGCTCTACGTGGTGTTTCAGCTCTTCTTCTACGCCGACATGCGCATGCGCCGAGAGGGTCTCGACCTGGAGCTCCAGCTGGGAGCGCTGCCGTGATCGCCCTGGTGCTCGCGGCGGTGCTGGCGGCGCCCTGCGAGGGGTGCGTCGACGCGACGCCCGCCGAGCTCTCGGCCATCTATGCCCGCCCGGGCTTCGAGCGCGCGCGGGAGCGGAACTCCGGCGCCTTCGCGGCGTTCTTCGCGCAGGCGCGCGCGTGGTTCCTCTCGCTCTTCGAGACGCGCGGCGCGCAGACGTACTCGAACGTGACGCGCGTCGCGGTGCTGGCCGGCGCGGTGCTGGTGGGGCTCCTCGCGCTGCTGCGCCGCCGCGCGAAAGCGAAGGCGACACCCGCGACCGCGCCCCCCACACCGGTGATGCTGGAGCTCGATGACCCCGCGGTGCACCGCGCACGCGCCGAGGCGATGCTCTCGAGCGACCCGCGCGCCGCGATCCGCGAGGGGTTGTTCTCGCTGCTGGCCTCGCTCGAACGGCGGCGCCTGGCGCGGCCCGAGCGCACGCGCACCAACCGCGAGCTCGCCGCCGACCTCCCGCGCAACGGCGCGCCGCCAGAGCTGGTGCAGCACGTCACGCCCCTCTTCACGTGGTTCGATCGCGCCTTCTATTCACTGAGCGCCGTCTCGGAGGCCGACGCGCGCCGCTTCCTCGATGACGTGAAGGCGCTCACGTGAAGCGCTGGGCGCTGTTGGCGGCGTTGCTGGTGCTCGCCATGGCCACCACCTTCGCGGCGCAGAAGCCGGGCGCTGATTCACCGCTGCCGACCGTCGACAACCGGGGCCCACGCGGGCTGGCGGTGCTGGCCACCTGGCTTGGCGAGAGCGGCCGCGAGGTGCGCGTCATCGACGGAGAGATTCCCCGCGAGGTGAAGACGGTGGTGCTCGCCGCGCCCTCGGCCGACGAGTTCTCCGAGGCGGAGGTGGAGCCGCTGCGCCGCTTCGTCGAGGCCGGCGGCACGCTGGTGTACCTCGTGCCTCGCCAGGCGCCGCAGGCCGCGCTGAACCGCTGGCTGGGGGTCGCGACCGGCGCGCTGGCGCCGCTGAACGACGAGCCGGGCGTCACCGATGTCGGGGGCTCGACGGTCACCGTCTCTGGCGTCGCCGGCATCCACACCCTCCGCGTGTCGGCGGAGCGCACGCTCGACGTGCAGGACGCGGTGCAGGTCGCGGAGCACGGCGTGCTGTGGACGCGGGAGTTCGGCGACGGCCGCGTGTGGCTGTCGGCCGGCGCGGACCTCGCGGAGAACGCGCGCCTCGAGCTCGCCGACAACGCCCGCTTCTGGAGCCGGCTCCCCGCCCCCATCGCGTTCAACGAGCGGCACCAGCGGGTGTCTCGCGCGCTCCCCATCAACTTCGCGGTGACGGCCCTGCAGTTGCTCCTGCTCGCCGGCCTCTTCCTCTGGGCGCGCGGGCGACGCCTCGGCCCGCCGCGCGACCCGCTGGTCACCGCCCACGTCTCGACGATGGACTACGTGCGGGCGCTGGCGAACCTGCTGCGCAACGCGAACGTCGAGCCGGAGCTGATCGCCGCGTTGAAGCGTGAACTCCGCGCCGCGGGCGTCGACGCCAGCGCCGATGACCTCCTCACGTTGTCTCGTCACGCCGCGGCGACGGCGCGCGCCCGCCGGTGAAGGTCACTTGCCGCGGCGTTCGCGGCGCTCCTCTTCACGCAGCGACTCCAGCGCGCCGAGTTCGACCTTCACGTCAGAGGTGTTGATGGAGGTCAGCAACTGCTCGGCGGACTGCGTGTGGTGCTCGCCGGTGCCCTTCTTCAAGCCGGTCGCGGCCAGCGCGAGCCCCGCGACGCCGAGCAGCATCGCGAACACGGGGATCTCCATCGGCGGCGGCTCACCGGGCGTCACCACCAGCATGGCCGCGGAGCCCATGCTCCCCCACGTCTTGCGCAGCAGGTCGGTCTCGGGCTTGGCCGCGGTGCCCTTCAGCACTCCGGGCTTCGCGATGCGGCGCAGCGGCGCCTGGTCGGCCCACAGTTCCCGGCGCTTCGCCTCGGGCGCCGCGTCGAGCTGGTTGACCCACTTCATCAAGTCGGCGGAGTCGGTGCGGTACACCGCGCGCACCACGTTGGCGCGCTTGAGATCGTCACGAATCGGCACCCACGCAGCGACCCAGCGCGGCGGCTTCTCGAAGAGGTGGGTGCTCAGGCCGTCGGCGCGGCTGGCCAGCACCTCGAGCTCGCCGGTCTCCGCCTCGACCAGCGTCTGCGGCGTGTCCAGCACGCAACCTTCGAGCTCGACCCAGCGCGCGGTGGGCTGATCGAGCCACACGCGGCACTCGCCGGAGAACGGCCCGTCGGAGCGCCAGAGGAACTTCGCGAGCAACAGGTACCCGCTGATGCCCATCAACGTGCAGCCCACGATGAGAAACAGCGCGGCGCGAGACATGGCACGTGACCCTACCGCATCGCTCGACTCACGCGCGGGGTGCGAATAGAGGCGAAGCCGCCGTGCCCGCCGCGATCGAACTCCAGGACATCAGCAAGCGCTTCGGCACCCGCTGGGCGATCGCGCGCCTGAGCTTCACGCTCCAGGAGGGCCGCTCGCTGCTGCTCACCGGCCACAACGGCTCCGGGAAGACCACGCTGCTGCGCATGCTGGCCACCGCCACCTTCCCCACCGCGGGCACCATCGCGCTCTTCGGCCAGGAGACGCGCGCGCACCGCGAGCCGCTGCGCCGGCAGGTGGCGCTCATCTCGCACGCGTCGAACCTCTACGAAGATCTTCCCGCGCTGACGAACCTCACCCTGCTGGCGGAGTTCCTCGGGCTCGATGACGTGAAGCAGCGCTCGCTGGCGCTGCTCGAACGCGTCGGCCTCTCCGCGCGCGCCGAGAACCCGGTGCGGCAGTTCAGCGCGGGCATGCGCAAGCGGCTCTCCATCGCGCGGCTGTTGATGAAGCAACCGAAGCTGGCGCTCTTCGACGAGCCGTTCGGCGAGCTCGACCCCGCGGGCATCACGCAGATGGAAGGGCTGCTCCGCGAACTGGCGGCGAACGGCACCACGCTGATCCTCGCCACGCACCTCGTCGAGCAGGGGCTGTCACTCACGCAAGACCGCCTGCACCTCGTCGAAGGCCGGAGGGCCGAGCCGTGATTGGTCTCGTTCGCGCCTCGTGGCTGGTGCTGAAGAAAGACTGGGTGCTCGAGTGGCGCACGCGCGCGCGGCTCACGGCGCTCATCTTCTTCGCGCTCACCACGCTGCTGCTCTTCAGCTTCGCGATGGGCCCCGACATCAAGGTGCTGCGCGCGCACGCCGCGGGCTACCTGTGGCTCGGGCTGCTCTTCGCGTCGGTGCTGTCGCTGGGCGAGTCGTTCCGCGTGGAGGCCGAGAACCAATCGCTCACCGGCCTGCTGCTGATCCCCGTGGAGCCGCGCGCCATCTACGTCGGCAAGGTGATCGGCAACGCGTCGCTGCTGTTCGGGTTGTCGCTGGTGCTGCTGCCGGTGTCGGTGGCGCTCTTCGACATCGACCTGACGCTCGCGCCGCTGCAGGTGCTGGCGAGCCTGGCGCTGGGCGCGCTGGGCATCTCCGCGCCGGGCACGGTGTTGTCGGCCATCACCAGTCGCACCCGCGCGCGCGACGTGCTGCTGCCGCTGTTGCTCTTTCCGCTGCTCTCGGCGCTGGTGTTCGCCGGGGTCAACGCCACCAAACACGCGCTCGTGGCTGATTTGCAGTCGCAGTCCAACTCATGGCTGCAGCTTCAGGTGGCGTTCAATCTCATCTATCTGTCGCTGGGGTTCGTCGTGTTCCCGTCTGTCGTGGAGGAAGACTGAGATGCCGTTCTGGAGTCCCCTGGCGTTGCTGGCTCTCGTGGTCGCCGCGATCATCACGCACATCGCCGTGCCGTCGGTGCGCGCGTGGGTGTGGAAGCCCGTGGCGGGTCTGGGCGTCGTGATGCTGGCGACGCTGCTCTACCTCGGCCTCTCGTGGGCGCCGCCCGAGCAGTACATGAGCGACGTGGGCCGCATCCTCTACGTGCACGTGCCCCATGTGTGGATGGCGCTGCTGGCCTTCACGCTCAACGTGGGCTGCTCCGTCGCGTACCTGATGAAGCAGTCGTGGAAGACCGACGCGCTGGCCGAAGCGTCTGCCGAGGTGGGCCTCTACTTCGGCGCGTGCGGCGTGATGATGGGCAGCATCTGGGCGCGCCCGACCTGGGGCGTCTGGTGGGACTGGGACCCGCGCCTGATTTCGACGACGGTGATGCTGCTGGCGTACGCGGGCTACCTCGCGCTGCGCAACTTCACCGACGACCCGGAGCGCCGCGCGTCGTGGAGCGCCGCCTCCGCGATCCTCGCCTACGCCTCGCTGCCCATCGTGTGGTTCTCGGTGAAGTGGTGGAACTCGCTGCACCAGCAACAGAGCAACCCGTCGACCGTCGACAAGCCGATGACGGTGGTGCTGCGCTGGGGCGCGACCACGTTCCTCTGCTTCCTCTTCGTGTTCATCGTCAAACGCTACGAACTGGCGCGCGCGCGGCAGGAAGGCGACCTCGCGTTGCCTCCGGAGCTGCCGCCCGCGGAGGTGAAGCCGTCATGAAGAAGCTCGCACTGTTGGTGTTGTTGGCCGCACCGGCGTTCGCCGACACCGCGCCCGGCCCTGCGCCCGTCGTCGAGGCCCCGAAGCCGCTCGCCGCCGTCGACGCAGCCCCGCCCGCTCCCGCTCCGGCGATGGAGCACCCGGAGGGCATCGAGAAGGTCGGCATGGGCGTCATCGAGGGCGGGTGGAACTTCGTGTACGCGGCGTACGGCGTCGCGCTCTCGGGCGTGGCAGCGTACGCGGCGAGCCTCTTTCTCCGTCGCAAAGGAAAGTCATGAAAGCGCAGACGCGGAATCAACTGTTGGCACTCGGGGCGATCGCCATCGCGCTGGGCGGCGTGGCGTGGATCGCGTCGGGGAAGATCGGCGAGAACCTCGTCTATTACTGGAAGCCGTCGGAGCTCCTCGCGCACGGTGACGAGGCGTACGGCGCGACGGTGCGCCTGGGCGGCGTGGTGGTGCCCGGCAGCCTCGACAAGTCAGACCCCGCGAAGCTGAAGTTCCAGGTCGCCGACTCGCACACCCCGGGCGCGGCGAAGGTGTCGGTCATCTCCACCGAGACGCCGCCGCAGATGTTCCGCGAGGGCATCGGCGTGGTGGTCGAGGGCTCGTACGAGAAAGACAACGTGTTCCGCTCGAACCGATTGATGGTGAACCACGACAATAACTACCGGGCACCGACCGACGGCGGCACCATGAGCGACGAGCAGTGGAAGGAGTCGCTCACGCAGGTGAAGTGAGAAGCGCGCGGGCTTCCCCCCCGGCAACCATCAAACGAGCGTCTGAAGAGTGTCGCGAACGACCTACATGGCGAATGGGCTCGGCGCCTCGTTGCACGACCCTTCGCCCGCGCAGATGCGCACGTTCCTGAGTGCGCTCGACCCCACAGATCTCGAGCACGGCGCTGCATGACTCTCGACCGACGACGAAAACAGCGTCGAGTGGAACGTCGACGGGCGCACGGTGTGGAGCGCCCCCGGTCAGCCGGTGCGGCACCAACTCAACGTCTCGGTCGAAGAGGTCGTTCGACTGTGGTGCGCACTCGCGGCGGGCGACCTCAACGCGATTTCTCGCGAGCCGTGGGAGCCCGGGAACGGTTGGGTAGAGACCCCAGAGTGGCGCGAATCATTGCGCATCTACGAGCGCGAGCTCGATGAGCAATATTGGCATGCGCCCACCAGGAACGACCCGAGCCGACGGTGTGAACACCCTGGTTGTTCACGGCTTCAACTGCTGACAAGCAAGTTGTGCCGCGTGCATCAATTCGAGGCCGGGCGAGGAAAGCCCTGCCCGTTCGTTTGACACGAGCAGTGAGAAGCCCGCAGAGACGCAGTTTGACGCACACGTCGTGTTGGCACATTGTGCACACATGCCTCATGCATCCCAGAAATCGGGGCGCATCGCCCTCCGTACTGACGCTCGCAGCGAGAAGCGCATCCGTCTCGCCGCATCGCTGCGCCGGCAATCGGTCTCTGCGTTCATGCTCGAAGCGGCAACTGAACGGGCTGAGGTCGTCATCGCCGAAGCAAATGAAGTGACGGTGCCCGCAGACTTCTTCGATGCGATGTGGAAAGCGCTCGCCAGGAAGCCGCGAGTCAACGCAAAGCTGGCCGCTGCGATGCGTGCGCCACGATTCGTCCAGCGATGACCGCGTTCATCTCGGAGGCGCTGACGAGCCAACACGACCTCTCGTCCTTTGCGAGCGGTGAGCCCACACTCGACGAGTGGCTCAAGACGAGCGCGCTCCATGCGCAGGCGAACCGCACTGCTCGCACCTTCGTGTGGCATCGGGGAGATCGTCGCGTCGTCGCGTGGTTCAGCCTCGCCGCGACGGTGATGAAGCGAGAAGAGGCGCCACCGAAAGTCAGCCGAGGAAGTCCGAGCATCGTGCCCGCAGTGCTCCTCGCCCGGCTTGCCCTCGATCATTCGCTGCTCGGCAAGGGCCACGGTACGCACCTGCTTGCTGATGCGGCAATGCGCGTTGTCACCGCGACCGAGTCGGTGGCCGCGCGATTTCTCATCGTCGACGCCATCGATGAAAATGCCGCTCGTTTCTACGAGCGGCACGGGTTCACTCGAATTCCGGGACAACTCCGGCTGGTGCAGAAAGTCAGCGACCTCGCGGCCACGACGACGCGCTGAGACCACCGCTACTTCTTCTTCGCCACCACCTGATCACCGAAGCGCTCGGCGTTCGCCAACCACGCCGCAGCGTTCTTCACGTAGCGGCCGGTGCCGGCGGTGTCCCACATCAGGTAGAGCCGCGTGAAGCCGCCGTCGACGATGGCGCGCTTGCCGTCCTTGTCGAAGAACGCGGTCACCACGTGGCCCTGCGAGCCGACGATGAGCGGCGTCAGCCCGGTGGGCTTCGGCAGGTACGCGATGGTGTGGCCCTCGTAGAGCTGCTCGATGCCGGTGCTCAGCAGATGATCTCCGCGCAGGCCGGTCGCGCCGGGCTTCGCCTGCCGGCCGATGACCTGCTGGCCCTCGTCCCACGGAGACGACGCCATCTCGACGTCGAACAGCGCGCGCGACAGCGCATCGGCGTCTTGCGCGTACGGCGCGTTGTCACCCCAGATGTAGAGCCCGTGGCCCGCGTCGAAGAACTTCTTGATGACCGCGATGTGCGCGTCGGTCAGCTGCCGCCTGTCGCCGGAGATGATCCACAGCTGGTTCGCCTTACTCAGCGCCTTCTCGAGCTCCTTCGGCGACGGCACCACGTTGATGTACCGGTAGACCGAGAAGCCCTTCTCCGCGAGCGCGGCCTTGGGCAGATGAAAGTCGAAGCCCTCGCCGGTGTAGCTGTGCAGCACCACCACCGTCTGCCCGTCGAACGCGCCGTCGACCGCGAGGTCGAACTGGTTGCCCTGCGCGTTGCCGTAGCGGTCCTTCTTCGGCTCCACGTAGACGCGCTCGACCTTGGTCTTGCCGTCGGAGGTGGTCACCACGCGGTCTTCGGCGACCTTGGGTGCGCTCAACCCGGCGACGCCGTTGTACTGGGCGAAGGCGGGCGCTGACAGCAGGCAAGCGGCGAGAATGTATCTGAGCATCCGCCCTTCAACGGGCAGGCCGCGAAATCGATCTCCGCGCGGAGAAACCCGCTATGAGCCGGGGCGTGAATTCGACTCTCGGTTATGGCCTGGTGTTGCTGGGTCTGGCGTGCGCGGCGTTCTCGGCGATCACCGGCATCGTCACGGGGCTGGCGCGCAAGGAAAGCGCGCTCCCGTGGGTGCGCGGCGGCGTCTACGGCTTCGCGGCGGCGATGATCGGCAGCAACCTGACGATGATCTTCGCGCTGCTGAGCCACGACTTCTCGGTGAAGTACGTCGCGCAGGTCGGCAGCCGCGCCACGCCCACCATCTTCACCATCGTCTCGCTCTGGAGCGCGCTGGAAGGCTCCATCCTCTTCTGGGGCGCGATCATGGGCGTGTACCTGTTCGCCTTCGCGTTCACCTACCGCAAGGAGCACGGGCGCTACATGCAGCTCTCACTCGGCGTGATGGCCGCGGTGGCGACGTTCTTCGCCTTCCTCATCGCCGGCCCCGCCAACCCGTGGACACAGCTCCCCTTCCCTCCGCCGGATGGCCCGGGCCCGAACCCGCTGCTCCAGAACCACCCGCTGATGATCATCCACCCGCCGATGCTGTACCTCGGGTACGTCGGCATGACGATTCCGTTCGGCATCGCCGCCGGCGCGCTGCTGCGCGGTGAGCTGGGCGACGCGTGGCTGGTGCCGCTGCGCAAGTGGACGCTGGTGCCGTGGATCTTCCTGTCGATCGGCATCATCCTCGGCGGCTGGTGGGCGTACGCGGTGCTGGGTTGGGGCGGCTACTGGGCGTGGGACCCGGTGGAGAACGCGTCGTTCATGCCGTGGCTGACCGCGACCGCGTTCATGCACTCCACGATGGTGCTGGAGAAGAAGAAGGCGCTGAAGCTGTGGACGGTGGCGCTCGCGCTCTCGAGCTTCGTGCTGACCATCGTGGGCACCTTCATGACGCGCTCGGGCGTCTTCAACTCGGTGCACAGCTTCACGCAGTCAGACATCGGCCCGACGTTCCTCGTGTTCATCGGCGTCGTGCTGGTGTTCTGCGTGCTGCTGCTCGCCTTCCGCGGGCACATGCTGGTCGCGGAGACGCAGCTGGGCAGCATCGTGTCGCGCGAAGGCTCGATTCTCTTGAACAACCTCGTCTTCGCGTGCCTCACCTTCGTGGTGCTGATCGGCACGCTCTTCCCCATCATCAGCGAGGGCGTCTTCAACAAGAAGCTGACCGTCGGCGAGCCGTACTTCAACGAGATGGCGTTGCCCTTCATGTTGGCGATGCTCTTCTTGATGGGCGTGGGCCCGATGCTGCCGTGGGGCACCGCCGACTCGAAGACGCTGCGCGACACCGCCATCATCCCCGGCGCGGTGGGCCTCGTGGCCGTCCTGGTGTGCGTGGCCTTCGGCTACCGCGGCTTCCTGCCGCTGACGACCTTCGGCGTGGCGGCCTTCGTCACGGTGGTGACGCTGCGTGAGCTGTTGCTCCCCGCGAAGCAACGCGTCGACGCCACGAAGGAGAGCTGGGGCACCGCGGTCTTCATGAGCGCCTCGCGCGCGCGGCGACGCTTCGGCGGCTACATCGTGCACCTCGGCATCGTCATCATCGCGGTCGGCGTCGCGGCGTCGAGCTCGTACAAGCAGCACGCCACCGGCACGCTGAAGCCCGGCCAGCAGCTGCAGGTCGGCGACTACCACGTGCGCTTCGACGGGCTCGATCGCGGCAAGGAGCCGCACCGCGAGTGGATCGGCGCCAAGGTGACGCTGGTGACGCCGGGCAAGGAAGAGGCGATGGCCACGCCGCGCATGAACTTCTACGAGCGCTCGACCGACCCGGTGGGCTCGCCGTCGGTCACCGGGCGCTGGCTGCGCGACGTGTACGTGTCGATGTTGGCGTACGACACCGCCAGCGGCTCCGCGAGCTTCAACATGTGGGTGTTCCCGCTCGTGGGGTGGATCTGGTACCTCGGCATCTTCTTCCTCGCGCTGGGCACGCTCATCGCGCTGATCCCCGAGCCGAAGCGGGTGGCCGCGTGAAGCGCACCATCGCCGTCGTCGTCTCGCTGGCGCTGATCGCCGGGCTGGTCTTCATCCTCGGGAACGCGTTCGGCAAAGACCCGCATGAGGTGCCCTTCAAGCTGGCGGGCAAGCCGGCGCCCGACTTCCACATCAAGCGGCTCGACAATGATCAGGTCGTCTCGTTGAGCGACTTCAAGGGCAAGCCGGTGGTGCTCAACTTCTGGGCGACCTGGTGCGGGCCCTGCAAATACGAGCACCCGGTGCTCGACGCGGTCTCGAAGGAATACGGAGATCGCGCGGTGTTCCTCGGCATCGTCTTCGAAGACACCGAGAGCAACACCAAGAACTTCCTCCGCGACAACGGCTGGAACTTCCCCCAGCTGTTCGACCCGAAGTCGACGGTGGCGGTCGACTACGGCGTCTCCGGCGTGCCCGAGACGTACTTCATCAACCGCGCGGGCATCATCGTGAAGAAGTACCCCGCGCCCTTCAGCGACCCGCGGACCTTCTCCGCGGAGATCGAGGAGATCTTGCGATGATCGCCATCATGCTCTCGCTGGTGCTGGCGCAGGGCTACGCGCCGCCGCGTCAGGGGCAAGACCCGCTCGACGCCGAACGCGAGGCGCGCGTGCAGCGCGTCGGCAAGCTGCTGCGGTGCGCGGTGTGCCAGGGCGTCTCCATCGCCGACTCGCCGGCGTCGATGGCGCGCGCGCAGCTCGACAAGGTGCGCGAGCTGGTCGCGGCAGGCAAGACCGACGACGAGATCTTCGACTACTTCGTCGACCGCTACGGCGAGTGGGCGTTGATGGAGCCGCGCAAGTCAGGCGTGGCGCTCGCGGTGTGGGTCGCGCCGCTCATCTTGTTGGCCATCGGGTTGTTGGTGGTGCTCGGCTCGTTCAAGAAGCCGGCCGCGCAGACGACCGTCGAAGCGCCCGCGGACGACTTCCTCGAGCAGGTGCGGAAGGACCTCGAGAAATGAACCAGACCAACTGGCTCCCCGGCATCATCGTGTTCGCGATCGGCGCGGTGACGGCGCTGGCGTACCTGTTCTCGAGCAAGAAGCTGAAGACCGACGCGCCCGCGCCGGAGACGCTCGACGACTTCGACGCGCGCTACAACTCGCTGCTCGAGCAGCTCAAGGAGCTGATGGCCAACCAGCACCTGCTCGCGGCCGACGCGTTCGCGGCGGAGAAGACGCGGCTGGAGCAGGCGGCGGCCGACGTGCTGCGCGCCCGCGCGGGCAAGGCGAGCGCGGTGACGCGGCAGCAGGCGCGCGCCGAGAAGCTGGCGGCCGCAGAGCCCACGTTCTTCTCGAAGCACCCGGCGTTGATGGGCGGGCTGGTCGGCGGCGGCGTGGTGGCCTTCTTCGCGGTGCTGGACTTCCAGCTCTCGAAGGAGACCGTGGAGAAGCCCGACATGCCGCAGCAGCAGCGCCCCGGGCCGATGAGATCTCAGCAGTCTGACGGGAAGCTGGAGGCGCTCGCCGCGCGAGTGCAGCAGTCGCCCGACGACATCGACGCGGTGACCGACCTCTTCATCCACCTCATCCGCCGGCAGGCGTTTCAAG
>CAMLFP010000058.1 GCA_946479335.1 uncultured Archangium sp.
GCTTCGCGGTGCTTCAGCACGCGGCCGAGGTTCGCTTCGATCCAGTCTCCGAGCTGCCCCATGATGGCCGCCGCCTCGCGGCCCATCGGCGTCAGCGAGTATTCGACGCGCGGAGGGATCTCCGGGTACGCGACGCGCTTCACGAAGCCGTCGTCTTCGAGCTGCGAGAGCGTCTGCGCCAGCATCTTCTCGCTCACACCGCCGACCTTCCGGCTCAACTCACGGAAGCGGTACGTGCGCTCCTGCAGCGCCATCATCACCAGCCCACCCCAGCGCGAGAACAGGTGATCGAGCACCGCCCGCGACGGGCAATCGGGTGAATAGACATCTCCACGCGGGTTCTTCCTGGCAGCCATGGCGAGACACTTACCAAAAGGTAGGTACTTGCGGAAAGTAAGCCCTCTCCTTATTTCCAGCGTCACACCCACACTCAAGGAGCACCCATGATCCTCGTCACCGGAGCCAACGGCCACCTCGGCCACCACGTCGTCGAACAGCTCATCGCGAAGAAGCAGCAGGTCGTCGCCGGCGTGCGCAGCCCCGAGAAGGCGCAGGCCCTGGCCGCCAAGGGCGCCGAGCTGCGCTGGCTCGACTACAACAAGCCGGAGTCGTTCGAGGGCGCGCTCAAGGGCGTCGACCGCGTGCTGCTCATCTCCGGTAACGAGTTCGGCAAGCGCGTGGAGCAGCACAGCGCGCTCATCGCCGCGGCGAAGAAGGCCGGCGTGAAGCTGCTCGTCTACACCAGCGGCCCCAACGCGGCCGACTCATCGATGATGCTGATGCAGGAGCACAAGGGCACCGAGAAGGCGCTCGTCGCGTCGGGCGTGCCGTACGTGATCCTGCGCAACGGCTGGTACATCGAGAACTACACGCAGCAGCTCCCCACCACGCTCAAGCTCAAGTCGATGTTCGGCGCGGCGAACGACGGCAAGGTGTCGCTGGCCCCGCGCGCCGACTACGCGGCCGCCGCTGTCGCGGTGCTCACCGGCTCGGGCCACGAGAACAAGACCTACACGCTGGGCGGAGAGTCGCTGACGCTCGCGCAGCTCGCCGAGAAGATCTCCCGCTGGGCGGGCTTCCCCATCACCTACGTGAACCTCTCCGAGGCCGACTTCGCGGCGGCGCTCAAGCAGGCCGGGTTGCCCGAGGGCCTCGCGGCGGTGTTCGCCGACGTCGACGCGCACCTCGCGAAGGGCGCGCTGGAGGTGAAGACGGGTGACCTTGAGCGCCTCATTGGCCGCAAGCCCACGACCGTTGAGACCTTTTTGAGCACCTTGCCGAAGAGCTGAGGCCCTCACCCCAACCCTCTCCCGCCCGCGGGAGAGGGGGGTTTTTGGTGTTCATTTTTCAACCGTTCCCCGCTACGACTCCCGCCGCCGGTTCGCTTGGGCACACGCCCCGTACCGGTTCAGGGTCGCTCTGGTCGCTGCACGCGCCGGAAATCGAACCTGCCCCACAACGAGCGGAAGAGAAGAACGCATGAGCGCAGAGGAATGGCCTGATCCCGAAGACCCCACCACTCCGGCACCGCCCGCGCCTCCGGCCGGCGGCGGAGATGACGGGGGCGACGACGGCGATGACGACGGTGGTGACGACGAGGGCCCCGACGAGGGTGGCTCCGACGGCGCGTCGGGTCAGGCGCAGGGTGGCCAACCCGGTCAGCCCGGCCAACAGGGTCAGGGCCGCCGCAAGCGCCGCCGTCGCCGTCGCAAGGGCAACCCCGTCTTCTTCGCCGAAGACGGTCAGGCCTTCCGCAAGGTCATCCAGCCCGACGGCCAGGTGGTCAACGTCTTCCTGACCGCGCAGGAGCTGGATCAATACAAGCAGCGCATCGCCCAGCAGCAGGCGCAGCAGCAGCAGCAGCAACAGATGCAGCAGCAGCAGCGTCAGGGCCTGCCGGTCACCGCGCCGGTGCAGACCGTGGAGGGCGTGCTGGACCTCGACGTGAAGGGCGTCAACGGCGCGCTGCGCAGCTTGAAGCGCAACCTGCTCCCCGGGCCTGACGACGCGGAGATCCCCAAGAACCTGGTGCAGAAGCTCCGCCTGCGCGCCGGCCAGTACCTCGTGGCGCGCGCGCAGATGAAGGGCCTCAAGGGCACGGTGGTCAGCGTGGAGACCGTCGACGGCGTGCCGCTCGAGCAGGCCTCGCGCCTCCCGCACTTCAGCGATCTCACCTCGGTGGACCCCATCGATCGCATCAAGCTGGAGAACGGCCACAAGGAGTTCGTCACCCGCGTGCTCGATCTCATCGCGCCGCTCGGCAAGGGCCAGCGCATGCTGATCACCGCGCCGCCGAAGACCGGCAAGACGATCATGCTCCAGCGCATCGCCGCGGCGATCCTCGCGAACCACCCGGAGATGCACCTGATGGTGGTGCTGATCGACGAGCGGCCCGAAGAGGTCACCGACATGCGCCGCACGATCAAGGCCGAGGTGCTGGCTTCGTCGAGCGACCACAAGACGGCCGATCACCTCCGCGTCGCCGAGCTGGCGATGGAGCGCGCCAAGCGCCTCGTCGAGTCGGGCAAGGACGTCATCGTGCTGCTCGATTCCATCACCCGCCTCGCGCGCAGCTACAACAAGGAGGTCGAGTCGTCGGGCCGCACCATGTCAGGCGGCGTCGACTCGCGCGCGCTGGAGAAGCCCAAGCGGCTGTTCGGCGCCGCGCGCGCCACCGAAGAAGCGGGCACGCTGACCATCATCGGCACCGCGCTCATCGACACCGGCTCGCGCGCCGACGAGGTGATCTTCGAGGAGTTCAAGGGCACCGGGAACTCCGAGGTCACGCTCGATCGCCTGCTGGGCGAGAAGCGCATCTGGCCGGCGATCAACATCGCGCAGTCGGGCACGCGCAAAGAGGAGAAGCTCTTCACGTTCAAGGAGTACGAGAAGATCCGCAAGCTGCGCGGGATGCTCTTCTCGGCCAAGCCCGTCGAGGCGATGGAGGCGCTGCTGAAACGGCTGGGCCGCTACACCTACAACGACGAGTTCCTCGAGGAACTCTGAGCCCTCGGCCGCCGAGAAGGCGATCGACAACACAGCGCTTCAGGTAGGCTCCGCCCTGCATGTCACTCGGGTCAGGGCGGTGCCACTACCATCCAGAGCGCGCGGGGCTGGGAATCTGCGTCGAGTGCCGCAACGTCATCTGTAGCGAGTGCACGACGCAGTTCGAGGGCATCAACCGCTGCGCGAAGTGTCTGGCGGCGCGGCTGGCGAAGGTGCGCACGCTGGCCGAGCGGCGCGACTGGTCGGTGGGCAACGTGCTGCTGGCGGTGTTGTCGGCCGCCCTGCTCTTCGGCCTCTTCCTGGGCCTGGCGAAGCTGGTGAGCGCCTGAATGGCCGTCGACGCGAAGGAGCTCAAGCCCCGCAGCGCCATCGCGCTCTTCGACGCCGCGGTGCGCCTGTCGGCCACCAACGCGGGGCTGTGGGCGCTCACCATGCCGTCGGGCGCGGCGCTGATCGCCTCGCTCTTCACGCTGGCGGAGGCCATCCGCCGGGATGAGCCGCTGTACGTGCCGGTGGCGCTCTTCACCGCGGCGTGGCTGTTCCGCGCCCTCACCCAAGGCGCCGCCTGTCACTACGCGGAGGTGTCGCTCCTCGGAACGCAGCCGCCGTCGATGCGCGCCAGCTTCAAGGCGGCGCTCCGGCACGCCCCCGGCCTCGTCACCGCGTCGGCGTGGCTGTTCGTGGTGAACACCTTCCTCTCCACCGTCACCTTCGGCATCGGCTTTCTCTTCGTGGGCGCGCACACCGCCGCGTACGCCGTCGTGATGCGCGGTCAGGGCAGCGTGCTGGGCCTGTACGGCACCGCCTCGAAGCTGCTCGGGCCCACGCGCTTCATCGCGCCCTTCGTGCGCCTGTGCGGCCTCTCGCAGGTGCTGCTCGCGCTCAACCTGCAGTTGATGACGATGTTCTCCCTCGGGCTGCTGCGCGGGCTGTTCGGCTTCGATGTGACGTTCATCGACCGCTTCACCTCGTTCGACAACCCGGTGTGGCTGGCGGTGGTGGCGATGGGCACCTTCGTGTTGTTCGAGCCGGTGCGCGCCGCGACCGCGACCTTGTTGCTCATCGACGGGCGCGTGCGGCAGGAGGGGTTGGATCTCATCGCGCAGCTGGAGCAGCTGCCGGTGCGCGTGAAGCCGCGCGGCGTGCTGTTGGCGGTGGCGTTGCTGGCGAGCGCCGCGTTCGCCGACCCCGGCCTGCTGCGCCGCGGAGAGACCGTGGCCGACGACTGCGGCATGCACGTCGACCTCTCGCCGCTCAAGCGTCGCGCCGCGGAGTCAGACAAGTCGGCGCTGGCGCGCATGCTGACGCGCATCGAGCGCCGCGCGTACGACGACGATGACTGCGAAGGCGCGGAGGCCGAGCTCCGCGAGAGCCTGCGCCTGTACGCCGACGCGCAGGGCACGCCCGTCACGCTCGACACCCGCGACGCCGCGCAGAAGATCCTCTCGCGGCCGGAGTTCCAGGCGACGGTGGAGAAGCCCGACAAGGTCGAGGAGCCCAAAGACGACGGCCCCGACGAGGACTCGTGGCTCTGGAAGCTCTTCAAGAAGTTGATGGACTGGCTCTTCAAGCGCGAACCGCCGAAGGTGAACGCGCCCGACGTCGGCGGCGTGTCGATGGGCGCGGCGAACGGCGTCATCATCGGCGCGCTGGTGCTGGTGGTGGCGGTGTTGGCGTTCATCTTGATCCGCTCCATTCGCGGGCGGCCGCGCGCGGAGGCCGCGGGTGACGAAAACGGGCTGACGCAGAGCGCGCTGGAGCACGACGCGATGAGCGCCCTGGCGAAGCCCTCGGAGACCTGGGCCGGCCTCGCCGACGAGCTCGCGGCGCGCGGTGAGTTCCGCGAAGCGATCCGCCACCTCTACCTCGCGCTCCTGTCACGGCTGCACCGTGACGGCGTCATCGACTACGACCCGACGTTGAGCAACTGGGAGTACCTGTTCGGCTTCAAGGGCAGCGCCGCAGTGAAGAGCGCGTTCAAGGAGCTCACCCGGCGCTTCGACTTCGCCTGGTACGGCAACCTCGACGTCGACTCGCCGTCGTGGAGCACGTTCCGCCAGACCGCCGAGCCGTTGCTCGCGCCCGCGGAGGCCCCGCGTGCGTGACCGCTTTCCCCTGTTGTTGGCCGGCGGCGTGTTGCTGCTCGGCACGCTGGCGTGGTTCCTGATGCAGGGCGCGGCGCGCGGCGGCTTCGCGGACCGGCTGTCGACCTTCCGCAGCGAGCCCGACGGCGCGCGCGCGCTGTACCTCCTCGCGCAGGAGAGCGGCCTCAACGTCACGCGGCAACAACAAGACCTCACCCTCATCACCCCGAAGCGGAACCTGGTGATGCTCGGCACGCGCTTCGCCGACGAGCGCGACGAGTTCAAGCCCGCCATCGATGGCCCGCAGCACGACGGCGGTGTCGACGGAGGCTTCGACGATGAAGACGAAGAGCGCGATTGGGACGCCGACAAAGAGGAGTTCAAGTCGCGCGGCTTCAACGCGTTCCGCTCGCCGTCGGTCACCACCAAGGAGACCGACAAGCTGCTGGAGCACGTGCGCAACGGCGCGACGCTGATCTACGTGCCCGCCAGCTACCGCGACGCGAAGCTGCTCGACGAGTTGGGCATCACGCTGGGCCGCGGCGCGGAGGCGCTGGAGCTGCGCACGCTCGTCCCCGCGCAGCCGACGCTGTACACGCGCGGCGTCGAGCGCGTGGAGGTGAAGGTGCGCGCGTTCCTGGAGCTCCCGAGCGGCGCGGTGCCATTGCTGGTCGACGAGAAGATCGACGAGCCGGTCGCGGCGCTGGTGCCCTTCGGCCAGGGGCGCGTCATCGTCATCGGCGCGCCGGAGCTGGCGATGAACCGCGCGCTCCCCATCGCCGACAACGCGCGCTTCTGGCACTCGCTCATCTCCGCGGTCTCGAAGAGCGGGCCGGTGGCGTTCGACGAGTACCACCACGGCTTCACCGGCGACCGCTCGATGGGCGAGTTCGCCGCGCGCTACGGGCTGCACTTCGCGGTCGGGCAGCTGCTGCTGGGCATCGTGTTGTGGGCGCTGGCGCTCAAGCGCTTCGGCCGCCCACGCGCGCCGGAACAGGAGCTGCGCGTGGGCAGCACCGACGCGTTGTTCGCCACCAGCCGGCTGTACCGCGAGGGCAAACACTTCGCGCACGCCGCGCAGAGCATCGTGAAGCAGTTGGCCGCGGAGCTCGCGAAGAAGGCCGGCGTCAGCGCGCGCAGCGAGCCGATGGAGATCATCGCCGCCCTCGAGGTGCGCGGTCGCAAGGATCTCGCCCGCGCGCTCCTCGACGTCACCACCGCCGCCACCCACGCCGACTCAGACACCGCCGTCGAGAAGGTCGCGTCGCTCGCGGCCCTCGTCAGAAAAACCCTGCAACGCAAGGAGCAACCCGCATGACCACGTTGGACCCCCAGCCGCCCGCTCCCGCCCCGGAGCTCACCGGCGCCGTCGCGCTCACCAACCAGCTTCGCGAGTCGAGCTTGAACGAGGTGCGCAAGGCCGTCGTCGGGCAAGACGAGGCGCTGGAGCTGATGCTGGTCGGCCTCATCGCCGGCGGCCACGTGCTGCTCGAGGGCGTGCCCGGCGTCGCCAAAACGCTGATGGCGAAGGCCCTCGCGAAGAGCGTCAGCGCGGAGTTCAAGCGCATCCAGTTCACGCCCGACCTGATGCCCGCCGACATCCTCGGCACCAGCGTGTTCGACCTCAAGACGCAGGGCTTCGTGCTGGTGAAGGGCCCCATCTTCACCGACCTGTTGCTGGCCGATGAGATCAACCGCGCGCCCGCGAAGACGCAGTCGGCGCTGCTGGAGGCGATGCAGGAGCGCGCGGTGTCGTTGGAGGGCAAGCACAGCCAGCTCTCGCCGCTCTTCACGGTGTTCGCCACGCAGAACCCCGTCGAGTCCGAAGGCACGTACCCGCTCCCCGAGGCGCAGCTCGATCGCTTCTTGTTCAAGATCGACGTCGGGTACCCGACCGATGAAGAGGAGGAGCGCATCCTCGACTCCGTGAGCCGCGGCTTCGACGCGGGCAACCTGGAGCGCGCGGGCGTGCAGGCGGCGGTGACGCAGGCGCAGGTGCTGACCGCGCGGCAGGCGCTGGCCGAAGTGCGCATCGAGGCGCCGGTGCTGGGCTACGTGCGCAAGCTGGTGGGGGCCACCCGCAAGTCGCCGCGCATCCGCCTCGGGGCGGGCCCGCGCGCCGCGGTGCACCTGCTGCTGGCCTCGAAGGCGCTCGCCGCGCTGCGCGGCCGGGGCTTCGTCACGCCCGACGACGTGCGCTACCTCGCCGGGCCGGTGTTGAAGCACCGCCTGCTGCTCTCGCCCGACGCGGAGCTCGATGGCGCGACGCCCGGCGACGTGCTGCGCGAGGTCGTCAACTCCGTCGAGGTCCCCCGGTAGCGCATGATCCCCTCCGGCCGGCTCTGGGCATTGCTGTGTCTGCTGGCGCTGCCGACGATGGCGGCGGGCTTCCTCCCCGGCCTGGGGCCGCTCATCGCGTTGCTCGACGTCGCGCTGCTGGGCGTCGCGGTGTTCGACTTCGTCATCGCGCGCAACTCGCCGCTCAAGGCGTGGCGCGAGCTGCCACCGCGCTTCCAGGTCGGCGTGACGGCGCAGGTGACGCTGCACTTCGTGAACACCGGCCGCGCGTTGATGCTCGACGTGCGCGACGACAGCCCGCAGGAGTTCACCTCCGAACCGGAGCAGCTCTCACTCACCCTCAACGCGCAGAGCCGCGCCCGCGTGCACTACGCGACGACGCCTTCGAAGCGGGGGCGCTTCCAGTTCGGCGATCTCAACCTGCGCGTGCGTGGGCCGTTCGGCTTCATGTGGCACGAGCGCGTGGTGCCCGCGGAGATCGCGGTCAGCGTGTTCCCCGACATGCGCGGCGCGAGTCGCCTGCTGCTCTCCGACGCCGCGTTGGACTTCGTGAACCTCGGCCTGCGTCAGCTGCGCCGCGACGGCCGCGGCAGCGAGTTCGCGCGCCTCCGTGACTACGCGCAGGGCGACTCGGTGCGCGACGTCGACTGGAAGGCCACCGCGCGCCGCAGCCGCCCCGTCACCCGCGTCATGGAGTCGGAGCGCAGCCAGACCGTGCTCATCGGCGTCGACGCCGGCCGCTCGATGGCCGCGCGCGTCAACGGCCTCACCAAGCTGGACCACGCGGTGAACGCCGCGCTCTTCCTCGCGTTCGTCGCGGTGCGAAACGGAGATCGCGTCGGGCTGGTGGTGTTCGCCGACGGCGTGAAGACCTACCTCGCGCCCGCCAACGGCCGCCTGCAGTACCGGAAGATCGTCGACGCGCTCTACACCGCGAAGCCGCACCTCACGTACGTCGACTACCTCGCGCTCTTCAAGGAGCTGAACACCCGCCTCGTGAAGCGCTCCCTGCTGTGCGTCTTCACCGACTTCATCGATGAAGATCAGGCGCAGACCATGGTCGGCCCCATGCGCCGGCTGGCGAAGCGCCACGTGCCGCTCTGCCTCTCGGTGAAAGACGCCGCGCTCACGCAGTTGCTGGCGACGCCGCCCAGCGAGCCGGAGCTCGCGTACCAGCACGCGGTCGCCAGCGAGTTGCTGCTCGAACGCGAGGCGATGAAGCGCAAGGTCGGGCAAGACGGCGTCACGGTGATCGACGTCGAAGCGCAGGCCCTCTCGCTCGCGGCGGTGAACCAGTACCTCGAGATCAAGGCGCGAGGCACGCTGTGACGCGCGGGCCCGCTCGTGAAGTCGTCGCGTCGAGCCCCCGTTTCAGGGCAAGGATGGCGACCGCATGAAGCACTTCTGTCCCACCTGCGGCTACGCCAACGAGGCGAGCCTCGGCACCAGCCTGACCTGCAAGTCGTGCGGCGCCACCTTCACCGTGCCCGCCGCGCAGCCGCCGCCCGCGCAGGAGGTGCCCCGCCCGCTCGCCGCGCCGCCGCCGGTCGACTTCCTCCAGCGCGCGCCGGTGCCCTGGCACCCGGCGGCGATCGCGTCGCTGGTGCTGGGCGTGCTGTGTTGCCTCCCCTTCGCGGGCATCGGCGCGGTCATCTCAGGCGCCATCGCGCTCAAGGCGATCCGCGACTCGAACGGGAGTTACCGCGGCAAGGAGCTCGCCCTCGTCGGCATGGCGCTCGGCGGCACGAGCATCGCGCTCACGGTGATCGCCGTCATCGCGCAGGCGCTGACGCACCGCTGAGCCACAGCCGCCGCAGCGCGCCCGACCACAGGTACGCGTACACGCCGGAGCCCACCATCAACGCGAACGAGACCTTGAAGGCCACCGACAGCTTCGGCGGGTGGATCTGGGAGATCGTGCCCTCGATGAAGCCCGCGAGCACGAAGAGCGCCAGCGTGCCGAGCAGCAGTTGGAGCGCCGTCTGCCCTTCGCGCTTGAGCGCTTCCCGGCGCGCGAGGCCCTTCGGCGCCACCAGCCCACGCGCCAACACGAAGCCCGCCGCGCCCGCGATGACGATGGCGGTGATCTCGGGGATGCCGTGCGGGAGGATCCACGCCCAGAACCAGCCCGTCAGCCCCTTCGACGCGTAGACCCACGCCAGCGAGCCCAGCATCACGCCGTTCAAGAACATCAAGATCGCGGTGCCGAGGCCGGCGGTCAGCCCCAGCGCGAAGCAGAAGAACGCCACCTGGATGTTGTGCGTGAAGAGGAAGCTGGTGAACGCCGCCTGCTGATCGGTGCTCGCCACCTCGCGCGTCTTCTCGTCTTCAGCGCGCCGCGTGGGGTCGAAGTCCTGATGCATCTCCGGCACGAGGTACGGCGCGGCCTCGGGGTCGAAGACCATGCCGATCCACCCGAAGCCGGCGCCCGCGATGAACAACATCAGCGACGCGATGAACATGCGCCACTCGCGCGCCAGCACGTCGGGGAACCCCATCGACAGAAACCGGCCGATCGCCGCGAGCCGGAGGCGCTTGCCCGGGTAGGTGATGGCGTACGCGCGCCCGACGAGATCGTTGAGGTACCCGCTCAGGTCTGCGGCGCCTGCGCGCGCGCGCACCCACAGCAGGTCTGACGACACCGCCCGGTACAGCCGCGAGAGGTTGCGCGCGTCGTCCAACGAGAGCCGCGAGACGCCCTCGCGCTCCACCGTGTCCAACAGGCGCTCCAGGGCGTCCCACTTCGGTCGGCGCTGCTCGACGAACTCCGCGAGTTCCATGGTGCCCCAAATCATACGTGTCAAATCGCGCGACAAATCAGGTGAATTCGCGCGCCGACAATCTCCGCATGGCGACCTACACGATTCGATCGGGCGACACGCTGAGCACCATCGCGGCGAAGTACCACACCACCGTGGCGAAGCTGGCTTCGGCCAACCACATCAGCAACCCGAACAAGATCTACGCGGGCCAGAAGCTCACCATCCCCGACTCGTACTCCACGACGCCCGCCCCCTCGGCGCCGCCGGCCTCGTCAGGCACCGCCGCGACGTACACCGTGAAGTCGGGAGACACGCTGTCGGCGATCGCCTCGCGGTACCACACCACCGTCGCCGCCATCGCCGCGAAGAACGGCATCTCCAACCCCAACCACATCTACGTCGGGCAGCGCCTCAGCATCCCCGGTGGGTCGTCGACGCCGGCGCCCGCGCCCGCACCGTCAGCGCCCGCCGCGCCGTCGAGCGGCACCACCTACCGCGTGCGCGCGGGTGACACGCTCTCGGGCATCGCGTCGCGGTACGGCACCACGGTCGCGAAGCTCGCGGCGCTCAACCACATCGCGAACCCCAACGTCATCTCGGTGGGCCAGGTGCTGCAGATCCCCTCCGGGTCGAGCGCGCCGGCGCCGACGCCGACCTCGCCCACCACGCCGAGCGGCGGCTCGCACCCCGCGGCGGGCCTGAGCATCAGCAGCAGCGGCCTGCACATGATCGAGCAGTTCGAAGGCCTGCGCCTCAACGCCTACCAGGACTCCGGCGGCGTCTGGACCATCGGCTACGGCCACACCGGCGGTGTGCACGCGGGCCAGCACATCACCCAGGCGCAGGCGGAGCAGTACCTCGCCTCCGACGTCGGCTGGGCGCAGAACGCCGTGCGCAACAACGTGCACGTGCCGCTCACGCAGCACCAGTTCGACGCGCTGGTCAGCCTCACCTACAACCTCGGCCCCAACGGCTACGGCACGCTGCTCAACCACCTCAACGCGGGCAACTACGCGCAGGCGCAGCAGGACTTCCACCTCTACGTGCACGCCGGCGGGCAGGTGCTGCAGGGCCTCGTCAACCGCCGCAACCAGGAAGCCGCGCTCTTCGGCAGCTGAAGTTTCCGCACCGCCCGCGCGCGCGGCGTAGAGTGACTTTACGCCGCGCATGAGCTCCGCCGAGAAGGTCAGCCTCGACGCCACGCACACGGTGCTCACGCCCGAGTACGTGGAGTTCAACTTCGTGCTCGCGGGGCTGATGAGCCGCTTCCTCGCGCTGCTCCTCGACACCTTCGTCAGCCTCGTCATCGCCTACGTCGGCATGCTGGTGGTGATGCTGGTCACCGCGGGCTTGAGCGTCGCGAGCGGCGGTGAAGGCAGCGGCTTCGGCGCGGCCGGCCAGTTCATCATCTGGTTCCTCGTCGACTGGGGCTACATGGTGTTGCTCGAGTCGGTGTGGAGCGGCCAGACCGTCGGCAAGCGCGTCATGGGGCTGCGCGTGATTCAAGACACCGGCGTGCGCGTCGGCGTCACCCAGTCGCTGCTGCGAAACCTCGTGCGGCCCGTCGACCGGCTCCCCCTCTTCTATTTCGTGGGCGGAGTGTTCGCGCTGTTCTCCGAGTCACAGCAACGGCTCGGCGATCTGCTGGCGGGCACCATCGTGGTGCGCGAACGGCGCCTGAAGATCCCCTCTCAGCTGGAGCGCCCCGACGGCGACACCTCGCTGCTCGCCGACCCCGACTTCCGCGCGCGCGTCGCGAAGCTGACCGAAGAGGAGCGCGCGCTGTTCTTCTCTGCGTCGCTGCGCCGCGAAGAGATGGGCATCGAGGCGCGCCTCAACCTCTTCTCCGCGCTGTGCAAGCGCCTCGAGGAGCAGCTGGGCTTCACCAAGCCGCCGCACCTCTCCGACGAGAAGCTGGTGCTGTTGGTCACCGCCGCCGCGCTCGCCTCGCAACCGAAGGCGCGCGCAAAGAAGGCTCAGAAGTACGTCGTGGCGTAGACCGTGCCACCGATGCCGACGTTGGCGACGACGTCCTTGCCGTTGACGTTGAACCCGAGGAACAGATCGACCGGCACGCGCACCCCGAGCGAGACGCTGTCGGAGACGAAGAAGTCGCAGCCCACGTTCGCGCCCACGCCCGGTGCGCCCAACACCGGCTTGGTCCCGAGGATCAACACCGACAGGTGGAGCCCCACATACGGGCGGATCGTCTCCTCCAGGAACAGGTAGCGAACACCGAACTGCCCGCCACCGCCCACCACGATGCCACCGCCGATCGAGCCGTCTGACCGCGGCGCGCCCGCGTTGACGTGGGTGATGAAGAACTGGGGGCGGAGGTACAGCTCAAAGCCGCTCTCAAGGTACATGCCGCCTTCGAGCGCGATCGGCACGATGAGGTCGGGGCCGATGAACGACCCGCCGAAGAGCTTCTGTACCGACACGCTCAACCCGATGCTGCGGTTCGCGAAGTTCTGCGCGAACGAGGGAGCGGCACTGCACAGCACGGCGGCCATCACTGCGAATCGGAGCGTCTTGCGCATGGCGGCGCATCATAAGCTCGTGATTGCGGGGGTGCGGTGAGATCTTTACACTCGCTTGGCAATGACTCGACTCGGCCTGGCACTGACGCTGGTTCTCTTCGCAGCGTGCACCAACGTGCCGTTCAAGCCCACGATTCGCGCGGTGGAGTGCAATGAACTCTGCGCGCAGTACATCGGCATGGGCAACCTCCAATCAGCCGAAGAGCAGTGTGATCTCGGCATCGAGTTCTCGCCGCAGTTCGCCGACCTCTGGGTGAACAAGGGCATCATCGCGATGAACCGCGGCCAGCAGAAGAACGCCAAGGAGCTCTTCATCAAGGCGCTGCGCCTCAACAACGACCAGGCCCAGGCGCACAACAACCTCGGCATGATCTACCTGAACGAGCGCATGTACGGAAAAGCGCACGACAACTTCCAGCACGCGCTGCGCGTCGACCCCGACTACATCGAGGCCCGCTACAACCTGGGCCTCGCGTTCAAGGGCCTCGGCGACCACGACTCAGCCCGCAAGGCGTGGCGCACGCTGCTGCACGTGCGGCCCACCGTCGCCGATGCGTGGGGCCAGCTCGGCGCGATGGAGCTGGAAGACGGCAACACCGAAGACGCCGTCGAGGCGCTCACCAAGGCCGTGCAGGTCGACCCGCAGTTCGTCGACGCGTGGCTCGTGCTCGGCAACGCCTACATGGAGGCCGGCAAGCCCTGCGAAGGGAAGGACTCCTTCACCGCGTGCATCGAGGTGAAGGAAGACAAGGCCGAGTGCCGCAACAACATCATCGTCGCCGAGAAGAAGTGCCAGCTGCAGCAGAAGGCCCTCGACGACGTGAAGGCCCGCGCCTCGGGCGAGAAGACGCCGGCCAGCGAGTACTCCCTCGCGCTGCAGGCCCGCGAGAAGGGTCTCTCGAACGACGAGGAGCGCGCCTTCAACCGCTGCCTCAAGTACGACCCGAAGTACGCGCTGTGCCACTTCGGCCTCTTCGAGCTCTTCCGCCGCCGCAGCGACGAGAAGAAGGCCACCATCGGCTGCAAGAACTTCCTCAAGTACGCGAACGAGACCGAGTTCGCCTCGCAGGTCGCGACCTGCAAACAGTACGTCAACGAGTAGCAACCCCACATGGGAGTCCGCCTCACCGTCAAGATGAAGAGCGACGCCAAGCCGGGCACCACGAAGACCGTGGTGCTCGACGATGACGTCATCACCTTCGGGCGCGATCAGACCTGCCAGGTCGTGCTCGCGCAGCAGGCCGTCTCCCGCAACCACGCGCGCATCTCCAAAGACGGCACCCTCTTCTTCCTCGAAGATCTCGGGAGCTCGTTCGGCACGCAGGTCAACGGCCAGAAGCTGCCGAAGGGAGAGAAACGGCTCCTGCGCAACGGCGACGTCATCGCCATCGCGCAGTTCGACGTCACCTTCGCCCGCGTCGCCGACGTGGGGAATGGCCAGAGCGAGAAGACCAGCTTCCTCTCACGCTCGCTGGTGAAAGACGCGATGAAGGGCCTCGCCTCGAGCGGCGAGCACGCCTACTTCCGCGTGATGAACGGCGCGACCGAGGGCACGCGCATCGAGATCCTCGACGCGCAGGAATACATCTTCGGTCGCGACGCCGCCGAGGCCGACGTGGTGCTCAACGACGACCTCGTCTCTCGCAAGCACGTGAAGGTGCGCCGCGACTGGTCGGGCACGCACATCGAAGACCTCGGCAGCCGCAACGGCATCAAGGTCAACAAGAAGCGCACCCGCAAGGAGACGCTCAAAGACCGCGACGAGGTGGAGATCGGCGGCGTTCGCCTGCTCTTCGTCGACCCGACCGAAGAACACGAAGACCCCGTGGTGCTGTCCACCTCCGGCGAAGAGGAGCCCGAGGAGGAAGGCGAGAGCACCGCCGCCACCCACGAGAAGCAGGAGCCCGAGCCGGCCCCCGAGCCCGAGGAGCAGTCGCAAACCGAGCAGGAGGCCCCTTCGGAGCCCGAGGCGCCCCCCGAAGAGGAGAGCGCGCCCGAGCAGAGCGAGACCGAGGCCGCCGAGGAGAATCAGGGCGAGGCCAACGCGAGCGACGAGCCCGAGAGCCGCAACCCGCTCAAGCTCATCGACTTCAACAACAAGCAGCACCTCATCGCGCTGGGCATCGGCGCGCTGATGGTGATCCTCGGAGTGGTGTTGATCATCCTCCTCGTCGCGGGCGCCTGAGGCGCCGCGCGGGAGTCACCTCAGCGGGAGCTGATGCGCGCCACGGGTTGGATGTTCAGCTCCGGCGACAGCTCCTGGTAGCTCACCACCGAGAACGGCGGGTTGAACTCGTACTCGAGCAGCTTGCGCACGTACCGGCGGATATCCATCGACGTGAGGATCACCGGGCGCTGCGCGGTGGGCGGCAGGTGGCCGCACTCGTTCTTCACCGCCTGCACGATCTCCTGCGCGATGTCCGGCTCCAGCGCGAGGTGCGTCCCCGCCGAGGTGCGCTTGATGGAGCTGCGGATGGCGTCTTCGATCTGCGGATCGAGGAGGTAGACCACCAGCGTGTTCGTGCCGCGCGCGTACTTGTGCGACACGTAGCGCTTGAGCGAGCTGCGCACGTGCTCGGTCAACATCACCGAATCGGCCTCCAGCTGCCCCTGCTCCGCCAACGCCTGGAGAATGCCGCGCAGATCGCGGATGGAGATCTCCTCTTCGACGAGGCGCCCGAGGATGTCGGTCAGCTTCAGCACCGTCACCACCTTCGGCACGACCTCCTTCACGATGGCGGGGAAGGCCTTCTCGAGCTGGTCGAGCATGGTCTGCACCTCCTGCACGCCGACGAACTCGCGCGCGTACCGGCGCAGCACCGACGCGAGGTGCAGAATGATGTAGCCGGGCACGTCCCAGGTGGTGAGGCCGGCGGCCTCGAGCATGTCCTTGTGGTTCTCGGGCACCCACGCGGCCGGCTGACGCGTCGCGGGGTTCACCGCGTCGAAGCCCTCGATGTTCATCAGCCGCAGGCGATCGACGGTGTCATTCACCAGGATGTGACCCAGCGTCGCCTGCCCGGTGACCACCGGCACTTCGTTGATCTGGATCTGGTACGCGCCCGGCGGCAGGCCGGGGTTTCCGCGCGCGCGCACACCGGGGAAACGAACGCCCAGCTCGACGAACAAGCCGTCGCGCATGAAGGGCACCAGCTCGAAGAGGAACTTGCCGGCGTCTTGTCGTGAGTCGACGAACGGCACGAGCGCGTCAGACACCTCGAGTACGATGGGCGTCACCACGGGGATGAAGAGCTCGGAGTCGGGGTTGATGGGCTCCTTGGGCTGCGGCGCGACCGACGGTTTGGGCGCGTCTTCGCCTTCCGCCGGCGCTTCTTCTTCAGACAGCTCCCCCGAGGCGATCTTCTTCTCGCGCTGGAGCATGGTGTACGCGCCGAACGCCAGGCTGCCGCCCAGCAACAAGAAGGGGATCTTCGGGAGCCCCGGCACGATGCCCAGCAGGAAGATCATCGAGCCCGCGATGGCGATGGCGCGGGGGTAGGCGACCAGCTGCGAGCTGACGTCCTTGCCGAGGTGCGCGCCCTCCTCTTCGCCGCCGACGCGCGTGACGATGATACCGGCCGACGTGGAGATCAGGATCGCGGGGATCATGCCCACCAGACCGTCACCGATGGTCAGCAGCGCGTACTTGGTCGCCGCTTCGCCCGCCGACATGCCCTTCTGGAGCACGCCGATGGCCAGACCGCCGACGATGTTGACCACGGTGATGATGATGCCGGCGATGGCGTCGCCTTTGACGAACTTCATGGCGCCGTCCATCGCGCCGAACAATTGGCTCTCGCGCTCGAGGTCGCGGCGCTTGCGCTTGCCCTCCTCCATCTCGATCGAGCCCGCCCGGAGATCGGCGTCGATCGACATCTGCTTGCCCGGCATCGCGTCGAGGGT
This sequence comes from uncultured Archangium sp., assembly GCA_946479335.1. The sequence continues at coordinate 16,594 of CAMLFP010000058.1, forward strand.
GAAGCGCGCGGCCACCTCGGCGACGCGCTCAGAACCCTTGGCGATCACGATGAAGTTCACGATCACGAGGATGATGAACACGATGCCGCCGACCACGAAGTTGCCGCGGGCCACGAAGTTGCCGAACGCGTAGACGACCTCACCGGCGTCACCGGTCGACAAGATGAGACGTGTCGTGGAGACCGTCAGCGCCAATCGGTACATCGTCGTGATCAGCAGCAGCGTCGGGAAGATCGAAATCTTCAGCGCGCTGGGGATGTACAGCGACGTCAGCAGAATGATGACCGAGATGCTGATGTTGATCGTCAGCAGGATGTCCAACAGCAGCGTCGGCAGCGGGACGATCAGCATGCCGATGATCGCCATCACGACGACGGCGAGCGCGATGTCAGAGTACTTATTGATGAAACCTTTGCCGGCGGCAGCCATGTCGTCGGGAGGTTAGCTGCCTGAAAAGCAAAAGGCGCGGATGAACTCGTTGAAGGAGTTCACCCACGCCAGGTGCGTGCTGCGGTGCGAAGCGGGCTTACTTGCTGTCTTTCGCGAGGAGGTCGGCCTTGGCCTTCTTCGCGGCCTCGTTGCCGCCGGCGTCGAGCATCTCGAGCGCGGCCGCCGCGAGCACCCGGGCGCGCTGCGTGAGCGGGTCCTTGAACTGCGGGTCGAGCTTCACGGCCTGCGCAAAGTCCTCCGCGGCCTCCATGACCTTGCCCTCGCGGAGGTTCACTTCACCACGGTTCACGTAGGGCGCGATCTCCTTGGGGTTGAGCGTGATCGCCTGAGAGAAGTGGAAGCGCGCCATCTCCAGGTCTTCCTCGGCGAGGAACACCGCACCCAACGCCGTGTGGTAGTACGGCTCCATCGGGTCGAGCGCTACGAGGCCACCGAAGATCGCCTTGGCCTCCGTGTACTTCCCGTTCTCGTACATGCGGAAGCCCATCACCGCCATGTGGAGCATCTCGGGACCGCTGATCGCGTGGTAGTCACGCAGGCTCATCTCACCCTTGTTGAGCATCTCCTTGCGCTTGTCGTTGTAGAGGATGTCCTGCCAGCCCGGGGTGACTTCCTTCTTGATCTCGGTACCGTTTGCTTTCTTCTGATCGTCGCTCATGGCTCGGTTCGGTGGGAGTGGAGGGTTTGGAAAGCGGCAGGAGTCGACCACACCTTGCGTCGTCGCTCCGCAAAAAAAAACCTGGCCGGAACTTTCGTTCCAGCCAGGTTCTCTGAAGCATCGACTGTTGGATTACTTCAGGTTCATGATCAGGCCCTGCATCGCGTCGTGGCGCGACTTCTCCAGGTCCGAGATCTTCTGACCCATCTCGTGCACCAGGTTCATGGCGTTCTGGTACGCCTGCCACTTCTGCTGGTAGGCCGCCGCGACTTCCGGCTTGTCCATGTCCTTCGGAACCTCGGGCATGCCGCCGGTGTAGCCCGACGAGTAGTTCAGCGAAGCGCCCGAGCCGATGGAGGCCGCCGAGCCGCTGCTCGCGGTGGTCGCCGCCGACGTGGCCGCCGCGGTGGTCTGCTGGAGGATCTGCGGCAGACGCGAGACCAGGTCGGGGAGGCTGACGTTCTGGTTCGTGCCGGGGGCGAGGCGCTCGGTGATCGAGTTCGCCAGCTTGCTCAGGAGGCTCTCAACGCCGTTCGTCGCCATGTTCTTCAGGCCGGGAGCGAGCTTGTCGATGAGGCCGCTGGCGAGGGGGCCAACGAGCGGGAGCTTGCTGACGAGGCCCTTGGCGACGTTGGCGAGCGAGTCAAAGCCCGAGCCAACGATGTTCTTGAGCATGTCGATGGCCTTGGGGGCGACCGACTTGATGATCGAAGCGCCGATGTTGCCAAGGCCGCTGGTAACGCTGCTGACGACGCTCTTGATTGCACCACCCATGATTGACTCTCTTTCGTTCGTGTGAATCCGGAGAACCATTTCCCCGGCGCTACTGGTGAGGTTATCGAAACTTCGTCGCCGCAGTTTCGGCGGGATTTCTCATTTTTTAGAAAGCGCCTGCAGCATCGCAGAAACCTTCTGATTTTCGGCACTTTCCGGCTTCGAGTGCTGCTGCGCCCGCCGGAGGTTGTCGATGGCTTCGGCCTTGGCCCCCTGCAGCAATCGCACTTCGGCGCGCCCGAGCCACGCCTGCGCGTCGGTCGGAGCGAGCTTGAGCGCCACATCGTAGGCCGCCACCGCGCCCGCCGGGTTCCCCGAGGCCATCTCCACGACGCCGAGCGCCTTGGCGAAGTACGGGTCCATCGGGTTGACCGCGTAGAGCCCCTGAAAGACGGTGCGCGCCTCGTTCAACTTGCCCTGGTAGAAGAAATAGAAGCCCGTGCGCGCGATGGAATAGAGCTCCTCGTCGGAGTACCCGCGCACCTCCTTGAGCGTCGCCTTCCCGTCGGCCCACTTCTGCAACCGGGCCGCGAGCGCCGCCGCGTCATCTGCCATGGCTCAGTACCCCTCTTCGGCGGTCTCTTCGCGACGCTTGCGCTCGATCTCCGCCATGTCGTTGCTCACCGTGCCGACGAGCTCGAGCATCGCCGACTCGCGCGTCAGCAGCGCCTTGAGGCGGTCCACGCGATCGGGCGCCGCGCGGAGCGTCTGGAGCCCACGCTGCATCGACTCCTGACTGGCCTCGGAGAGCCGCTCGGCGACCGACTCCAAAGGCCCCCGGTCGGTGTAGCTCTCGAGGTCGGCGTCGTGACCCGCAGGCCCCGGGGGCATCGGGAGCCGCACCTCTTCTGCCGAATGCGCGGGCCCGATGAAGTCGAGCAGCGCCGTCGAGGCGAGCGCGGGGTTCTTGGGGTCGCCCTTCTTGCGGACGTTCTTCTTCTCGAGCTGCGTCCGATTGACGAGGCGCCCCTGCACTTCACGCGGGCCGCCCCACGGCCACGCCGGCGCGGGTGAGGGTTGTCCACCGATCTTCGCCATCTGCTACTCCTCTCTCACTTCTTGCCGCCGCTCTGCTGCTGCTGGAGCGCGTAGACAAAGTTCAGAACTTCAGCGACCGCGTCATACAACTCCTCGGGGACTTCCTGGCCGACGTCGACCTTGTACAGCGCGCCGGCGAGCGTGGTGTTCTTCATGAAGGGCACGCCGGCGGCCTTGGCGATCTCGCGGATCTTCTCCGCCTTCAGCCGCATGCCCTTGGCGATGACCCGGGGCGCGTTGTCCTTCGCCTTGTCGTACTTCAGCGCGATGGCGATGTCGGGATCTTCATACATGGGTCGCTCCTCGCCAGAGTCTCACGCGGAAGACCTGCGAGTCGACGAGCTCCTCTGCCGTGAAGAGCTTGAGCACCGGCAGGTTCCCGTCGGTTGTGTAGAAGCGCATGTGCACGAAGCCGGCCCGCTTCAGCGCGCGCTGCGCCCAGCGCACCAGCAACCGCGACAGCCCGCGCCCCTGCGCCTCGCGTGACACGCCGAGATCCATCAGCATCGCCTCACCGGGCTGCTTGCCGGCCGCGCACACCACGAACCCCGCGACCCGGCCACCGGCGCGCACCACGACCGTCGCGCCGGGCACCAGCGGGCCCTCCCGGGCGCTCATCATCTCGTCGAAGGCCTCACCGCACGACACCACCGTCGGGGGTTTGGGCCACGTCGTGTAGAAGGCCGTGGCCGCCGTCGCGAGGTGCGTGTCCGTGTAGATCTGACGGACCTCCGGCCACGCCGCAGGCTCCAGCGGCTCGACGGAGAAGCCCTCGACCGACGGAGGCTCCAGCGGCACCTTCGCCAGGTCTTGCAGGAACTCCTGACGAACCACCTGGGCGAACCCCGCGGCCTCGAGCGCCTGCGCGTTCGCGGCGACGGCGGGGAGGTCGTCGTCCCACACGATGCCGTCGGCCTCGCGCTGCAAGCCCTTGAGGAGCGCCAACACCTCCGCCTCGGGCCCGCGCGCGACCTCGACCTGCCGCCACGCGTCGGTCGGGCTGTAGAGCAGCAGCGCCCGCGCGC
>CAMLFP010000059.1 GCA_946479335.1 uncultured Archangium sp.
CGCGGATGAGCTCGCGGTCGTAGCGGTTGCCGCCACTCGGGCGGGTCGGATCGTCGATGCCGTCAGGGACGACGACGTGCACCCGCATCACAGCGGTCGTTCGTACGTCGCCCATGCGACGTGCGACTCGCGCAGCGTCACCAGCACCGCGCGGTCGGCCGCGCCTTCTTGCGGGCGCCACTCGAGGAGGGTGATCGCGGTGACGTCATCACTCTGGAAGCGGAGGACCTCGTTGCTCGCGGTCTCCAGCCGCCACCCGCGGTCGGTCGGCTCGAAGCGGCGCGCGACACTCCACGAGAGCTCGGCGGGCGGCTGCTCGGGCCCGCCCACGGCGACGCCCAGCTTCAGCCGCTGCACCTGCGAGGCGATGCGTTCGGCGTCGGCGGCGCTGTCGAAGGTGGCCAGGAGCCTCGGCACCTGGATCGCCACGTCGGAGTGCAGGGCGCCGGCGCGCTTCGCCAGCACCCCCCGCAGCTCGTCATTCAGCTTCCCCGGCCCGATGAAGACGGCGTGTCGCGACGCGAACATGGAGGAGCACGGTGCCCTGCGAGTGCGCCGGTTGCAACCTGTAGCGGTTTTCTTGCGGGGTCGATCGCCGTTGCTACCTTGGCGCCGTTCCATGGATCGCCGTCGACAAGTCGTGTGGGGCGCGGTGGTGATCGCGCTGGTGTTCGCAACGGCGTCCTTCGCCAATGAGGGGGGCTTTCGCCGTTATGCCCGCCTGAAGCGCGACCTCGCGTCACTCGAAGAGCGCACCGCGCGCCTGCGCGGCGAGAACGAACGCCTGACGCTGGAGGCCAGCCGCCTCAAGCGAGAGGACGCGGCCATCGAGCGCGCGGCCCGAGAGAACCTGGGGCTCGTGAAGCCCGGTGAGATTGTCCTCAACCTGGAGAGCCCATGACGCCTGCTCCCACGATGCTCCGTCGTCACACCCGGCCGCTGGCCTTCACCCCGGGGAAGTGGACCCGCGAGGCGCTGCGCGCGGTGCCGGCGCTCTCGGTGCTGACGGTGTTCGGCTTCATCGCGCGCGGGCGGCTGCGGTCGCTCGACGCGCTCACCTGGGCCGACGCGGCGGCGTTCTTCGTGTTGTTGGTGGGCGGCGCGTTGGCCACGGCGCGCAAGGTGCGGCGCTCGATGACCGACGCGCACGTGCTGCTGCGCGACGAACTGGAGTTCGGCTCGACGATGGTGGCGGCCGCGTTCGTCGTCGTCTCGCTGGCGGGCGAGCAGTTCTTCCCGCTGGTGTACGTGTTGATGGCGAGCCTGGTGACGTTCCTCCCGCGGCCGGCGGCGGCGACGTTGCTGGGCGTCTCGATCCTCTTCGATGCGCTGCTCACCTTCCCCGAGCGGTGGAGCGTGTTCATCACGCGCTCGGTGTTCCTCGCGCTGTTCGCCGGGCTGTACCACTTCGTGCTCTCGGCGCGGCTGGCGGCGGCGCGTCGCGCTGAAGAGGGCGCGGTGAAGAACAAGATCAAGGAGCTCGAGGAGCGCGCGCGCACCTTCCGCCTGGTCTCCAGCGGCTCCGACTCGATGCCCGGCGTGAAAGATCAGGAGAAGTGGCTGGTCGCGTCGGTGAAGGAGATCGAGGGCGCCACGGGAAGCGCGCTGGAGATCGCCGAGACGGCGCTGAAGACCAACACCGTCGGCGTGTTCATGCTGGCCAGCGATGATCGCTCGCTGAAGCTCCACGACTGCCGCTCGGCGTCGGAGCACGTGCAGCGCGAGCGCTTCAAGGCGGGCGAGGGCATCTTCGGCGCGCTGCTCAAGCGCGGCGTGCCGGTGCGCATGAACTCCGCGACGGGCCTCAAGGGCGTGACGCACTACGAGCCGGGCGGGCCTGACATCGGCGCGATCCTCGGGGTGCCGATCATCGAGGGCGGCGGGCTGGTGCGCGGCGTGCTGGTCGCCGATCGGCTCGAGAACAAGCCCTTCAGCGAAGACGACGAGCGGCTGCTGACGGTGATCGCCGGCGAGGTGCTGCGCGCCATCGAGGTCGAGCGCGTGATGTCGTACATCCGCCAGTCGCGCGACGAGAAAGACCGGTTCTTCCGCGCCATCGAGGAGCTCAACCGCGCCGGTTCGCCGGAGCAGGTGTTCCTCGCGGTGTTGGAGGCCTGCCGGCAGGTCGCGCAGCCGGAGTTCTGCGCGGTGACGCTGGTGAGCGAGCAGGGTGGCCAGCGCATGCACCGCATCGTGCGCATGTCGGGCGTGACCTCGGCCGGGCGCGCGCTGGAGAACGCGAGCTTCCCCGACAACAACGGGCTGGTGGCGAACGTGGTGCGCTACGGCGCGCCGCTGCCGGGCCGCGACGCCGGCGCGATGGATCGGCAGGTCATCTTCGATGACGACACGCAGATCCGCGGGTTGCAGTCGCTCAAGATCTTCCCGCTCGTCGCCGGAGAACGCATCCTCGGCACGCTGGTCGCCGGGTCACGCAAGAAGGCCGCGTTCGACAACGACGAGCTGCGCATGCTCGAGGTGATCGCCATCCAGGCCGCGCAGGCGGTGCTCCGCGCGCAGCTGTACGAGGCGATGGAGAAGATGGCGACCACCGACGGCCTCACCGGGCTGTTCAACCACCGCACCTTCCAGACGCGCTTCGACGAGCAGCTGGCGTCGGCGCGGCGCTACTCGCGCAAGCTCTCGTTCATCCTCACCGACATCGATCACTTCAAGTCGGTCAACGACACCTACGGTCACCCCATCGGCGATCTGGTGCTCAAGGGCGTCTCGAAGATCCTCCGCGAGCAGGCGCGCGACACCGACATCGTCGCCCGCTACGGCGGGGAGGAGTTCGCGATCATCATGCCGGAGACCGACGCCAAGGGCGCCCAGATCATCGCCGAGCGCATCCGCGAGCGGATCATGAAGGAGGTCTTCCAGACCGAGCAGGGCCCGCTCAAGGTCACGATGTCGCTGGGGATTGCGACGTTCCCCGAGGTGTCGATGGAGAAGCAGGTGCTCATCGATCAGGCCGACCAGTGCCTCTATTACGCAAAGCGCCATGGCCGGAACCAGTCGGTCACCGTGGCGCAGATGCAGGGCAAGGCGCGCGCGGCCGAAGGCTGATTTTCTCTCGCGCTCCCTCGCAGGAATGGGAACATTCCGAAACAGATGGGCATTCGCGGACAACTCACGTTGCTGGTTCCAGGCATCGTGGCGTTGGCGCTCGCGGCGATGAGCATCTTCGAGGCGCGCCGTGAAGAGGCGGAGTTGCTGGAGGACTTCCGCTTTCGCAACGTGAAGGTGCTGGAGTCGATCGGGCTCACCACCGCGGTGCAGATCGCGCAGAACGACCTCAGCGGGCTCGACACGCTCATCGCGCACCTCTCGACGTCGATGGGCGAGCGGGAGATGCAGGAGCTCGCGGTGCTCGATGAATCAGGCCGCGTGCTGGCGCACACCAGGCCGGCGCTGTTCAACACCCAGGCCACCGATGAGTTCAGCCGCCGCGCGATCCTCACCGATGGGCCGAGCTGGGAGCACGTGGGCGACGTGTACCGGGTCTCCGCGCCCGCGGTGTCGGGCATCCGCTGGGGGACGGTGACGGCGACGTATTCGCTAGCGCGCCTCGAGAAGCAGGCGGTGCGCACGCGCAACCGGCTGGCGCTGACCTCCGTGCTGATCTTCGGGTTCCTCAGCGCGATCTTGTTCTTCGGGCTCGATCGCCTCGTGGTGCGGCCGGTGCGCACGCTGCAGCAGGCGGTGCGGCGCATGGGCGAAGGGCACCTCACGACGCGCGTGCCGCCGTTGCGCGGCTCGGAGCTCAAGGAGCTCACCGACACCATCAACAAGATGGCGACCGATCTGCAGGCGCAGCGGGAGACGTTGGAGCAGGCGGTCGAGGCGCGCACGCGCGAGCTGCAGGAGGCCAACTCGCGGCTCACGCAGCTCGCGGTCACCGACGGCCTCACCGGCGTCTACAACCACCGGCGCTTCCAGGAGGCGATCCACGCGGAGATCCTGCGCGCGGAGCGGCACCAGCGCCCGATGGGCGTGCTGATGTTCGACGTCGACTTCTTCAAGAAGGTGAACGACAGCATGGGGCACCCGGCGGGCGACGAGCTGCTGCGGCGGCTGGCGGCGGTGCTGGGTGAAGACCTCCGCCAGACCGATCTCATCGCGCGCTACGGCGGCGAGGAGTTCGCGGTGCTGCTCCCGGAGACGACCAAGAGCGAGGCGATGCAGGTCGCCGAGCGCATGCGCGAAGCGGTGGAGCTGCAGATCAACGAGGGGGCCACCACGTGGCCGCAGAAGATCACCGTCAGCGTGGGCGTCGCCACCTTCCCCGAAGACGGGAAGACCGCCGAGGCGGTGCTGAGCGCGGCCGATCAGGCGATGTACGTCGCCAAGCGCGCGGGGCGGAACCGCGTCATCGGCGCGCGGGGCGGAGGCAGCGTCGCATGAGCGCCCGCGTCGCCCTCGCCGTGTCGCTCCTGGCGCTGTGCGCCTGTGAAGACCCCGAGCCGAAGCCGCCGCCGCCGACGCGCCAGCTCGGGGTCGCGCTGCCGCACTTCACGCCGCCCGCGGGCTTCACGAAGCTGCGCATCGGCCTCGTGCCCTTCTTGTCGAAGGAGACCATCTCCGCGGCCAACCAGAAGCTCGCGGCGTACCTCTCGCGCGTGCTGCAGGTGCCGGTGGAGACCGTCGTGGCCGACAACTACGGCGACGCCGTCGATCGCCTGGCGCGCGGTGAGTTCGACCTCGTGGTGCTCAGCCCGCTCTCGTACGTCGAGGCCTCACGGCGCATGAAGCTGAACTGCCTGGTGCAGACCATCGCCGACGGCTCCGACAGCGCGTCGGGGTACATCTTCGTGCGCGACGACAGCCCGCGGCGCACGCTCGAAGATCTCAAGGGCGCGTCGTTCGGCTTCGTCGACCCGATGTCGACCTCCGGCTCGTTGCTGCCGAAGCGGTTGCTGCGTGAGAGCGGCTTCGACCTCCACACCGATCTCGGGAGCACCGAGTACCTCGGCGACCACGAGGCGGTGCTACTGGCGGTGCTGGAGGGGCGCGTGGAGGCCGGCGCGACGTACCAGGGGGCCTTCGGCGCGCTCCGCAAGACGCACGGGGTCGACCCGCTCTCGTTCCGGGTGATCGCCAAGACGCCGCGCACGCCGCGCGACATCTTCTGCGCGCGCCCCGAGGTGCCGAAGGAGGTCACCGACGAGATCACCGCCGCGCTGCTCGACCTCTCCGGGCGCGATCGCAGCGGCCGCGAGATCCTGGGCCCGCTGAACCTCAACGGCTTTACGCGCGCCGACACCAGCCGTTACGAGCTGGTCCGCGTCGCGGCCGAGGAGTTCAGACAGTGAAGGTGCCGCTCGCGGTCACCGTGACCGCGACGACGCCGGGCCGGGTCGAGGCGGAGGCGCAGGCGCGGGCGGCGGCGTGGGGCCTCCCGTTCTTCGAGCGCGCGCTCAAGGCGCCGCTGCTGCCGATGCTGGAGGCGCACGCCGACGCCTTCTTCGTGCTGGGCGGTGACGGTTGGTCGCTCGTCGACGCCGAAGGCTCGCTCCAGTTCTCGCTCGGCCTCGCGCACCTGCGCATCAAGCGGCTGCAGACGCAGTCAGATCAGCCAGACCAGCTGATCCAGGTGAGCGGGTTGAAAGCGGGCGAGTCGGTGATCGACTGCACGCTGGGGCTCGGCGCCGACGCGCTGGTGTGCGCGCACGTCGTTGGCTCCACGGGGCGCGTGATCGGCGTCGAAGCGTCGCGCGCGCTGGCGCTGCTGGTCGAGACGGGCCTCGAGGCGCGGCCGCACGGAGCGCTGTCGGTCGTCCACTCCACGGCGCTCGAGTTCCTCCGCGCGCAGGCCGATCGCAGCGCCGACGTCGTCTTCTTCGACCCGATGTTCACGCGACCGAAGAAGTCGTCGACCGCGTTCGAGGTGCTGCGTCGCTACGCGTTGCACCAGCCGCTCGACGCGCAGACCCTGAGCGAGGCGCGGCGCGTCGCGCGGCGGCAGGTGATCATCAAGTCGGGCCCGGGCGACACGGCGCTGCGGGCGCTGGGCGTGAAGGCGGCGCCGCTGACGCGCGCCTCCACCTTCTGGTGGGGCGTCGTCTCGCCGGCCTAGGGGATGTCGGCCGCGCGCAACGCGCCCTTGGGCAGCGCCTCGGGGCTGCCGAGCACGCTCATCTTGAACGCGGTGGCGGCCTCGTGCGGCATCACCTCGCGCTGGCTGCGGAAGTAGTACTGCGGCGAATAGAAGACGAAGTTCGAGACGCGCGACGTGTAGAGGCACGCGTACTGCTCGACCTGCTCACCGAAGCGCGAGTTCTCGTTCCGCTCCTTGAAGTGCAGGCCCCAGTACGGGTTGAAGCCGGTCTCGAGATCGCTCTCCAGCGTTCGCGAGATCTCGGTGCACTCCCGCAGCGCCTTGCGGAGCCGATCGAGCTCCCCCTTCACCACGCGGAACTCGTCCTGCAGTTCCTGCGCGAGCTCGGGCGAGGGCTTCTCGCGCTCGAGGCGCCGCTCGATCTGGTTCAGCTTCACCTTGCGCGGGCCGATCTCGTCGTCGAGGCGGGCCTGGAGTTGCTCGATCTCCGAGAGCCGCTCCACCTCGGTGGCGCGCTCGCCGAGGTACGCGAGCTCGTCTTCGATCTCCTGCACGATCATGCACGTGCGCCACATGGAGGTCTTCTTCGACTTGAGGATGTCGCCGTAGATGTGATCGCCGACGTACAGCACCTTGTCGCCGCCGTAGCCGGTGAGCCGCTCGAACGCGCCGAGGTTGCCGCCCTGGTAGATCTTGCCGCGCTCCAGCTCGGTCGCCTCGCCCAGCACGGTGTTGGCGTCGGTGGCCGGGTCGATGCTCAAGAACGGGTGCTGCTCGCTGAAGAACTCCGGCTTCTTGCCGCCGGTGATGATGAAGTCGAAGTAGTTCTTCCAGCTCGGGTACTCGGGGAGCACGCCGTCGAGCAGGTACGACATCACCGCGTTGGTGTAGTCCCACAGCGAGTTGGTGAGCACGAAGAGCTTCTTGCCGCCGCTGCGCAGCTTGTGGAGCGCGGGCCCGAGCTCTTCGTCCTTGAAGATGTACTTGCCGAGATCAGCGCGAACGACGGCCTTGAGCGTGTTGTCGCGGTGCACCGAGTCGATCGCTTCGCGGATGTCGTCGTACAGCTTGGTGTAGTTGCACGGCCGGTTCAGCTTCGTCTCGTACAGCTCGATGATGCCCGCCAGCAGGCACGCCTCGGGCAGCGCGAAGAGGGTGTCGATCCACGCGTAGTCGGTCGACTTCATGCGGATGCGCTCTTCCCGGTAGAGGCGGTTGATCTCCTCTTCAGGCAGCGCGCGGCGGCCATGGAAGGCGCGGCCCACGTAGCCGAAGCGATCGATCTTCAGCAGGTTGCCGCGGAGCTTGTCGACGAAGAGCCCGCGCAGCACGAACGAGTGATCGTAGGGGATGCCGCGGATCTCCTCGGGGTAGCCGTAGCGCGTGACGAGGCGCTCCACGGTGAGCTCGTATGAGAGTTCCTCGAGTTTTCGCTGGTGGTAGATCGCCAGCGTGTAGTCCATGTCGAAGCCGATCAGGTCGACCCGGGTGAGGTGGAGGTTGCGGTTGACGAACACCTGGCGCGGCAGCGGCGTCTCGTTGGCCGGCGGCTGGGTGAGGATCTTCTGGAGCTCCGCGTCGCTCAGCACCTCTCGAGCACGCTCTTCCGCCGCGAGGGCTGCTTGCCGGTCACCGGGCGTGCTCATGTTGCCGTGAATCGATTCCAGGTTTCTTTCCTTTCGCGAGAAGCGTGAGACATTTCTTACCCGCGATGCCCGCCCCGCGCCGCAGCATTCGAGACCAGCTGACCGAGCTGCGCGTTCGGTTGGAAGAAGCCGAAGCGCGCGCGCAGTGGCTCTCGCGGCGGCTGGCGAAGGCCGAGAAGGCGCTCAAGCTGCCGGCGACGCCGAAGAAGAAGGGCAAGCCGAAGCTGCGGTGCCCGGGCTGCTTCCTCGAGCTCCCGCCCGGTCGCGTGGGGAAGAACTGCCGCTACTGTGGCTTCGACTTTCGCGCTGTGAAGCCGTACCGCCGCTAACTAGGTTCGCCGGCCTGTGTATCGGCTGAGCGGACGCGTCGAGCAGAGCCAACTCGCGGATCTCTTCCGCGGCGAGCGCGTGGAGAGCGGTGAGAGCGTGGTGGTGAAGCTCTTCCACCCGAACACCTCCGACGCCGAGTACGCGAAGGTGATCGCCGCGCTCGCCGGGCAACTGCAGTTCGACGGCGTGGCGCAGGTCGTGGAGCTGGGCTTCGTCGAGCAGCGCCTCGCGATCGTGCGGCAGGACACCGGCACGTACTCGCTGGGCCTCGCGCTGCAGCGGCTCAACACGCGCGAGGTGATGCTGCCGCCGACGCTGGCACTGGCGATGGTGCTGGAGTTGCTGGAGATCATCGGTGCGGCGCATGCGCGGGGCGTGGTTCACGGCGCGCTGACGCCGGGCAACATCGTGCTGGGCGAAGACGGGCGGCTGACGGTGGCTGACTTCGGCGCGCTGGCGGCGCTGCAGGCCTCTCCCGCGCTCAAGAAGAGCTTCGGCGCGCGCGGCCGCGGCAGCTACCGGGCGCCGGAGCTGTCGACGGGCGCGGCGCCCTCGGTGGCGAGCGATCTCTACGCGCTGGGCGCGATCGTCTACGAGCTGCTGACGCTGCGTGAAGCGTCGCTGGGCAACGCCGCGGTGAGCACCCGCGGTGAGCGATTGCCGCCGCCGTCGCGGCTGGTGCGCCGGCTGCACTCGCGCGTCGACGCAGTGATCATGCGCGCGCTGGAGACCTCGCCCGCGCGGCGTCACAAGTCGTGCGCGGAGTTCGCCGATGGGCTGCGCGAGTTCCTCGCGTCGACGGGCGGCATCCCTCCGCGAGACGACGTGCGAAAGTTCGTGGGCGAGCTGTTCCACAACGAGGTGCAGGTGACGACCGCTGGGCCGGTGCCGTTCACCGCGCCGTTCTCGCTCAGCGAGATCGCGGGCGCCGCGGCGATCGAGGTGCAGGCCGACGAGCGCGCGCCGTTCTCAGGGGGCGCCATCGACTCGCGCACGCCGACCAGCGATGGGCTCCCGGTGTTCCGCGAGGAGAGCGTCACCGAGCTCGAGGTTCCGGCGGTGACGCGCAAGGAGCCGCAGGACTGGGTGGCGCCCGAGGGGGCCATGCCCGAGAGCGCATCGGCCGCCGCGCCGGCGTCGAGCTTCAAGGCGCGCGTGAAGGTGATCGAAGACTTCGCGCCCGTCGAGAAGGAAGAGAAGACCGATGCCGGCCCCGTGATCGCGCCGCAGCCGCGGCCGGTGCCCAAGACCATCGTCACCTTCGCGGTGCCGTTCAAACGCGAGGGCGACCCGGAGATCCCCAACCTCGACGCGATGCACCGGCGCGCGAAGCGCAACGCGCGCATCTCGAGCTTCATCGGCACGGTGGTGTTGATGTCGATGGTGGCCTTCGCGGTGTTCCTGTTCGTGCGCTCGACGCGCGACGTGAAGGGCACGTTGATCTCGTATCTCCCGAAGCCGATTCAGCGCGCCATCCACTACACGCCGCCGCTCCCGGAGCCCGCGCCGGGGCCGCCGGTGAAGTTGAAGAACTTCGACGAGGAGCACCCCGACAAGGCCTTCAACCCGAACCCCGACCCGAAGCTGCTGAAGGCCGCGGGCGTCACGCTGCCCGACCTCGCCACCGTGAACCGCGAGCTCGGCGCCTGCTACTCGCCGGGGAAGGGCAAGTACGGCTGGCTCACGGTGCGCAGCATGTCGAGCACCTCGGTGAAGATCGACGGCCGACGCGTCTGCGACAACGGCATCAAGATTCGCGTCACCGCGGGCACGCGCAAGGTGGAGATCACTGAAGACAAGTCGGGCAAGAAGTGGGCGGTGAGCCAACGCATCGACGCCGGCAAGGTCGCCACCATCACCCCCAACTTTTCAAAGCGATGAGCGAACTCTCGAACGTCCGCGTCTTCGTCGTCGAAGACCAGCCCCAGCTGCTCAAGAACCTCCTCAAGTCGCTCGCGCTGTACCCGGAGCTGGAGGTGGTCGGCACCGCGCAAGATGGCGAGAGCGGGGTGGAGCAGATGACGCGGCTGCTGCCTGATCTCGTGCTGCTCGATCTCGAGCTCCCCGGCATCGACGGCATCGAGGTCACGCGCCGGCTCAAGCGGAGCGCGGCGTCGATCGAGGTGCTGGTGCTGACCTCGTTCGACGACGAGACCAAGGTGTACGAGGCGATGCAGGCCGGCGCGTCGGGGTACCTGGTGAAGCGCGTAGGCCCCGAGAAGATCCGCAACGCTGTCCACGAGGTGATGGCGGGTGGCACGGTGCTCGAGGCGATCATCGCGCGCCGCTTCTGGAACTACTTCCACGCCATCCAGGCGAAGAAGGATCAACCCGACAACCCGTGGGGGCTCTCGCCGGTGGAGTTCGACGTGCTCAAGTACGTGGCCAAGGGGCTCTCGAACGCGGAGGTCGGCGGCGTGATGGCCCTCGAGCGCCGCACGGTGCGCACGCACCTCGGGCACATCTACAAGAAGATGAAGGTGAACTCGCACGTCGAGGCCGTGGTGCTCGCGCTCAAAGCCGGCATCGTCGAGCTGTGACCGCGCTGTTGCTCGCAGCGTTGGCGACGGTGCCGGTTTCGCATCGGCGCGTCACGGCGGAGGATGGCGCCGCGCTCGCGCTCTACCGTTACGGTGAACCACGGGGTGAGGCGCGCCCGGTGCTCATCGTGGTCGACGTGGGCTTCGATCATTCACTCGCGGCGCCGCTCGCGGAGTTCCTCGCCGAGCATGGCCGCACCGTCTTCGTCGCGGAGCTGCGCGGGCAGGGCGCGGCCAGCTCCGGGTTCTCACTGCGCACGATGTTACACGTCGATCTCCCGGCCATCGCGCGCGCGATTGGCGAGCCGGTCGATTTGATCGCGCACGGGTACGTCGGCGCGCTGGCCATGGCCGCCGCGGGCCACGAGCTGCCAGTGCGTCGCGTGGTGGCCTTGAACGCGCCGTTCGCGCCGGAACCTCCGACGGAGTTGCAGGAGTGGTTCCTCTCCGATGGCGGGCACTTCTCGACGCTGTTCGCGTCTCCCGAAGGCTTCGAGGCCTTCACGCAGCTCTTCGCGATGGGCTCGCCGATCGAAGGGCGCGTCACGGCGCGCGATCTGTCCCGGCCGGCCGCGAGCGAGTTGCTGACGTGGCTCCGCGCGGGCGATTTGCCGCTCGATGATGGAACGTCGGTGGCGGCGCGTTTGCGCGCGTTCGATCGCCCGACGCTGATGTTCCTCGCGATGGGTGACACCTGGGCGCCGAGCGAATCGTGCACGCCGCTGCGGGAACACTCACGCGCCACGGTGCGCTTCATCTCCTTCAGCCGCTTCACACATGGCGACGACTTCGCGCACGTGACGCTGCTGCGCGGGGTGAACGCGCGACGCTTCGTGTTCGCGCCGCTCGAGGAGTTTTTGCGATGAGCGCGCCCCGTTTCGCGCTGCTGCTGCTGCTCGCGGGCTGCGCGCACGTTCCTCCGTTGCCGTCGGTCGCCGAACAGCACCGTGCGAAGACCTCCGACGGCGTGGAGATCGCCCTCGTGCGCTACCCGGCCATCGGCGAGGTGAAGGGCCCGCCGGTGCTCCTGTGCCACGGCATCTCCGCCAACGCGCGCAACATGGACCTCGATGATCGCATCTCGATGGCGCGCTACTTCGCGGCGCACGGTCGCGAGGCGTGGACGATGTCGATGCGCGGCGCGGGTGACAGCGGTTCGCCTGCCGGCCCCATCTTCTTCGACGACTATTGGCAGCAGGATCTCCCGGCCGCAGTCGAGTACGTGAAGCGCGTCAGCGGCGCGCCCTCGATCGAGTTCGTCGGACACTCGATGGGCGGCATGATGCTGTACGCGTACCTCGCGGAAGGCGGGCAGGGCATCAGCGCCGCCGCGACGCTCGGGAGCCCCACGCGCTTCGACTTCGGCTCGCCGCTCGAAGACCTCGTCACCGGCCCCGTCGCGCCGTTGCTCTCGCCGACCTTCAACATCCCCACCTCGGCGTTCTCTGGGCTCCTCGCGCCGTTCGAAGACGGCTCCGACACGATGCTGGAGCGCTTCTTCTACAACCCGAAGTCCACCGACCCGGCGACGTTCCGCGAGCTGCTCACCTACGGCACCTCACCGATGGCGGGCGGGGTCAGCGTGCAGCTCTCGCGCCTCTTCAAGGGTGACTTCGTCTCGAAGGATCAGAAGCTCGACTTCCGCGCCGACATGCAGCGCATCCACGTGCCGATCCTGGTGGTCGCCGGCCGGCTCGATCGCATCGGCGTCGTCCCTGCCGTGAAAGACGGGTACCGCGCGTTGGGCGGGCCGAAAGAGTGGTTGCTCATTACCCGGGCCAACGGTACCCGCGGTGAGTACGGTCATATGGATCTCGTCCTCGGTGAGCGCGCCGCTGAGGAGGTCTGGTCGAAGGTGTTGGACTTCTTCGACCGCCACGCGCGCAAGGAGCCTTGATGCCGAAGCTGAGTAAGGAACTGAAGGCAGTCGCTGATTCAGTCATCGAAGAGACGCTGCCCAACGGTTTGAAAGTGCGCCTGCTGCCCTCCGACGCGGTGCCGACCTGCAGCCTCTATACGTTCTTCAAAGTCGGCGCCCGCAACGAGAAGCCGGGCATCACCGGCATCAGCCACCTCTTCGAGCACATGATGTTCAACGGCGCGAAGAAGTACGGGCCGGGCAAGTTCGATCGCGTGCTGGAGTCGAGCGGCGGCACCTCCAACGCGTACACCTCGAACGACGTCACCGTTTATTACGAAGACTTCATGGCCGAGGCGCTGGAGACGGTGCTCGACCTCGAGAGCGACCGCATGAAGTCGCTGCAGGTCACGCCGAAGATGCTCGAGAGCGAGCGCCAGGTGGTGATGGAGGAGCGCCGCCTGCGCGTCGACAACGAGATCGGCGGCCTGATGGACGAAGAGCTCTCCACGCTGGTGTGGAAGGCGCACCCCTACCGCTGGCCGGTCATCGGGTGGATGAAGGACATCGCCAACATCAAGCGCGAGGACTGCCTCGAGTACTTCCGCACCTTCTACGCGCCGAACAACGCGACGCTGTACGTGTCGGGCGACTTCGAGCCGAAGGCCGCGATGAAGCTCATCAAGAAGTACTACGGCGCGATCAAGGCCGGCCCGGCGCTGCCTCCGGTGTTGGACGCGGAGCCCGAGCAGAAGGGCGAGCGTCGCGCGGAGGTGCGGCACCCGGCGCAGGCACCGTCGCTGATGATCGCGTGGCGTGGCCCGTCGGCGCACGAGCGCGACACGTTGGTGCTCGATGTCCTCCAGTACGCGTTGTCGGTCGGCCAGTCGTCGCGGCTCACCAGGTCACTGGTGTTCGAGCAGGAGGTCTGTGTCGGCATCTCCGTCGACTGGACCTGGCGCTTCGACCCCGGCGCGTTCACCGTCGTGATGGAGCTCAAGCCCGACGGAGACCCCAAAGCCGCCGAGGCCGCGCTCTACGCCGAGCTGCACAAGGTCGCCGAGAAGGGCCTCGACGCGCGCGAGCTCGAGAAGGCGAAGAACAACCTGTCGGCGCACCTGCTGCGCGAGCTGGCCACCAACAACGGCCGCGCGCACGCGCTGGGCACGTACGAGCTGATGCTGGGTGATTGGCGCGATGGCCTGCGCCTGCCGGAGCGCTACGAGTCGATCACCGCCGAGGAGGTGCGCGAGGCCGCCGCGAAGTACCTCGGCTCCAGCCGGCGCTCCGTCGTCACGCTGGTGCCCACGCAGGAACAGGAGATCGCCGCGTGAAGACCACTTCGCGTGAGACGCCCGCGCTGCGCCCGCTGAAATTGCCCGCGCACGCGGTGCATGTGTTGCCGAACGGCCTGACCGTGCACCTCGTGCCACGTGGCCCGCTGCCGCTCGTCGCGGTGCGCCTCGTCATTCGCGGCGGGAGCGCGTTCGACCCGGCGGGCAAGCTGGGCGTCGGTGACTTCGCCGCCCGGCTGTTCCGGCGTGGCGCGGGCGGCATGACCGCCGATCAGATCTCCGACACGGTGGATTTCGTCGGCGCCAGCGTCGGCGGTTTCTCCAATGACGAGAACGTCATCATCTCGCTGTCGACGCCCTCGAAGCACTTCGACCCGATGTTCGAGGTGATGGCGAAGGTGCTGCTCGAGCCCACGTTCCCCGAGAGTGAAGTGGAGCTCGCGCGGCGGCGCACGCTGGCGGCGCTCACCAATGATCTCGACGACCCCGGCTCGCTGGCTGACCGCGCGTTGGCCCGCGCGACCTGGGGCACGCACCCGTACGCGAACGAGCTGATCGGCGGGAAGGCCGACATCGAGGCGTACACCGTGAAGGATCTCCGCGCCTTCCACAAAGAGCGCCTCGGCCCGAAGGTCGCGCACCTGTACATCGTGGGCGCGTTCGATGCGCGCGCGGTGCTCAAGACGGTCGAGCGCACGCTCGGTGGTTGGAGCGGCGGGCCTTCGGAGATCCCGCAGATCCCCGCGTGGGGCGGGCTGGCGCGCAGCGGCGAGGTGATCATCGTCGACAAGCCGGAGCAGACGCAGGTGCAGATGCGCATCGGCGCGGCGGGCGTGAAGCGGGGCCACCCGGAGCACTTCGCGCTCATCACCATGAACACCGTGCTGGGCGGCGGCTTCACCTCGCGCCTCGTCTCGGAGATCCGCGTGAAGCGCGGCCTCTCGTACGGCGCCGGCAGCGCGTGGGACATGCTGAGCGCCGCCGGCGTCTTCACCGTCTCGTCATTCACCCGAACCGAGAGCATCAAGACGTTGATCGACGTCGCGCTCGGCGAGGTGAAGAAGATGCGCGAGAAGGGGCCGACCCCGACGGAGCTGGCCACGGTGAAGCGCTACATCTCCGGGCTGTACCCGGGGCGGCTGGAGACGAACGAGAACGTCTCCGGCGCCATCGCCGACGTCGTGCACTACGGGCTGCCGGAGAAGTGGATCTCTGAGTACCGCGAGCGCGTCGCCGCCGTGACCGTGAAGGACGCCGCCGCCGCAGCGCGCGCGCACCTCTTCGACAAGGCGCGCACCATCGTGCTCGTCGGCAACGCCGAGAAGATCAAGCCGCAGGTCGCGAAGTTCGGGCCGGTGACGGTGTGGAAGCCGTCGATGTTCGAGTGAAGGTGCTCGGTCAGTGGGGTGGCCTCGTCGCGGTGGAGAAACCGCCGGGGCTCCTGGTGATCCCCGGGCGCACGCCGGAAGATCACGAGTGCGCGCGCGATCGGCTCTCGAAGCAGTTGGGCCAGCGCGTGTGGGTCTGTCACCGCATCGATCGCGACACCTCAGGCATCGTGCTCTTCGCGCTCGACGCTGACGCGCATCGCGCGGCGTCGATGGCCTTCGAGAACGGCGAGGTGAAGAAGCGCTACCTCGCGTTGGTGGAGGGCGCCGTCACCGCGCCGTTGGACATCGACACGCCAATGACCGAGGCGCGCAAAGGGAAGATGCGCGTGGTGTTCCCGGGCGAGCAGGGCGGCAAGCCGGCGCGGACCCTGGTGAACCCCGTGCAACCCCCTCTCCCGTTCTCGGGAGAGGGTCGGGGTGAGGGCCGAATGACGCTGGTCGAATGCGAACCGCTGACGGGTCGCCAACACCAGATCCGCGTGCACCTCAAATCAGCCGGGCACCCGCTGCTCTTCGATCACCAGTACGGCAACAAGACGCCGCTGACGAGAAACGGCGTGACGCTCGCGCGCACGCCGCTCCACGCCTCGCGTCTGGTCATCGAGTCACTCGGGGTGGCGGTCGAATCGCCGCTCCCCGAAGACCTGCAGCGCTTCAGCTCGCCGTAGGCGGCGGCGCCTTGCCGTGCACCAGCGTCTTGGTGTCGGCCTTGAACGAGATGTCGACCTTGTCGACGCGCACGGCGATCACCAGCCCGATGCCGAACGTCGGGTGATCGACGATGTCATCGACCACGAACGTCTCGCGCGGCGAGTACTTCTTCGCGCGGGCGAGATCCTTCCCGGCGAACTGGTCTTCCCAGCTCATCTTCACCGTCGCGGCGCGCGGCGTGCGGGCGGTGGTGCCGGTTGCGCTCTTCTTCGGCGCGGCGAACGAGGTCGCCTTCACCAGCGGCTGCGTGCCCCGGTACATGTGCTCGGAGTCGCAGGTGTTGCACTTCACCTTCACGACCTTCGGGCCCACCATCGCGATGATGGTGTGCGCGAGGTTCAGGTCGCACTTCGTGCAGAACGCGTCGATCTCACCGCCGACGCGAATCGAATTCGGGAGCGCCATGACTCAGAACGCCAGCTTCTCGCCGAACACGCCCTGGTAGCGGCGCGCGAAGTCGTCGATGGAATACGTGTGCTCCTGGCACCCCTTGAGCTCGATGGCGTACGTCGCGGCGAGCGCGGCCAGGCGGCCGGTGGTGGCGTGGGGCAGCTTCTTCGCGAGGCCGAAGGCCAGCGCGCCGAGGTACGCGTCGCCAGCGCCGGTGGGGTCGACGACCGACGAGGGCTTCGCGACGGGGATCTCCACCGTCTCGCCGCCGCGCACGATGATGCGGCTGCCCTCTTCGCCGCGCGTCATCACCGTGATCGGCGCCTTGTCGAAGAGCTGCTGCTCGGTGAGGCCGGTGGCCTTCGACATCATGCCGAACTCGTAGTCGTTGCCGACCAGCACCGCGCAGCCGTCGATCCCGTCGATGATCTGCTCCTTCGAGAGCCGCGGCACCTGCTTGCCCGGGTCGAAGATGTACGAGACGCCAGCGGCCTTGCACTCGTTGGTGTGGCGCTGCATCGACTCCGGATCGGTGGGCGAGATGATCACCCAGTCGCCCTTCTCGAGGCCGAGCGAGGCGAGCGTCACCTCACGCGCGTGCACCACCGCGCCCGGGTAGAACGCGACGATCTGGTTGTTCGACTGGTCGGTGTTGATGAAGCACGACGCGGTGAACTCGTTCGCGACCTCCTTGATGCCGCGCGTGTCGATACCGCGGCCATGCATGAAGTCGCGGTACTCGCGGAAGTCCTGGCCGGCGGCGGAGACGATGGCCGTCTTCGCGCCCAGGAGCGCCAGCGTGTACGCGATGTTGCCGGCGGTGCCGCCGCGCATCTTCTTCATCGAGTCGACGAGGAAGCTGACGGTGAGCATGTGGACCTTGTCCGCGAGGATGTGGTCCGAGAACTTCCCGGGGAAGTTCATGATGTAGTCGTACGCGAGGGAACCGGTGACGATGATGCGCATGGTGCGCGTCGCCATACCTCATTTCGCACGTGCTGCAATGCGGCCGGTCACGGCAGCTCGACGCGCCCCGCTCGATGGTGCGGGGTGTTGATTCACGTCTCGCAGCGCAGCTGCCCGCTGGTCGTCACGCAGGTCAGCGGGGTGCCGTACTGGTTGGTGGGCGTGCAGCCGACCTGCGTGGTGCACAGCTCGTACTGCGAGCTCCGGCACTTACCGGCGACGGTGTTGCAGGAGCTGCTGGTGCACTGGCGATCTTCGGTGCACGTCTCGAGGCTCAGCCGCGAGTGCTCCGCGTAGCAGGTCTCACGCGTGCGCCCGTCGAAGGCCGCGCAGAACAGGCCCGCGCCGCACGCGTCGGCGCCGTACGACGAGCAGCAAGGCTCGGAGAACGTCTGCACCGGCGGGCTGGAGCACGCTGCCGGGTCGGCGTTCGCGATGCACACCAGGCGCGACGGGTCGCAGAGTTGGTTCGACGCGCACGTCGCGCACGCCAGCCCCGCACCGCCGCAGATCGTCTGCACCGAGTTGTTCGGTGCCTCCACGCAGTCACCGTCGGCGTTGCAGCAGCCGGCGCACGTCGAAGGACCGCACGGCTGTTGGCAGGCGAGGAGGGGCGCGCACAGGAACAAGACCGCGAGCAGCGGAGCTCTCATGCGCGCTGCGCTTAGCCGGTGCGGCGACGGCGGGCGAGCACCAGCGCGAGGGCGGCGAGCGGTCCGGCGCCCGACGAACAGCCGCACGTGCTCGGCGGCGGCGTCGGCGTCGTCACGCCCGCGTCGGAGGTCATCGTCGAGCCGGCGTCTGCGATGCCTGCATCGGGCACCCCGGCGTCGGGTTCCTCATACGCACCACAGGCCGGGTCGATGGCGCGCCCACCGCGATGCGCGACCGCCAGCACCCACGCGCCCGCGCCGAAGCCGATCATCGGGGCGTTGAACTTCCAAGCGCCGGTCTGCTCGTCGTACGTCTCCGAGAAGATGCCCGCGTTGTTCATCGACTGCTGTCGCGTGAACGCGAGCAGCGCATCGGCGCGCGTGGTGCGGCCGGCGGCGCGCATCGCGATCTCTCCGCGCATATCGGTGATCACCCACTCCGCGGAGTCGTAGGGACTGCCCCACGGCGAGAGGTCGTTGCCCCCGGCGTGATCGCGCGAGTCGTCGTTGCGGGCCCAGCCGGGGCCGTTCGCGACCTTCAGCGCGCGGTCCATCGCGTCGAGCGTCGCGTTGGCGATGCGACCGTCGGGCGCGAAGAGCCCCATCGCGATCGCGTCGAGCACCGCCGCGTCGGAGTAACCGTCGCCGCTCAGCAGCTCTTCGCGGTTCGACGCCAGCGCGCCGTGCGCATCGGTCAGTTTCGCGGCGATCGCGCGCCGCAGGTTCTGCCCCGCGAGCCGGTACTGCATCGCACGCGTGGCGTCGTGCATTCGCTCCGCGAGCAGCGCGGCGTCACACAGCCCGCGCGCCGCGGTGAGGTTGGTGAAGGCCCACGTGCGCTCGCGGCCATTCCAGTGCGTCTCCCAGATGCTCGAGTCTTTGCGCAGCAGCCCGGTGGAGGGGTCGATGATCGCCACCAGCGGGTCGGCGATCAGCGTGGCGATGTCATTCCACCGCGCGTCGACCAGCGCGGTGTCGCCCGTGCGCACCTCGTGCTCGCGCAGCGCCCACAGCACGAGGCCGAAGCCGTCGAACTCGAGGTTGGGGCCGAAGTCGTTGAAGTCGGTCTCCTCGACGCCGAAGCCCACGTAGCGCGTGAGGCTCAAGACGTATGGTGGAAAACCCTGCGGCTGGAGTTCATTCCAGTTCTGGAACCGGCCTCCCTCAGCGTCGAGGAAGAAGCGCAGCGCCTCGCGCGACTCGTCGACGAGGCCGAGCTCCGACATCGCGACCGCGGCGTACGCGCCGTCGCGCACCCATGAATACGTCCACTCTCCGGGCGGGAGGCTCGCGAGCACCGCGCCCTTGCCCCGGTGCTTCACGATGTTCGGCAGCGCGCCGCCGTCGAGCGTCGCGAAGCGCGTGTACCGGAGTTCTCCGTCTTGCGTGCGCCACTCGCGGAGGAACGCTTCGCCGCTCTGCACCTGCGCCATCGCCATGGTCACCGCGGCCTGACGCGTGAGGCTCGCCTCGTCGGCGCTGAGCCCGGAGGGCAGGGTGAGCGACGTTTGAAACGCCGCCCAGTGGGCGAGCTCCGCGTCGAGCACCTGCCGCGCCGTGCGGCCTGCGACCCAGGTGTCGAGCCACGCGGTCACTTCACTCTGGGCAAATGGATCGGCGTGGTGCGCGCTGACGAGCCCCGCGCACTGCTCTGCACCCGCCGCGAGCGTGCCGAGATCGAACTGCAGCGCGGTCGCCCAGTCATTCGCGAGCCCGAGGTCGCCGTCGCGCGCGGTCAGCGAGTTCGTCGTGTCGCGCACCACGAAGTACGCGTTGTCGGTCGAGGGCGAGCCGCTGTTCCACGCAGCAGCGGTCGCGGTGCCGAAGGCGCGTGTGCCCACCACGCCCGCGAAGCCGCGCTCGAAGAGGTCGCCGTTGCTGATGACCACGGTCTCGTTGGTCGAATCGACATCCACCGCGACGCCTGGCCGCCCGGGCCCGAGGTGCAGGTTCTGGAGATGGAAGATCGACACGCCGCTCACCGCCGAGGCGCCGGTGTTCTTCGCGCAGAGGATCGCGACGTAGCCCGCATGAGGGAACGTCCGCGGCGAGAACACCGAGGCGGTCAGCGTGAGCCCGTACGCGGTGTGCGTGGTGGTCACGACTCCGGTCCCGGGCGCGTAGCCGTTCGAAACCAGCGTCGCGTCATCGAGCCAGCGCTGCTGCCCACCGGCTCGCACGCCGAAGTACGCGTCGAAGAGCAGATCGCGCGTGGCGATCACCTGCTGCTGATTGCCGACCCACACCTGCTGGCCCGACGCATCGAGCACGAACTCCTCGGTCGCCGGGAGGTGCTCGCGGAAGTGCACCAGCTTGCCGGTGCGGCCGTCGACCATCACCGCGCCGTGACCGTTCGACGAGGGCAGGTCGTAGAACGATCTCGCGGGCACGAGCTGCGCGAGCGCGGGCAGCGAGAGCACGGTCAGCAGCAGCAGACGCATCGACGGCCCTCACCCAACCCTCTCCCGTGAACGGGAGAGGGGGATTGCTCCTCTTGTGCCGACTTCAGCCCTTGAACT
>CAMLFP010000060.1 GCA_946479335.1 uncultured Archangium sp.
GCGTGATGGCGCTGCTCTCTCCGGGGAGGCCCATGAGGACGAGAGCGTACCCGTGTCGTGGGCGGTGTGTGGCGCCGCGTGCACGACGACGAAGACCACGCGCCTCTCGACGCGTGGCCTTAGGCGCTGACGCGCGGCGGCGGCTCAGTACACCGAGGCGCCGCGCCCCGACGACTTGAGCGACTGGGTCTTCATCTCCTTCACCGCTTCGCGGCGCAGCTCCGGCGCGGCGGCGGGCGCGGCGGTGGAGAGCCCGAACAGGCCCTGGTTCGTCTGGCGCTCATCGGCCACCGCGCCGCCACCGCCGACGACCTCGGCCTCCTCGAAGAGCGTCTCGTTCTTCTGGAGCGTCTGCTGCGCGAAGCCGAAGTCGCCGCGCTCGATGGCGTCGGCCGCCAGCTTGTAGTTCGCCGCGGCGCGCGCCTTGGTGGCCAGCACGGTGGCGTCCTTGTCGCGCTTGTTCATCGCCAGCGTGCCGTCTTCGGTGACCATCGCCGCCAGCGAGACGCGGGCGTCGGCGGGCTTCTCGGTGAGCAGGTCGGAGTACGTCAGCTGGAAGCTGCCGATGTCGATGCTGCCGCCGCGCGCGCCGGGCGAGACCGCGAGCTGCACCACCACCTTCTCCACCTGCCGCGCGGAGAAGTCGGGCAGCGACACCGTCACCGCCTCGCCGCTCTGCGACACCGGGCGGCCGAAGACCTGCACGAAGCGCACGCCGGGCGGAGGCGTCAGCTGCAGCGACGCGCCGCGCGCCACCATCGTCGCCGCCTGCTGGAGGTCCCTCTCGAAGAGGGCCGCGGTCGCCTCCGCGTTGCTGATGAAGCCGTACGAGCCGCCGCCCACGTCGGCCAGCTTCTGCATCAGGTCTTCGTTGAAGTCGGCGCCCACGCCCAGCGAGGTGACGGAGATGCCCGCGTCGCGCACCCGGCGCACCACGTTGGCGAGGCCGTTGGGGCTGGTGATGCCCACCGTCGGGTTGCCGTCAGAGAGCAGCAGCAGGCGGTTGACGCGGAAGTCGCTCTTCGCCTTCTCAATCTGCGCCTGGCCCGCGACGAGGCCGTCGCCGATGTTGGTGCCGCCGTTCTCGGAGATGTTGGCGATGAAGCGCTGCATCTTCACCTTGTTCTCCGGCGTGGCGAAGATGCCGGGCAGCACCTCCACGTCGGTGCCGTAGTGCACGATGGCGAGGCGGTCGTTCTCGTTGAGCATCTCCACCAGGCGGCTGGCGGCGCGGCGGGCCTGCGCAATCTTCGCGCCCTGCATCGAGCCGCTGCGGTCGATGACCACCGCGAGGTTCACCGGCGCGCGGCCCGCGCCCGGCACGTCGACGGCGGAGATCTCGAAGGTCGCGAAGACGTCGTTGGTGCCGGGGAGCACGTACGGGTGCGAGAGACGGCCCGTCATCGAGAGCGAGCCCGGGTGCGCGTCGGGCGGCTTCGGCTGCTCCGGCGGCGGGTTCTGCGGCGGCGGGTTGGGGACCGGCGTGGCGACGTGCGCCAACGGCAACCCCATCACCACAGCGAGAATCAGCAGCACGGCGGCCGACGCGAGGAAGAGGAAGGTGCGGTTCATGGGCCCTTCAACGGGCAGCCGTGAAATTGGATCTACGTCACCGTTCGCGCCCTACGACGCGCCCCGTCACCACAAAAAGCGCCGGGGTCATTAGGGTTTGAAAGTCATGGCTGGCGCGAAGCGGATTCTCGTCATCGAAGACACCGACGACGTTCGGGTGCTGTTGATCCGGCAGTTGGCGCGCCTCGGGTACGACGTGCTGGGCGCGGCCAACGGCGAAGAGGGTCTCGCCGTCATCGCCGCCGAGCCGCTCGACCTCATCCTCTGCGACCTCCGCATGCCGAAGGTCGACGGCCTCGGGGTGCTCACCGCGCTCCGCGAGATGAAGTCGGGCCTGCCGGTCATCGTGATGTCGGGCGAAGGGCTCCTGCAAGATGCGGTCAGCGCGCTGAAGTTGGGCGCGTGGGACTACCTCTCGAAGCCCCTCGCGGGCATGGCCGCGTTGCAGCACTCGGTGGGCATGGCGCTCGAGAAGGCCCGGCTGCTCGCGGAGAACCAGCGGCAGCGCGAGAAGCTGGAGCTGGTGTACCGGGAGCTGGCCGAAGACCAGGAGGCCGGGCGCCGCCTGCAGGCCGGGCTGCTGCCGCCGCAGAACACGGAGATCGGCTCCTTCACGCTGACCCGCGAGCTGTTGCCCTCGTCGTATTTGAGCGGCGACTTCTTGAGCACCTTCGCGCTGCCGGAGAACCGCTGGGGCTTCTACCTCGCCGACGTCGCGGGCCACGGCGTGCCGTCGGCGCTGGTGACGGTGATGCTGCGCACGCTCATCGACCGCTGGGTGACCGAGGCGCGCGACTCGCGGCCCTTCGCGCCCGCGCACTTCTTGAAGGAGCTCAACCGCGAGCTGCTGCGGCAGGGCCACGAGAAGCACGTGGCGCTCTTCTACGGCCTCGTCGATGAGACGCGCTGCACGCTGACCTGCGCCAACGCCGGCGCGTACCCGTGGCCGGTGCTGTTCCAGGGCGGCACGACGCAGATACTCGAGTTGCCCGGCATGCCGTTGGGCCTGCTGCCGACCGCGTCATGGGAGGAGCGCGTGTACGAGCTCGGTGACGACGCGAAGTTCGCCGCGTGCACCGACGGCGTGTTCGAGGTGCTGCCGGGCAGCACGAATGACGAGAAGCTCGCGCGCATCACCGCGGTCGCCGCGCGGAGCGACACGGCCGGGCAGCTCGTGGAGGGGCTGGGGTTGACGCGGAGCCAGCAACGTCCCGACGATGTCGCCGTGTTGATGCTGCGCCGGAGGCTCTCCCATGCGCTACGGACATCGTGATCATCTGTCGTGGCTCTGTCTGGAGGGAGTGGTCCGCTACACCGAGGCGCGGCAGCTCCGCGCGTTCCTCGATGACGTGGTGATTCCGCAGGTCAGCGACACCACCGTCATCGACCTCCGCGACGTGGTGAGCGTCGACAGCACGGGGCTCGGGTTGTTGGCGCACCTCGGCCGCTCGTGCCTCGAGCGCTTCTCGCGGCGCGCGGTGATTCTGTGCCCCGAGGGGCAGGTCGCGCAGACGCTGCGGGCGATGCAGTTCGACAAGCTCTTCACGATGACCCCGAAGCTGGAGCCGCCCAGGGAGCTGGAGCTCGAGGAGGTGACGCTCGACCGCACGCCGCCGCAGGGCCTCGCGGCGGTGATGCTCGGCGCGCACCGCGAGCTGTGCGACGTCGACGAGCGCAACCGCGCGCGCTTCTCTGACGTGATGGAGGCGCTGGAGCGCTCCAACGGCAAGCACTGAACGGCCCCCTCTCCCGCCCGCGGGAGAGGGTTGGGGTGAGGGCCGATCTACTGAACGCTCACAGTGATCGCCTTCGACGCGGGGAGCCCGCTGATGCTCCCGCCGGTGAAGACCACGCTGAAGGTCCCCGGCGTGAACGCGTAGCCCTCGCTCACGTCGACCGCGTCGCTCACGCGCGCTTCACCCGGCGCCAGGGTGATGAAGTCGTCGGCGTCGGGCGGCGCACGCTTCGCCATCATCCCGCGGTACTCGAGTTCGGTGCCGTCGGCGCGCTTCACCTCGAAGAGGTCGTTGCGCAGGCCCTCGAAGAGCGTGTGGTACGTGCAGAACTTCTGCGGCTTCGGCGTCGGGTTCTTCACCTGCATGCGCAGCGCGATGGGCTGGCCCGCGGTCAACGCGTCGGCCGGGAGGAGCGTCACTTCGAGGGCGTCAGGCATCGCGGTCGGCTCCGGCGTCGGTGGGGGCGCGTGGGCGTCTCGCGACGCGCAGGCGAGGGTGGACATCGCGAAGAGGAAGAACGCGGCGCGCATGGGCTCCGCTTTAGCCGACGGTGTCGTAGATGCGCGCGGTCTCTCGCGCGGTGTCGGCCCACACGTACTTCTGCGCGTGGTCCCTCGCGCGGGTGGCTTGTCGCGAACGCTCGGCGTCATCGGTGAGCCACTTCGAGAGCAGCGCCGCGAGCGCGTCGGTGTCGTCGGGGCCGACCTGCGCCGCGCCGCCTCCGCACACTTCCGGGAGGGAACCTTCGGTCGACACGATGGTCGGCACGCCGAGCCGCATCGCTTCGAGCGGCGGCAGCCCGAAGCCCTCGTAGCGAGAGGGGAAGACGAACACGCCCGCGCGCTTCATCAGCGCATAGAAGACGGAGTCGCTCAGGTAGCCGAGCGCCCGCACGTCGACGCCGCGCGCCTTCACGCGAGCGAGCTCCGCTTCGATGGGCCCGGCGCCGAACCAGCGCTGCCCCGCGAGCACCAGCGGAACGCGCAGGCCCTGGTCGTGGAGTTGCTCGACGGCGCGGAGCACCAGCTGCACGTTCTTCCGCGCGTCGAGCGCGCCGGCGTAGAGCACGAACGTGTTCTCCGGAGGGAGCACGGCGTCGAGCCACTTCACCGTCGTCTCATCGGGCGGCGCGACGCGCTCGACGTGGTCGGCGCCGTGATGCACCACGTGCAGCTTGCGCGCGTCGACCTCGAAGTGGCGCAGCACGCTCTGGCGCGCGGTCTCACTCACGCAGATGACCGCGTCGGCGATGGCGAGGCTGCGCGTGAGCCACACGCGGAACTGCCAGCGGAACGGCGTCGACACCGTGTCGGGCAACAGCAGCGGCACCAGGTCGTGCACCGTCAGCACCAGCGGGGTGTGCGACTTCACCAACGGCAGGTTGAAGTTCGAGAGCGCGTGAAACAGCCGCGGCCGTCGCTCTTCGAGCAGCGCCGGGAGCCGCGACACCGTCCACAATGTGCGGGCGGTGCGGCCGCGCGGCACCTCGCCCGTGCGGCGCGCGCCCCAGCGCTCCACGTCGAGGCCGTTGCGGGTGAGCGCGGCGTGCAGTTCACGCGTGTACAGCGCGATGCCGGTGGTGGGCTCGTCCCAGAGCGTGGCGTCGAGAGCGATGGGTGGCACGTGCGCGTCGCGCTGTAGCACGCAGCGAAGTGAAGTAAGGCGGGCGCGTGGGGCAGGTTCACCAGCTCATTCCCGACTTCAAACCGGCCGACGCGATGGGGCAGGCCGCCGTCGCGTGGCAGCGCGTGCTGCGGCACCTCGGGTACACCGGAGAAATCTACGCAGGGGAGGTCGCGCCGGAGTTCCGCTCCCTGGTGCGCCCCGCGGCGCAGTTGAAGCCCGCGCCCGACGACCTGGTGCTGTACCACCACGGCATCGCCTCGCCGCTCGCGGGCCGGGTGATGCACCTCCCGTGTCGCCGCGCGGTGGTGTTCCACAACGTGACGCCCGCCCGCTACTACGAGGGCACGCGCCTCGAAGAAGCGCTGATTGCGGGGCGCGCGCAGTTGGCCGCGCTGGCCGACCACGTGGAGTTCTCCATCGGGGTCTCCGAGTTCAACGCACGCGAGCTGCGCGAGGCGGGCCACCGTGACGTGCACGTGGTGCCGCTGTTCGTCGAGCCGGAGCGCTTCGCGGGCGAGTCGCGGCCGCCGCGGTTGCCGCGCGTGGTGTCGGTGAGCCGCGTGGTGCCGCACAAGCGCATGGAGGACCTGCTGTCGCTCCATGAAGAGCTGCGGCGGATCGCTCCGCGCGCGGAGCTGTGGGTGGTCGGTGGCTACGCGCCGGGGAATGACGCATTCAGGCGCCTCCACGCGCGGGCGCAGAAGCTGGGCGGCGTGCGGTTCCTCGGGCGGGTCTCGCACGCGCAGTTGGTCGCGGCGTACCGCGCGTCTGACGTCTTCGTCTCGATGTCGGAGCACGAGGGCTTCGGCGTGCCGCTCATCGAGGCGATGGCGTGCGAGCTCCCCGTGCTGGCCTTCGGCGCCGCCGCGGTGCCCGAGACGATGGGCGGCCGCGGTGTGGTGTTCGACGAGAAGCACTTCGCGGCGCTGGCGGAGGTGGTGCGCGAGCTCACCGACAACGCCTCGCTGCGCGAGAAGCTCATCGCCGGGCAGTTGGAGCGCGTGCGGGAGCTGTCGTTCGAGAACACGCTGCAGAAATTCCCTCTCCCGCGGGGAGAGGGTCTCGCGAAGCGAGGGGTGAGGGGCGCAAGGAGCGTCGCGGCCCTCACCCCGACCCTCTCCCGCAGGCGGGGGAGGGGGAGTGTGCGGCGTGTCGCCATCGTCGTGCAGCGCTTCGGAGAAGAAATCTCGGGCGGTGCGGAGGCGCACGCGCGACAGGTGGCGCTGCGGCTCGCGAAGCACGTCGAGGTCGAGGTGCTGACCACCTGTGCGAAGGACCACCTCACCTGGGCCAATGAATTCACCCCTGGCGTCGAGCGCGACGGGGCGCTCCGGGTGCATCGCTTCCCGGTGTCGCGACCGCGGCAGATGCGGCCGTTCAACCGGCTCTCCGACCGCGTCTTCAAGGAGCCGCAGGACTTCGTCACCGAGACGCACTGGTTGGCGGAGCAGGGGCCGCTCGCGCCGGGGCTGCTGCGCGCGCTCGCCGAGCGCCGCGATGACTTCGACGCGTTCATCTTCTTCACCTACCTCTACGCGCCCACGGCCTGGGGCGTGCCGCTGGTGAAAGACAAGGCGCTCGTCATCCCCACCGCGCACGATGAGCCGCCGCTGCGCTTCGGCGCGCTGCGTGACGTGTTCGAGGCGCCGCGCGCGTTGCTGTGCAACACGCCCGAAGAGGTCGCGCTCATCGAACGCCAGTTCCCCCGCGCTGCGCGCCGCCGCGTGGTGGGCGTGGGCATCGAGCCACTGAAGGGCCACGCGAAGCGCTTCCGCAAGGCGTTCGACGTCGAAGGGCCGTACCTCCTCTACGTGGGCCGCATGGAGGCGGGGAAGAACGTGCTCGAGCTGGTGCGGCGCCATCAGGCGCTGGTGCGCGACTTCCACGACGCGCCTTCGCTGGTGTTGCTCGGCGGCGGAGACCTGCGGCCTCGCGGCACGCGCGTCATCTGCACCGGCCGCGTCGACGAGCAGACGAAGTGGGACGCGCTGTCGGGCGCGCTGGCGCTGGTGGTGCCCAGCAGCCTCGAGAGCCTGTCGCTGGTGACGCTGGAGGCCTTCGCCGCGGGCACGCCCGTGTTGGGCAACGCCGCGAGCGACGTGGTGGCGGGGCAGCTCCAGCGCAGCGGCGGTGGCGTGCCGTTCGTGCTGCGCGATGACGACAGCTTCCGCGACGCAGTGCGCGCCGTGGGCGAGAAGCGCGCCACCTTCGCGAAGCGCGCGCGCGCCTTCGCGGCGAAGGCGAGTTGGGCTCAAGTGATGCGCGCGTACCTCGAGGAGATTTCATGAAGCTGCTCGGCAAGGACCTCTCGGCGGCGAAGTTGATGAACGTGGTGAGCGAGCGCCTCGCGGCGCGTGGCTTGCGCGACGACGGCGGTGACGGCTGGGCCGAGGAGGGCGTCGAGCCGCGCGTCGACCCGCTGAGCTTCAACCTCCAGGCGCTCGAGGCGCACGCCGACGCCACGCGCGGGCTGCCGCTGGAGACGCACCGCGACGGCCTGGCGGGGCGCGCGGTGGTGACGGCCAAGCGCGTGTTCCGCGCCGTCGGGCAGGTCTTCATCAACGAGGCGCTGGGCCGGCAGGTGGTGTTCAACGGCCACGTGCGCGACTCGTACGCGCAGCTCTCCGCCGAGGTGCAGCGCCTGCGCGCGCGCGTCGCGGAGCTGGAGTCGGCGGAGCCGCCCGCGCCGAAGCCGAAGTCGAAGCCGCGTGGCCGTCGCCGGTGACACGCGGCGCGCCAGAAAACCCGGTGGGCAGGCCGTGCAGGGCTATGGTTTGACACTCCTGTGGAGGTCTTCATGTCGCGAACCCTCGTTTGTGTCGCGGTGACGTGCCTCGTCGGGTGCGCCGCGCCCCGCGCCGCGACGACGCCGGCCGCTGAACCCACGCGCGCCGCCGCGCCTCGTGCTGACGCCCCTCCGGCGGGGGCGACGCTCTACGCGCGCCTCGGTGGGCAGCCGGCCATCGAGCAGGTCATCGGCGCGATGCTCACGCGCGTCTTCGCCGACGAGCGCCTGGCGTACGAGTGGGCGGGCACCGACCTCCCGCGCGTGCACCGGCGGTTGGTGGAGCTGGTGTGCGCCGCCACCGGAGGCGGGTGCACGTACAGCGGCCGCGACATGAAGACGGTGCACCGGGGCCTGGTCATCACCGGCGCGCAGTTCGACCTGCTGGTGGGGCACCTGGTGGAGGCGCTCGACGAGGCGAAGGTGCCGGAGCGCGAGAAGGGCGAGCTGCTGGGCCTTCTCGCGCCGATGCGCAGCGCCATCGTGACGGAGGCGCCGTGACCGACGCGCTGGGGGCGACCTACATCCCCGCGGAGCGGAAGGAGGGCGCGCCGCTGATGCGCGCGATGTCGCTGCACCACTTCCGCGTCGAGCGCGAGCTCTCGCGCGGCGGCATGGGCGCGGTCTTCCTCGGGCACGACACCTCGTTGGACCGGCCCGTCGCGCTCAAGGTCATCCTCCCCGAGCTGGCGCAGGCGCCCGGCTTCCAGGAGCGCTTCTTGCGCGAGGCGCGCGCGCAGGCCCGCGTCACCCACAGCAACGTGGTGCAGGTCTTCTACGTCGGCGAGGCCGAGGGCACGCTGTACATGGCGATGGAGCTGGTCGACGGCGGCTCGCTGGAGCGCCAGGCGCTCTCGTGGGAGGTCGCGTTGACGCACATGCAGGGGCTGGCGGCCGGGCTCCGGGAGGCCGCGCGGCTGGGCATCGTGCACCGTGACATCAAGCCGTCGAACGTGCTGCTCGACCGCTTCGGCCTCGCGCACCTCGCCGACTTCGGGCTCGCCGCGCCGGTGCGCAGCCGCGACGACGCGCAGCCGTTGATGCCGCCCGCGGGGCCGACGAACTCGGGCGCGCTCCCGTCGTTCACCCGGCTGGGGGAGATCATGGGCAGCCCGCCGTACATGTCGCCGGAGCAGGCGCACGGGGAGCTGCTCGACGAGCGCACCGACATCTATTCGCTGGGCGCCACCTTCTACGAGCTGCTCACCGGGAAGCTGCCCAACACCGCGGCGAGCCTCGCGGAGCTCCACGCGTTCTTCGCGGGCCCGCGGCCGACGCCGCTCGAGAAGCTGCGCCCCGACATCCCCCGGCGGTTCGCCCGTGTCATCGACCGCTGCATGGAGCGCGACCTCGCGAAGCGCTTCCAGAACTGGGACGAGGTCATCGCCGCGTTGGAGCGCGCCCGCCCGCGGCCCATCGTGCCCGCGCCGCAGGTGACGCGCGCGTTGGCGTGGTTCATCGACTTCGCGCCGTCGAGCTTCCTCGCGGTGACCTTCGGCGCCGAGCAGGCGGCGTGGGCGTTCCTGCTGTTGCCGCCGTGGTACCTGCTGGGCGCGTACTTCCTCGGCGCCAGCCCCGGGCAGTGGGTGATGCGCCTGCGGCTGCGGCGCGCCCCCGACTCGCGGCCCGGCCTGCTGCGCATCATCGCGCGCGGCACGCTCCAACACGCGTGGACGCTGCCCGTCGCGCTGCTGTTGGGCGCCATCTATTCGAGCGCGAGCGACGCGAAGCTGCTGGCGCTGGTGGTGGCGTCGGTGGTGGCGGTGCTGCCCACCGTGCCCGGCTGCTTCACCGCGTTCTTCAACCGCGAGAAGAAGACGGTGG
This sequence comes from uncultured Archangium sp., assembly GCA_946479335.1. The sequence goes on from CAMLFP010000060.1 coordinate 9,544, forward strand.
TCGACATGCTGACCGGAACCCGTGTGCTGCTTGACGTGAGGTGAATGATGAGAACCCTGGTCGCGCTGATGACGGTCGCCGCGCTGCACGCCTCGGCCACCACGTGGGAGGTCGGGCCGCGCCCGCACGGCGAGGTGCGCTTCACGGTGGAGGGGCCGCTCGATGACGTGCCCGGCCTCACGCGCGAGGTGAGCGGCAGCTTCGAGCTCGACGTGAAGAACGTCGCGCAGGTGAAGGGCAACGTCGCGGTGCCGCTCGACTCGGTGAAGACCGGCATCGACCAGCGCGACGACGACATGCGCGTGCAGTTCCTCGAGACCGCGAAGTTCCCCAACGCGGTGCTCACCATCGACCGCCTCGAGCGCGCCTCGAGCGCCACCCTCTCGCCCGGGCAGGAGGTGCAGGGCGAGGCCATCGGCAGCTTCGAGCTCCACGGCAAGCGCCGCGCCGTGCGCGCGCCGGTGACGCTGAAGCTCGACGACATGAACCGGCTCTGGGTGGCGGGCTCGCTGGAGGTGCCGTTCTCCGACTACGGCATCGCGCGGCCCGCGCGCCTCTTCTTGAAGCTCGGCGAGACGGCCGACGTGCGCTTCAAGGTGCTCTTCGTGCCCCGCGCGGAGCAGGCGGAGGCCGCCGTCGCGCAGGCCGTCGCGCCCACCGTCACCGAGGTGTTGCCCGAGGCGCCGAAGGCGAAGCCGCGGCCGAAGAAGAAGGCGCCCAAGGCCCTCACCGTCGCGAAGAAGTTCGCGAGGTCGCCCGACGAGCACGTGCGCCGCGGCGAGCAGCTCTTCTTCACGCCGCTGCCGGGTCGCGAGAGCACGCTGACCTGCGGCCACTGCCATTCCACCGTCGACGAGCGCCAGGGCCACACGCAGAGCGACGGCTACGTGCGCCCGGCGAGCACGGTGTGGAACTCGGCGCAGCGGCCCGACTTCTGGGGCGGGCTGGCGAAGACGCCCGGCGGCGCGGCCGACGTGTGCACCCGCAAGTACGTCGATGACCAGGGCCTGAAGCCCGAGGAGCGCGCGGCGCTCGACGCCTACCTCCGCGCCCTGAGCCCCGACCCGCAGCCCGACTACTATTACTCGGGGCTGTACCGGACCATCGAGTCGCCGGTCGCCAACCTGCTGGGCGGTGACGCGAAGCAGGGCGAGAAGACGATGAAGCTCCACTGCGGCGCGTGTCACGATGACGCGCGCGCGGCGCCGAAGCTGCAACGCGCGCTCTACGAGCCGGAGTGGATTGTTCGACGCGTGCGCTGGATGGAGGGCCACGAGAGCCACGCCTGCCCGCCGCAGCGCATGACGCGCCTCAACGACACCGAGCTGCGCGACATCGTCACCTTCCTCGCGGGCCCCGGCGCGGGCGACCGCATCTTCCAGCGCTCCCGGTAGTCGCCCGTGCCCGAAGCGTCTCTCGAATGGCATCAGCGGCTGCTGGCCCACGCGCAGGTCGGCACGTGGAGCTGGGGCGTCGACTCCGACGCGGTCTCGTGGAGCGACGAGGCCTCGCGCCTCTTCGGCGTCGGCGCCGGGGCCTTCACCGGCACCGCGGCGCAGTACCTGGAGCGCGTGCACCCCGATGACCGGCCGCTGCTGCAGCGGAACATCGAGGGCGTGCTGTCAGGCGCGCTCGACGGGTACGTGCTGGAGCACCGCATCGTGCGGCCCGACGGCGTGGTGCGCTGGCTCTCGTGCACCGCGCGCTGCGAGCGCGTGGGCGGCGTCGTCTCACGGCTGGGCGGCACCGTCATCGACGTCACCGCCCGGTACGACGCGGAGCGCGGCCTGCGGGAGAGCGAGGCCACGCTGCGACAGCTCGCGGAGAACCTGCAGGAGGTCGTCTGGCTGTGGGACGTGGCGCAGCGCCGCACGCTGTACGTCAGCCCCGGCTTCGGCGAGATGTTCGGTGTCGACCGCGCCGACCTGATGGCCGATTCGCACGCGTGGTTCAGCGCGGTGCACGAAGACGACAAGCCGTGGGTCGAGAAGCTGGTGGTCGCGCCGCACGAGACCGCGCCGCTCGACGAGACCTTCCGCGTGCAGGTGCGCGGCGCCACCCGGTGGATTCGCGGGCGCAGCTTCCCCGTCACCGACGCCGAAGGCCGCGTGTACCGCGTCTCGGGCGTGATGGAGGACGTCACCGACCGCCGGCGCACCGAGGCGCAGCTGTGGCACGCGCAGAAGATGGAGGCCATCGGGCAGTTCGCCGGCGGCGTCAGCCACGACTTCAACAACCTGCTGGCGGTCATCCTCGCGCACGCGGAGCTGGCGCTGATGGAGCCCGGGCTCTCGCCGCCGGTGCAGGACTCGCTCCGGGAGATCAACGACGTCGCCCGCCGCGCCGCGCAGCTCACGCGCCAGTTGCTCCAGTTCAGCCGGAAGGACGTGCTGCGCCCGCGGCCCGTCGAGGTGACGGAGGCGGTGCGCAGCTTCGCGGGCATGTTGCGGCGGCTGCTGCGTGAAGACGTGACGCTGGAGCTGGAGCTCCCCGCCGAGCCGCTCACCGTGCTGGCCGACCCGGTGTTGCTCGACCAGGTGCTGATGAACCTGTGCGTCAACGCGCGCGACGCGATGCCCGATGGCGGGCGGCTCACCGTGTCGGCCCAGCCCTTCGAGGTCAGCGACGGCGGCGACGTCGCGCCCGGCGCGTACGTGCGCTTGACGGTGCGCGACACCGGCACGGGCATGAACAGCGCCACCCTGGCGCGGCTGTTCGAGCCCTTCTTCACCACCAAGCCTTCGGGGAAGGGCACCGGCCTCGGCCTGGCGACGGTGTTCGGCATCGCCCGGCAACACGGCGGCATGGTGTCGGTCGAGAGCCGTGAAGGCGAGGGCAGCGCGTTCCACGTGTTGCTCCCCGCGAGCAGCGAGGTCGCGCCGGCGCGTGAATTGGAATCGCGCGGGCCCGGGCGGCGCGGCGCGGGTGAGCTGGTGCTGGTGGTGGAAGACGACGCGTCGGTGCGCGCGGCGACGGAGCTGACCCTGCAGCGCAACGGCTACCGCGTCGTCACCGCGCGCGACGGCGAGTCAGCGCTGCGCACCTGGCACACGCGCCGCGGCGAAATCACGCTCATCATCACCGACCTGGTGATGCCCGGGCGGCTGAATGGCCGCGCGCTGGTCGACGAGATTCTGCGCGAGGCCCCCGACGCGAAGTTCGTGCTGACCAGCGGCTACAGCGCCGAGCTGCAGGAACACGGGGTGAACGCCGCGCACTTCATCGCCAAGCCGGTGCCGATGAACCGCCTGCTCGACGTCGTGCGGCAGGTGTTGGATCAAAGCGCGAAGTCGTAGCTCAGCTTCAACAGCCCGCCGGGCGGCTTCTCCTCTTCGGGCGCCTTCGCCTTCTTCCCCTTCTTCGGCTTCTTCACGTCCTTCACCGGCGCGGTCTCCAGCGAGAGGCGGCACGTCGCGTCGCCGCACGGCAGCTCCGTGGGCACGATGGCGATGTTCGCCTCGTCGATGGCCTTGAGCAGCAGCGCGGGGTTCGCGGTCGCGTCTTTGCGCATCGGCAGCGTCGGCAGCACGCGCCGCGCGACGGCCACCAGCTCGGAGCCCACCGTCTTCGGCGTCAAGGTGTTGCCGGTGATGGAGAAGCTGTACGCGACGTGCTCGCAGCCGCCGAACTCCAGCGTCACCTCGAAGCCGGCCGGCGTCTTCAACACCTCGGTGACCTGCCGCTTGTCCTTCTTCGAGGAGAGCAGCTTGAAGCCCGCAGGCAGCTTCGCCGCGAATTGCGGGTGCACGTCGGCCGCGGCCAGCGTGCAGTCTTCTTGCGCTGCGGCGACGAGCGCGGTGAGCGAACAGGCGAGCGTCAGGAGTCGCATCGCGGTCACCATACGCCCGCGCGCGGTCACGGCTCCATGCAGACGTCGTTGAGACAGGTCATGCCGGCGGGGCAGCTCGCCGTGGCACACGACGGGCGCTGACAGAGCGAGCCGTTGCACACGTACGGCGCAGGGCACGGCGTCGAGCTGTCGCAGCTGCGAATCGCGCAGCGCTTGTTCGCGCCGCTCCCGCTGCAGCGCAACGCACCGCCACAGTCGGCGTCGACGGTGCAGGTGCGGATGCAGGCGCCATTGGAGAGCGCGCCACCGCACTCGGTGCTGCCCGGGCAGTCGTTGTCGCTGCCGCAGCCGTTGCAGATGCCGCCCGGCGCGCTGGTGGTGCACGTGCTCTGGCCGGGGCAGTCGGTTTGCTGACGGCACTGCACGAGCGAGAAGCTCACGCCGGCGTCGGTCGCGGAGCCGCCGCCGGTTGCGTCGCCGCCGCCTGTCGCGGAGCCGCCGCCGGTCGTGGAGCCGCCGCCGGTCGTGGAGCCGCCGCCGGTCGCGTCACCACCACCGGTCGCGGAGCCGCCGCCGGTCGCGTCACCGCCGCCTGTCGCGTCGCCGCCGCCGGTCGCGTCGCCGCCGCCGGTCGCATCACCACCGCCGGTTGCATCACCGCCGCCGGTTGCATCACCGCCGCCTGACACCGCAGCGCCACCGCCAGTTGATCCCGTCGTGGGGGAGCCGCACGCGAACACACCGAAGACCACGAACAGCACGAAGATCGAGACTCTCATCGAGGGAGGGCTCCTCGTGCTTTCGGATGCGGAAGGCAACTGCGAAGGCGACACCGTCGTCACGGGGGACGCTGCGCATGAACGCGCTGCCACGAGCTCTGCGACGGGTGACCGAATCTCCGAGCCGCTCGAACTCAGAGCGACTCGACGGCGCGCTGGATGAGCTCCACGGAGCGCAGGCGCTGCTCGAAGTCGTACACGTCGGAGACGACCATCAGCTCGTCGGCCTTGGTGCGCTCGATTCGCTCCGCCAGCCCACGGCGCACGGTCTCGAGGCTGCCGATGACGCTGAACGAAAGCATCGCCTGCGCCTGGAACTTCTCCGCGGGCGTCCAGTAGCGGTCGATGTCATCGATGGGCGGTTTCGCCAGCCCGCGCTCGCGCCGCAGGATGCCCGCGAATGACATCTGCTGCGTGGTGGCCAGGCGTCGCGCTTCTTCGTCCGTCTCCGCGGCGATGACGTTCACTCCGACGAGCGCGTAGGGCTTCTCGCGCGTCTCCGAGGGCTTGAAGCGGTGCCGGTAGAGCGCGAGCGCCTCGTCGAGCTGCTGCGGCGCGAAGTGCGACGCGAAGCCGAAGGGCAGCCCGAGCTCCGCCGCGAGCTGTGCGCCGAAGAGGCTCGACCCCAGAATCCACAGCGGCACGTTGGCGCCCGACCCCGGCACCGCTTCGATGCGCTGCCCGGGCCGCGCCGGCGCGAGGAAGGCCTGCAGTTCGCGCACGTCGTCGGGGAAGTACTCGGCCGCGCGGGGATCTCTGCGGAGCGCCGCGAGCGTCGGTTGATCCGTGCCCGGCGCGCGCCCCAGCCCGAGGTCGATGCGCCCGGGGAAGAGCGCGTCCAACGTGCCGAACTGCTCCGCGATGACGTACGGCGCGTGGTTGGGCAGCATGATGCCGCCCGCGCCGACGCGCAGCGTGGTGGTGCCCGCCGCGAGGTGCCCGATGACCAGCGAGGTCGCCGCCGTCGTCACCGCGGGGAAGTTGTGATGCTCGGCGACCCACATGCGCGTGAAGCCCAGGCGCTCCACGTGCTGCGCGAGCGTGCGCGCCTCGAGGAGCGCAGTGCGCCGGTCGCCACCTTCACGCACGCGGCCCAGTTCGAGAATCGACAGCGGAATCATCGCGCAGAGGTAACCGCGCCAAACGCGTTCGCCAGCGCGTCTTGACGCGTTCTTGACGTCGCGCGGGCAGGTCTTGACGCCGTCCTGACGCGGGCGCCGGTACTTCTTCCGCGCATGAGAAGCCTCGCGCTCTTGCTGGTCATCGCCGCGCCTGCGTTCGCGCAAGACGCTGGCGTGCCCGACGTCGCGTCGGTCGAGCTGCTCGGTGGCCACGTCACCTTCACCGGCGCCGCGGAGGTCAACTACCAGTGGAACTTCAACCGCCCCGCCGACAACGTCACCGCGCTGCGCGGTTTCGACAATCGCCACAACACCTTCACGGTGTCGAACGTGGTGCTGGGCGCCGCGTGGGACATCAAGGGTGTCATCGGCCAGGTGACGCTGCAGGTCGGGCACACGCCCTCGACGTACTACGCGGCGGAGCCCACGGTGCCCGGCGGCCTCGGCACCAACCTGAGCGGCCCGGAGCTGTGGAAGTACGTGCAGCAGGCGCGCGTGGGCTACGTCATTCCCGTCTGGCGCGGCCTCACCGTCGACGCGGGCATCTTCCTCTCGCCCATCGGCCCGGAGTCGATGCTGGTGAAGGACAACTGGAACTGGTCGCGCTCCAACCTGTTCTACGGCCTGCCGTACTACCACGCAGGGCTGCGCGCCTCGCTGCCGGTCAGCGACCGATGGACGCTGCTGGTCGCCGGCCTCAACGGGTGGAACGACATCGTCGACAACAACGCCGACAAGTCGGTGCTGGTGCAGGCGACGTATGCGCTGCCTGAGAAGCTCGCGCTGACCTTCCAGTACCTCGGCGGCGTGGAGCGCGCGACCGGCGCTCCTGAAGGCCGCGCGTGGCGGCACATGCTCGACGCGTACGCCACGTGGACCGCGCTGCCGAGCCTCGCCTTCATCGTGCAGCTCAACGCGGGCCTCGAGCCGAACCGCTTCGGCCTCTCGCACTGGCAGGCCGCCGCGCTCTCGACGCGCGTGACGGTATTCGACTGGCTTCTCCTCGCGGCGCGCGCCGACGTCTTCTTCGAGCACGTGCCCACCGGCGCGTCGGCCATCTTCTGGCCGGCGTCATTCATGTCGTCGCAGACGCTCACCGTCGACGTGCGCCCGCACCCGAACCTCTCAGCGCGTCTCGAGTACCGCCACGACGAGGCCGGCGGCGCCGTCTTCTCCACCGCGCGCGGGCCGCTCACCAGCCCTCGGCAAAACACCCTCACGCTCGGAGTCACCTCATGGTTCTGAAGCAGAAGCCGCGCATCGACGTGGTGGGCGTGGTGGTGCCGCTGCTGGTGCTGGCCGTCACGTTGCCCGTCGCCGTCTCGCCCTTCTTCGGCGTCGCGGTGCCACACATTCAACAACTCGCCGCGGGCGCCGTGGCGACGGGAGCGGCGTTCGCGCTGCTCTCGTCGTGGCTGCGCACGTGACGCAAGGAGCACCGATGGACCTCGCATTTCTCATCGTCATCACCGGGCTGTTCGTCGCCGCCTGGGGCTTCGTCGGGCTCTGCGCGCGGGTGAAGTCATGACCGCGCTCCTGGTGCTGGGCGGCGCGCTCGCCGCGCTCCTCGCCGGTTACCTCGGCTTCGCGCTGCTCTTCCCGGAGAAGTGGTCATGACGCCCAACGCGATCGTGCAACTCGTGGTGTTCATCGCGCTGCTCACCGCGCTGGCGGTGCCGCTGGGTGAGTACCTGGCGCGCGTCTTCAACGGCGAGGTGCGGTGGCTCGGCACGCTGGAGCGGCTCGTGTACCGGCTGACCGGCGTGCGCCCCGACGAGGAGATGCCGTGGCAGACGTACGCCGCGTCAGCGCTGCTCTTCAACTTCGAGGGCGTCGTGGCGGTGTACGCGCTGCAGCGTGTGCAGGCGTGGCTGCCGCTCAACCCGCTGCACCTGGGCGCGGTGTCACCGGAGGTGGCCTTCAACACCGCCCTCAGCTTCGGCACCAACACCAACTGGCAGGCGTACAGCGGCGAGACGACGATGAGCCTGCTGACGCAGATGCTGGGGCTCGCGGTGCAGAACTTCCTCTCCGCGGCGACGGGCCTCGCGGTGCTGGTGGCCCTGCTGCGGGGCTTCACGCGGCGCTCGACGGCGGGCCTCGGCAATTTCTGGGTCGACCTCACGCGCGCCACGCTGCACGTGCTGCTGCCGCTCTCGTTCGTGCTGGCGCTGGCGCTGGTCTCGCAGGGCGTGGTGCAGACCTTCTCGGGCTCGGCCACCGCGCAGCTCGTGGAGCCGACGAAGGAGGTCGCCACGCAGACGCTCGCGCTCGGGCCCGTCGCCTCGCAGGTCGCCATCAAGCAGCTGGGCACCAACGGCGGCGGGTTCTTCAACGTCAACTCCGCGCACCCCTTCGAGAACCCCACGCCGCTGTCGAACCTGCTGGAGGTGCTCTCGATTCTGCTGCTGGCCGCGGCGCTGTGCTTCACCTTCGGCGCGCTGGTGAAGGACCGTCGCCAGGGCTGGGCGGTGTACGCGGCGATGCTGGTGGTCTTCGTGCCGCTGATGTTCGCCACCGTGTACTTCGAGCAGCAAGGCAACCCACTGCTCGGTGCCGTCGGTGGAAACATGGAAGGCAAGGAGGTGCGCTTCGGCATCACCGCGAGCGCGCAGTGGGCGGCGGCGACGTCGGCGGCGTCGAACGGCTCTGTCAACGCGATGCACGACAGCTTCACGCCGCTGGGCGGGCTGGTGCCGATGTGGCTCATCCAGCTCGGCGAGGTCATCTTCGGCGGCGTCGGCTCCGGGCTCTACGGGTTGCTCGCGTACGCCATCATCGCGGTCTTCATCGCGGGGCTGATGGTGGGCCGCACGCCCGAGTATCTCGGCAAGAAGATTGAAGCGTACGAGATGAAGCTGGCGTCGCTGGTCATCTTGCTGCCGGCGGCGGCGGTGCTGGTGGGCGCGGCGGTCGCGTGCGTCGTCCCGGAAGGAACGTCAGCGTTGGGCAACCCCGGCGCGCACGGCTTCAGCGAGCTGCTGTACGCGTTCTCCTCGGGCGCGAACAACAATGGCTCGGCGTTCGGTGGGCTGACCGCGAGCGGGCCGTTCTACGCGGTGGCCATCGGGCTGTGCATGTTCATCGGGCGCTACGGCGTGATGGTGCCGGTGCTGGCCATCGCGGGCTCGCTGGCCGCCAAGAAATCGGTGCCGGCGGGCGCGGGCACGCTGCCGACGCACACGCCGCTCTTCGTGGTGTTGCTGGTGGGCACGGTGGTGCTCGTCGGCGCGCTCACCTTCATCCCCGCGCTCGCGTTGGGCCCCATCGTCGAGCAGCTCCAGCTCTCGGGCCATTGAGAGGACCTCATGTCTGCGACCCATTCACGCCCGCTCTTCGAGGCGGCCATCGTGCGCCCCGCGCTGCTCGACGCGCTCAAGAAGCTCGACCCCCGCCGCATGGTGAAGAACCCGGTGATGTTCGTGGTGGAGGTCGGCAGCGCCTTCACCACGCTGCTCTTCTTTCACGCCGCGCTCACCGGTCACGGCGACGCGCCGGCGGGCTTCATCCTCGCGGTGGCGCTGTGGCTGTGGTTCACCGTGCTCTTCGCCAACTTCGCCGAGGCGATGGCCGAAGGGCGCGGCAAGGCGCAGGCCGCGACGCTGCGGAAGGCGCGGCAGCACGTCGTCGCGCGGCGTGTGAAGCACGGGCACGCGGAGGCGATGTACCTGGCCGATGCGTCACGTCGCGCCGAGGCCCTCGATGAAGTGCCCTCGTCAGCGCTGCGCGTCGGTGACGTGGTCTTTGTCGCGGCGGGCGAGCTGCTCCCGGCCGACGGCGAGGTCATCGAGGGCGTGGCGTCGGTCGACGAGAGCGCCATCACCGGGGAGAGCGCGCCCGTCATTCGCGAGAGCGGCGGCGACCGCAGCGCCGTCACCGGCGGCACGCGCGTGTTGTCGGACTGGCTGGTGGTGCGCGTCACCACCAACCCCGGCGAGACCTTCCTCGACCGGATGATTGCGATGGTCGAAGGCGCGAAGCGCAAGAAGACGCCGAACGAAATCGCGCTCGACATTCTCCTCGCGGCGCTGACGCTGGTGTTCCTGTTGGCGACGGCGACGCTGCTGCCGTACTCGCGCTACGCGGTGAGCAGCGCCGGCGCGGGCAGCCCGGTGCCGCTGACCATCCTCGTGTCGCTGCTGGTCTGTCTGATTCCCACCACCATCGGCGGGTTGCTCTCGGCCATCGGCATCGCGGGGATGGACCGGATGATTCAAGCCAATGTCATCGCGACGTCGGGACGCGCGGTGGAGGCGGCGGGCGACGTCGATGTGCTGCTCCTCGACAAGACCGGCACCATCACGCTGGGCAATCGACAGGCGGCCGCGTTCCTCCCCGCGCCCGGCGTGAAGGAGGTCGAGCTCGCCGACGCTGCGCAGCTCTCGTCGCTCGCCGATGAGACCCCCGAGGGCCGTAGCATCGTGGTGCTGGCGAAGGAGCGGCACGGGCTGCGCGGCCGCGAGGCGGTCGGCGCGACCTTCGTGCCCTTCACCGCGCAGACGCGCATGAGCGGCGTCGACCACGGTGGCCGCTTCATCCGCAAGGGCGCGGCGGACGCGGTGGTGCGCTTCGTCGAGAGCCGCGGCGGCGCGTTCCCCGCCGAGGTGCGCGCGCTGGTGGAGGACGTCGCGCGGCAAGGCGCGACGCCGCTGGTGGTCGCCGATGGCGCGCGCGTGCTGGGCGTGGTGCAGCTCAAGGACATCGTGAAGGGCGGAATCAAG
>CAMLFP010000061.1 GCA_946479335.1 uncultured Archangium sp.
CGATGTGGCGTTGGCGTGCACGCAGGCGGCGCTGACGCTGTGGTTGCTCGAGGCGTGTGCGCGCGAGGTGGCGCCGCGGGAGCTGGTGCTGTTCATGCTCGTCACCGCCAGCCTCGCGACCGTGAAGGCCGCGGGCGCGCAGCAGGCGCTGGCGTCATGGGGGTTCGCGCTCTTCCTGCTGCGCACGCAGCGGCGCTCCGTGGCGCTCGCCATCGCCGGGAGCGCCGTCGTGGTGGTGCCGTGGGTGCTCAACGGGCTCATCACCTCGGGCTACCCGCTGTATCCCGCGCCGATGCTGGGGCTGCCCGTGTCGTGGCGTGTGCCGGAGGCCGTGGCGCAGGCGTACCTCAACGTGAGCGCCGCGCAGCACCACGCGCTGGTGATGTACGACCGCTCCGGTGCGCTGCGCGCCGACTGGCCGGTGGTGTGGCTGACGCATCACTGGGTCGAGAACCGCGACTTCCTCATCCCCCTCGTGTTGTGGCTCGGCGGCGTCGCGGCGGCGGTCGTGCGGCGCGAGCGCGCGGTGCTGAAGTTCGTGCTCCCGATGAGCGCGGCGCTGGCGCTGTGGTTCGTGATGAGCCCGGAGCTGCGGTTCGCGCAGCTGACGCTGTGGGGCGCGGGCGCGGGGAGCCTCGCGTTGATGTGGCCGGTGACGTCGCCGGCGCGTGGGCTTGCGCTGGCGACGTTCGGCGCGCTGCTCATCGCGTGGGCGTTCATCTTGTACCCGCTGCCGGAGCTCCGAGGGGCGCTGCCCGCGCCGCACGCGTGGCGATCGCGACCGTGGACGTTGCCCTCGGGAGACGTGCTGCGCATCGGCGACGGCAACTTCGACTGCTACGCGCTGCCGTGCGTGCTGTGCCCGTACGAGAGCCTGCGGTTGCGTCAGCCGGGAAACCTCGCCGCCGGCTTCGAGCGCGACCCCACCGACCAGGCATTCTTCGAGTGCGGTGGCGCCCGCTGAACGCCACCCGAAAAGCGCGTTGATCGCGTCGTCGAATCAGTGGTGAAAGACCGCATGTCTTTCACGCATCTGCACCTGCACACGCTGTACTCGTTGCTCGACGGCGCGATCCGCATGAAGGACCTGCTCAAGACGGTGCAGGCCAAGGGCATGAACGCGGTGGCGGTCACCGACCACGGCAACATGTTCGGCGCGGTCGACTTCTACACCAAGGCGAAGGACGCCAAGATCAAGCCCATCATCGGCTACGAGGCGTACGTCGCGGGGCCCAAGGGCCGCGGCGATCGCACCGAGAAGATCGCCAACCACCTCATCCTGTTGGCGAAGAACAAGGAGGGGTACCAGAACCTCCGCTACCTCTCGTCGATGGGGTACCTCGACGGCTTCTATTACCACCCGCGCATCGACAAGCAGGTGCTCAAGGACCACAGCAAGGGCCTCATCGGGCTCACCGCGTGTCTCGGCGGTGAGGTCACCTCCGCCGCGTTCCGTGGAGACATGGACCACGCGAAGCGCGCCGCGCAGGAATACAAAGACATCTTCGACCCGGGCCACTTCTTCCTCGAGGTGCAGTGGAACGGCATGGAGGAGCAGAACAAGGCCAACGACAACCTGAAGCAGTTGTCGCGCGACATCGACGTGCCCCTCGTCGCGACCGCCGACGCGCACTACATCAAGCAGGAAGACGCGCGCGCGCACGAGCTGTTGATGTGCATCGCCTCGGGCAAGACGCTCAACGACGCGAAGCGCATGCGGCACACCACCGACAAGCTCTACGTGTGCGGCCCCGACGACATGCGCGGGTACTTCACCGACGTGCCCGAGGCGGTCGACAACACCATGCGCATCACGGAGATGGTCGAGGAGTACAACATCCTCGCCAAGCCGATGCTGCCCACCTTCAAGGTGCCCGACGGCTTCAACACCGACGAGTACATGGCGGCGCTGGCGAAGAAGGGCCTCGAGGAGCGCTTCAAGGAGCTCCCGTACCAGGTGAACCGCGACGTCTACATGGCGCGCCTCGAGCTGGAGGTGGGCGTCATCCAGAAGATGGGCTTCGCGGGCTACTTCCTCATCGTTCAGGACTTCATCAACTGGGCGAAGCAGCACGGCATCCCCGTCGGCCCCGGCCGTGGTTCAGGCGCGGGCTCCATCGTCGCGTACGCGCTGCGCATCACCGACCTCGACCCCATTCCGTACAACCTGCTCTTCGAGCGCTTCCTGAACCCGGAGCGCGTGTCGATGCCCGACTTCGACATCGACTTCTGCCAGGACCGCCGCGACGAGGTCATCAAGTACGTCCAGCACAAGTACGGCGAGAACAACGTCGGGCAGATCATCACCTTCGGGCAGTTCAAGGCGAAGAGCGTGCTGCGCGACGTGTGCCGCGTGTACGGGCTCCCGTTCGCGGAAGGTGATCGCCTCGCGAAGCTGGTGCCGGAAATCCTCGGCATCACGCTCAAGCAGGCCATCTACGGCGACCCGGAGAAGGAGATCCCCAACGAGCCGCGCTTGAAAGAGATGATGGACACGCCGCAGCAGCTCGCGGAGGTCGACGGCAAGCCGATTACGACCAAGGACGTGCTCGAGGTCGCGATGGCGCTCGAGGGCTTGAATCGTCAGGCGGGCATGCACGCCGCCGGTGTGGTCATCGCCGACAAGCCGCTGTGGGAGTTCGTGCCGGTGTACCGGCCCGCGGGCGAATCGACGCTGGTGACCCAGTTCGCGAAGGACGAGGTCGAGAAGGCGGGCCTCGTGAAGTTCGACTTCCTGGGCCTCAAGACGCTCACCGTCATCCAGAACGCGATCAACCTCGTCAACCGCAAGCGCGGGCCGAACGAGCAGCTCGAGCGCGAGAAGATCCCCATCGATGACAACGCGACCTACGAGCTGATTTCGGCGGGCGACACCGCCGGCGTCTTCCAGATGGAGTCATCGGGCTTCACCGAAATGGTGATGAAGATGAAGCCGTCGCGCTTCGAAGACGTCATCGCCGCCGGCGCGCTCTACCGCCCCGGCCCGCTCGACCAGAAGCTCGAAGACGGCCGCACGATGGTCGACGTGTACATCGACCGCAAACACGGCCGCGACAAGGTGACGTACCCGCACCCGACGCTCGAGCCGGTGCTCAAGGACACCTACGGCGTCATCGTCTACCAGGAGCAGGTGATGCAGATCGCGCAGGTGCTCGGCGGCTATTCGCTGGGCGGCGCCGACCTGCTTCGCCGCGCGATGGGCAAGAAGAAGGCCGAGGAGATGGCCAAGGAACGCACCAAGTTCCTCGAGGGCTCCGGCAAGAAGGGCGTCGACCCGAAGATCGCCAACGGCGTCTTCGACTTGATGGAGAAGTTCGCGCAGTACGGCTTCAACAAGTCGCACTCCGCCGCGTACGGCCTCGTCACCGTGCACACCGCGTGGCTCAAGGCCCACTACCCGGTGGAGTTCATGGCCGCGCTGCTGACCTCGGAGAAGGACAACACCGACAAGGTCGTGCTGCACATCGCCGAAGCCCGTCAGGCCGGGTACCAGGTGCTCCCGCCCGACATCAACGAGTCAGACCTCGCGTTCGGCGCGGTCGACGGGAAGATCCGCTTCGGCCTGGGCGGCATCAAGGGCGTCGGCGAGTCGGCGATCGAGGCGATCCTCGAGGCGCGCAAGGCGGGGCCCTTCAAGTCGCTCTTCGACTTCACCGAGCGCGTCGACGGGCGCCGCGTCAACTCCAAGGTGCTTGAGTCGCTGGTGCAGGCCGGCGCGTTCGACTTCGAGAAGCGTCACCGCAAGCAGCTGTTCGACACCGTGAAGATCGCGCTGGAGCGCGGCTCGTCGACCCAGCGCGACATCGCCGTCGGGCAGTCGAGCATGTTCGACATGCTGGGCGCGTCGTCTGCCCCGGGGAAGAGCGGGCGCGACGACTACGCGGTGTCGGAGCCGTGGACCGAGAAGGAGAAGCTCTCCAACGAGAAGGCCGTCATCGGCTTCTACGTCTCGGGCCACCCGCTCGACGCGTACCAGAAGGAGCTCAAGCGCTACGCCAGGCCCATCACCGCGATTCAGCGCCTGCGCCGCGACGACAAGATCACCGTCGCCGGCATCGTCGCCGCGATGCGCGAGCGCCCCACCAAGACCGGCAAGCGCATGGCGTGGGTCACGCTGGAAGATCTGTCGGGCTCCATCGAGCTCGTGGTCTTCCCCGGGAAAGACGGCACCCGCAGCGTGATGGGCAAAGACGGCAAGTGGGGCAAGGCCGGCCCCAAGCCCGGTTACGAGCAGTGGGAGCACCTCCTCAAGAGCGACGACGCGCTGCTGGTGAGCGGCACGGTGCAGATGAGCCGCGACGAGGAGAACCCGCAGGCGGAGCTGATCGTCGACGACATCCAGTCGCTCAAGGAGGTGCGCGAGAAGCGCGTGAAGCGCCTGGAGCTCAAGCTGCACGTCGACATGGCCACCGAGGAGAACCTCGCGAAGCTGGCGGAGATCGCGAAGAAGCACGTGGGCGCGACGCCGGTCGCGGTGGCGCTGCACCTGCCCGGAGAGGCCGAGGCGCTGTGGAGCTCCGGAATGAAGGTGCAGGTCAGCGATGAATTGCTCGAGTCGGTGAACCGCCTCTTCGGCGCGCGCGTCGCAGAGCCCGGGTGAAAATGAAGCGGGCGTTCCTCGTCATCGTGCTGGCTGGCCTGGCCTTCGCCGAAGACGCGCAGACGAAGGCCGCGCGCGAAGAGCTGGAGCGCGAGCTCGCCGGGTTGACGACGCCCGCGCCGACGCGCGTGCGCATCGAATATGTCGAAGTCGCCGACGCGAACTACGACCTGTTGGAGGCCGAGTTCGAGTTGGACGGTCACCTGCTCAAGACGCCGGGCGCGAAGGAGCTGGTGGCCGCGGCGATGCCGCACGCGCTGGCGTGGGAGAGCAAGGTCGAGCCCGGCAAGCACCAGGTCACCGTGCGCCTCAAGTACCGGAACACCGCGAACCCGGTGATGGTGCCGGAGGGCGGCCACGAGTGGGTGCTCAACGGCACGCGCACCTTCGAGCAGCAGGCGGGCCTCGGCGTGCGTGTGGTGGTGAAGACCGAGATTGATGCACGCGCCGCGCGCATGGAGCAGCGCCTGGTGCTGAGCCTCCCCGCGACGTCGGTGATGCTGGCCAAGCTCGATGACGGCTCCATCCCCGCGCCGCCGCCGCCTCCGAAGATCGAAGCCCCCGTCGACGCGGGCACACCGGTGGTAGACGCGGGAGTTCCCCCCGTGAAGTCGAAGAAGAAGAAGCTCAAACGATGAAGTCTCTGTGTGCTGTTCGCGGCCTCGCCGCGCTGTTGATGGTGTCTCTGGTGGCGTGTGTGCCGCCGGTCGTCGAGGTGGACGGCGGTCATGACGCGGGCATCGCCGATGCGGGCGTTGACGCAGGCGCGAACGAGGATGCTGGCGTCACGGACGCCGGTGACCTCGACGCGGGCCTGCCCGACGCGGGCGACTCCGACGCGGGAGCGCCTGACGCTGGAACCGCGGACGCAGGCGACGTCGACGCGGGCGTCTCCGATGCCGGCGCGGCGGGTTGCCCGGTGCCGACGGGAGGCGCGCCGTTCACCCTCCGCGTGATGGCCGCCAACCTCACGAGCGGCAACCTGCAGTCGTACGACCCGGGCGAGGGCGGGCGCATCATGGCCGGCGCGCAGCCTGACATCGTGCTGCTGCAGGAGTTCAAGTACGGGAGCCAGAGCGACGACGACCTCTCGGCGTTCGTGCTCAGCACCTTCGGCCCCGACTTCGGCTGGTACCGCGGCACGGGCAGCATCCCCAACGGCATCATCAGCCGGTACCCGATCCTCGAGGCGGGCGAGTGGAATGGGTTGGCGCCCGATCGCGAGCTGACCTGGGCGAAGCTCGACGTGCCGGGCGGCGGGCTGCTGGCGATCTCGGTGCACCTGCTGACCTCGAACGCCAGCGATCGCAACGCCGACGCGCTCACCATCATGCAGCAGCTCGACGCGGGCACCTCGCCGTACGCGTACGTGGTCATCGGCGGCGACTTCAACACCAACACCCGCAGCGAGTCGGTCTTCACCACGCTCTCGCCGCGCTTCAACGTGGCTGCGCCGTACCCGGTCGATCAACTGAACAACGGGAACACCTCCGCCGACCGCAACAGGCCGTACGACCACGTGCTGGCGTCGAACTGTCTCGCGGCGCGGCAGGTGCCCACGGTCATCGGGAGCAATCAGTTCGACGCCGGGCTGGTGGTCGACACGCGCGTGTACACGCCGATCACCGACCTCTCTCCCGCGTTCTCGACCGACTCCGCCGCGACCAACATGCAGCACATGGGCGTGGTGAAGGACTTCCTGATTCAACCGTGACGCGCGTTTGAGATCACAGATTGTGATTTCAAGTTGGGCGCACCGACCTGAAGCCGATGAGCCGCTGCGCGCCCGCGCGCGGGTCGGTCATCAGCTCTTCGAGCGCGAGGAACACGCTGCGAGTTCTCGGCTCAGCATCACGCGCTGTCCTCGCAACACGAAGATGTTCTTCGTGAGCGTCTCAAGGTCCGTCTGGTGCTTCGTCCCCATGTCCCTGCTCCCCGCCCGGTGAGTGGGGTGCTGCGCTCCGTCGCGCCTGAGCTGGCGCGGCGAAGAAGGTCTCGACGGTCACGTCGCGCCCGTCGCTGGTGAAGGTGATGGCGCCGTCGAGGTCGGTGCGGTGGCACTCGGCGCCCGCGGCCTCCCAGCGGCGCACCACGTCTTCGCGGGGGAAGTCGAAGCGGCTGTTGCGGCCCACGCAGAAGACGACGTGCTTCGGCCGGGTGCGCGCGACGAACTCCGGGGTGGAGCTGGTGTCGCTCCCGTGATGCGGCGCCTTCATCACCGTCACCGGTCCGACGTCGAGCCTCGCTTCGGTCTCCGCCTCGATGTCGCCGGTGAGCAGGAAGCGGACGTCGCCGTGCTGAAGGAGCAGCACCAACGACGCGTCGTTCTCCTCGCGGTAGCCGGTCGCGCACGGCGACCTCACGGAGAACACGGCGTCACCGAGCGCGAAGTCGGGCGCGCCGGCGCAGCGCTCTTCGACCAGCGCGTCTCCCGCAGCGGCCAGCACCTCGTCGATCAATTCGCCCTCTTCCGTGCCGTCGTGGAGCCACAGCCGCCTGGTGGGCACCTCGTCCAACACCGAGACCAGCCCCAACGCGTGGTCGGGGTGCGCGTGCGTCAACACCGTCAGGTCGAGCGCGTCGATGCGCTGTTGCCGGAGGAAGGGCAGCACCACGCGCCGCCCGGGGTCGCTCCCGTTCGGCACGCCGCCCGCGTCGATGAGCGCGTGATGGCCCGCTGAGGAAACGACGATGGCGTCACCGTGCCCGACGGAGAGGAAGGTGACGGTGAGCCCGGCCTCGCGCGGGCCGAGGAGATGAAGGCAGAGCGCGGCGGGCGCGATCACCGCGAGCCACCTCCACCGACCGCGCGCCAGCACCAGCAATGCGAGCCCGAGCCACCACGCGAGCATCAGCCACGCGCTCGGCGCGGAGAGCGAGCCCGTCGCGCCCGGCATCGCGGCGAACACCTCCGCGACGAAGATGAAGGCGCGCGCGAGCTGCACCCCGAGCCAGAGCACCGGCGTCGCCAGCGGGCTCCACACCACGTGCAGCGCCGCGCCCGACGCGGAGACCAGCGTGAGCAGCCCCGAGAGCGGCAGCGTCACCACGTTCGACAGCAGGCCCGCGAGGCTGACGCGCTGAAAGGCCAGCGCCATCAGCGGCCCCGACGCGAGCGTCACCGCGAGGCTGGCGGTGAAGGTCTGCAGCGCGGCCTCTCGCCAGCGCGCCAACCGCAAGCGCCACCCTGTCTGCGTCGCGGGCGAGGGCGGCGCGATGGGCAGCGCCTCTCGCAGCAGCGGCGCGAGCAACACCAACGCCAACACCGCGATGAACGAGAGCTGCACCGAGAGCTCGAAGAGCGACGACGGGTCGAGCGCCAGCATCACCAGCGCGGCGAGCGCGATGGCGTTGAGCGGGTCGCTGCGGCGGCGCGAGAGGTGCGCGCACAACAACAGCGAGCACATCAACCCCGAGCGCACCGCGGGCGACTGCAACCCGGTGAACACCACGTACCCCCAGATGAGCGGCAGCGAGAGCGGCGCGGCGAGCGCACGCGGGTCGACGCGGCGCAGCCACAGCTTGCGCGTCAGCAGCCAGCGCAGCAGCGCGAACAAGGTGAACGCCAGCACCGCGACATGAAGCCCGCTGACCGACAGCACGTGCGCGAGCCCGCTGCGCGAGAAGGTGTCCTCCATCGCATCGCCCAGCTCGGCGCGTTCTCCGGCTGCCAGCGTCAGCAGCAGCGCGGTCGCCGCGTCGTCGTCACTCAACCCGCGCACCGTCTCGATGAGCGACCGGTGCGACTCCGCCAGCCAACGCCGCCACGCGGGCGCCGCGGAGAGCGTCACCACGCGCGCCGGCGCCACGCTCCCGGTGACCAGCTGCCCGCGCCGCCACGCCCACGCGGAGCGGCTCCACTCACCGGGGTTCGCGGCCGGCTGCACCCAGTGGAACTTCGTCATCGCGCGGAAGCGCTGGCCTTCGAGGAGCGGACTGCCGCTGATGGAGAGGCTGGCGCGGAAGCGCGTGGGAACATCGTCGACGCGGGTGACGTTGACCGCGAGACCATGCGGCGTGACGCGCTCCACTTCTGCTTCGAAGACGACCGGCACGCCGACGCGCGGCGGTGCGACGTCGACGTGCAGCTCCGCGAGCCACGCGCCGAGACAGAGCGCGCCCGCGAGCCCCAGCAGCACGCCGCCGACGCGCGCGCCACGCCACGCCGACATCGCGACGAAGCCCACGGCGGCCGAGAACCAAAGCCACCACGGCAGGGCGACCAGCGGGCCGAGCGCCACGCCGAGCACCGCCGCCACCACCGGAAACACCGCCGGGCGATTGCCCAGCGCCCACCAGCTCCACCCCATGACCGACCCGCCTTCCCCAACCGTCCGGCTCAGGACGCTACGGCAGGGTGGGATGTTGTAGTCAAGGGAAAGATGTGGTATTTACGTTGACTTCGCACGGCAGGTACTGCATGCCGAGCGGCTTCTCAAACGCAGTACGAGGTGAAAATTTGTTCAAGCCAGGCGACAAAGCGGTCTACCCGGGGCACGGAGTCGGCGAAGTGGTGGGCATCGAGCACACGGAGGTCGCCGGTCAGCGGCAGAGCTTCTACGTGCTGAAGATGCTCGAGAAGAACGGTGGCCGCTTCCTGATCCCCATCAACAAGATCGGTCAGGTCGGCCTGCGCGAGATCATCTCCGAAGACGATGTGCGGCAGGTGTACGCCATCCTCAAGGAGAAGGACATTTCGGTCGACTCCACGACGTGGAACCGCCGGTACCGCGAGTACATGGAGAAGATCAAAACCGGCTCCGTGTTCGAGATCGCCGAAGTGCTGCGCGACCTGTACCTGCTCAAGGGCGACAAGGACCTCTCGTTCGGTGAGCGCAAGATGCTCGACACCGCGCGCTCGCTGCTCATCAAGGAGCTCGCCTTCGCCAAGGGCGTCACCGAGCTCGACATCGAGGCCGACCTGAAGAAGATCTTCAACATCCCGGAGAACCCTCCGAAGATGAGCGAGATCACCGAGAAGCCGAAGAAGAAGAAGGAAGAGCCGAAGCCGGCCGTCGCTGACGTCGAAGAGTAAGAGCGGCGCGCCGTGAGCGAGTCAGAGCGCGACGACTTCATCGCGAAGCTCGAGGCCGACGTTCAGAAGAAGCCCCGCGCGGGGCTGTTGCCGCCAGTCGCCGTCGTCGCCCTCGTGGCGTCGGTGGGGCTGGCGGCTTCGTATTTCGAAGACGCGGCGTACTTCTTCTCGAGCCGCGAGCCCATCGAGCTCGGCGCCGAGGGCAGCTACCACTTCGAGCGCGCGGTGACGAATCGCTACGCGCAGATACACGGTGTGCCCACGGTGCGCGGCTGGTACGTCGAAGAGGCCGCCGGCGCGTTCGTCATCGTCGGCGTCAGCGACACGCCGATCGCGGTGCGGCGCGCGACCTTCGAAGACGAGAACAAGCGCCTGGGCGATGGGAAGCGCCCGCAGCCGCGGCAGAACCCGTTCTTCGCGCGCGGCCGGTTGCTCTCGCGCGCCGACGCCTCGAAGTACGAAGAGGCGCTGCGCGAGTACGACGCGTGGAGCGGCGGGCACACGCAGTGGCTCTTGCTCGCGGAGTCGCCGCCGGGGAAGGACTTCTCGAGCGCGGCGATGTTCGGCGGCGCGCTGGCGTTCGCGTTGCTCAACCTGTGGTTGCTCAAGCGCGGGCTGACGCGCCGCTGAGTCACGGGCAGTACGCGTCGTTCTTGCGCACGATGGCGGTGCAGGCCTTCGAGCTGCAGTACGCGTCGTTGTCGCGCACGTACGCCTTGCAGTCGTCGCTGGCGCAGTACGCGTCGTTCTTGCGCACGATGGCCTTGCAGTCGTTCGACTTGCAGTACGCGTCGTTGCCGCGCAGCACCGCCTTGCAGTCGTCGGTGTCGCAGTACGCGTCGTTCTTGCGCAGCAACGCCTTGCAGTCGCCGGAGTCGCAGTACGCGTCGTTGTTCCGCAGCAGCGCCTTGCAGTCACCGCCGCTCCAGGCGCGGTAGCCGAAGCGTTGGAGGTGGCCCTCCCCGGCGAAGAGCAGCGTGGGCCGCACGGCGGCCAGCAGCGCGAAACGGGCGCGAGTCATGGCGGGAGCATGCCTGACGCGGCTTTTGCGTGCAGTCGCGGACTGCGCGCAGGTTCTGCGTCAGCCGCACTGGGCGACCTCGGTGTGCAGCGTCAGCGCGCGGAAGATGAGGAGCCCCGCGGCGGCCAGCAGCACCGCCCGGCGGACCCACGGCGGCACCTGGAAGCGGCCGGCGCCGAGCTGCACCGCGCCCAGGGCCGGGGCGCTCCCGAGGGCGAACGCGCCCAGCACCAGCGCGCCGCGCGCCGGGGTCCCCGAGGCCAGCGCCGCGAGGAACATGCCGTACAGCAACCCGCACGGGAGAAAGGGCGTCGCCGCGCCCAGCAGCGCCGCGCGTGCCAGCGGCGAGGTGCGCTGACCCGCGCGCGCGAGGAGCCGGGAGACGCGCGCAACTCCGGGAATCGCGGGCAGTTTTCGCCCGACGTCGAACGCGGTGAGCACCAGCCCCGCGGCCATCACCCACGGCAGCACCGGCGTGACGTCGGTGCGCACCAGCAGCAGCGCCGAGCGGCCCAGCGCGCCCAGCGTGAAGCCCACCAACGCGTAGGCCGTGAGCCGCCCGAGCTGCCAGGCCAGCGCCGCGCGCGCGTCGCGTTGCTTCGCCAGCGGCAGGCACGCCAGCGGCCCGCACATCAGCGCGCAGTGCACACTTCCGGTGACTCCGGCCACGAGTGCGCCTGCGATGCCGAGTGACGCCAGCGTCTCCACGAACGCGTCCTCTTCAACGGGCATGCCATTCGCATTGCGTGCGCCGCCATGAGCGCGAAGTGCATGCATTGCGGCAGTGTGGTCCCCGCTGGCGTCGAGGACCCGCGCTTCTGCTGCCATGGCTGCGCGTCGGTGTACGCGTTGCTCCACGAAGAAGGGCTGGAGCGCTACTACGCGCTGGCCGACGGGCAGGTGACGCCGGTGCAGGCGTCGGAGGACCCGCGCAGCCACGCGTGGCTCGAGGCGATGCTGGCGCAGGCGCCCACCGACGACATGCGCAGCCTCTCGCTCGACGTGCAGGGCATCCACTGCGCGGCGTGCGTGTGGTTGATGAACGAGACCTTCCAGCGCGCGAGCGGCGAGGCGGGCGGGGAGATCCTCGTCAACCCGGCGCTGGGCAGCGTGCGGCTCGACTGGCGCAAGGGCGCGTTCGACGTGCGCGCGTGGGTCGAGGAGGTGGAGCGCTTCGGCTACCGCTTCGGCCCGCCGAGAAAAGAGGCGACGCGCGCCAGCCGCGAGCTGCCGGTGCGCCTCGGGGTGAGCGCGGCCATCACCATCAACGTGATGCTGTTCTCCATCAGCTTCTATTTCGGCCTCGCGCCGGGAGACGAGGGCTTCACGCTCTTCTCGTGGCTGGCGCTGGCGCTCTCGACGGTGACGGTGCTGGTGGGCGGCTGGCCGTTCTTCCGCGCGGCGGTGCAGGGCGTGCGCAGCCGCGTGCTGCACCTCGACCTGCCCATCGCGCTGGGCATCGTGCTCGTCTACGGCACCTCGGTGGCGCAGTTCATCGCCTCGGGCGCGCGCGGCGACGTCTCGTACTTCGACACGCTCAACACCTTCATCACCCTGATGCTGCTGGGGCGCTTCCTCCAGGAGCGCGTGCTGGAGCGCAACCGCCGCTACCTGTTGGAAGACGGCGGCGCCGAGGGGCTGCTGGTGCGCCGCGTGGTGGGCACCTCGGTGGAGCTGGTGCCCGCGCCGCGCGTGCGCAGCGGTGACACGCTGTGGGTCGCGCCCGGGGAGCTCGTGCCCGTCGCCTGCACGCTGCTCGACGAGGAGGCCCGCGTGCGCACCGACTGGATGACGGGCGAGCCCGAGCCGCTTGCGGTGCGCGAAGGCGAGCGGTTGCTGGCGGGCAGCTTCAACGGGGGCTCCAGCGCGTTCTCCGCGCGCGCGACGGAGGACTTTGCGCAGTCGCGGCTGGTGGAGCTGCTGCGCGCTCCGGCGCCGAAGCAGGGCACCGCGCACTTGCGCTGGTGGGACTCGTTGGCTCGCCGCTGGGTGGTGACGGTGCTGGGCGCGGCCACGTTGGGGCTGTTGCTGTGGCTCCCGCACGGCGTCGACGAGGCGCTGCGCGTCACCGTGTCGCTGCTGGTCATCACCTGCCCGTGCGCCATCGGCATCGCGATTCCCCTCGGGTACGAGCTGACGAGGTCGCGCCTGCGCCGCCGCGGCTTCTACGCGCGCGTACCCGACGCGCTCGATCGCGCGCTGGAGGTGAAGCACGTCGTCTTCGACAAGACCGGCACGCTGACGCTGGGGCGCCTCGAGTGGGTGAACCGCCAGGTGTTGAGTGAAGAGGTGCGCGACGTCGCGTGGAACCTCGCGGTGCGCTCCAGCCACCCGGTGAGCATGGCGATCGCCGCGGCGCTCGAGAAGCAGGGCGCGCGGTTCGCGTCGGCCGCGAAGGTGACCGAGGTCACGGGGCAGGGCGTGGAGTGGAAGCGCGCCGATGGCACGTGGTTCCTCGGCAAGGCCGCGGCGGGAGGAACGGCGCTGCTCCGCGACGGAGCGCTCGTCGCGCGCTTCGACTTCACCGAGGTGCCGCGGCCCGACGCGCGCGAGTCGGTGCGCTGGCTCTCGGAGCAGGGCTACGGGTTGTGGCTGCTCTCCGGCGACACGCAGGCGCACGTGACGAAGCTGGCGACCGCGCTGGGCCTCGACCCGGCGCGCGCATTCGGCGGCTGCACGCCCGAAGACAAGGCGCGCCGGTTGCGCGAGCTGGGGGCCGACCACGCGCTGTACCTGGGCGACGGCGTCAACGACGCGCTGGCGTTCGAGGCTGCGCTGCTCGCGGGCACGCCGGCCATCGAGCGCCCGGTGATGCCCTCACGCAGCGACTTCTTCCTCGTGGGCCAGGGCCTCGCGCCGCTGTGTGAGGCGCTCTTCGCTGCGCGGCGGTTGCGCGTGGTGGTGAACCGGGTGCTGGCGCTCTCCATCGCGTACAACGTGCTGGCCATCGCCGCGTCGCTCGCCGGGTGGATGACCCCGCTGGCCGCCGCCATCAGCATGCCTGTCAGCACCTTGACGTTGATCTTCATCACCGTGCGCGGGCTGCGCGGAGGTTGGCAAGCGCCGTGCAGTGTCACCACTCCGTCATGGTCTGTCCCCACGTCGTCGCTGCAGTCCCTGCGTTGAACCGCTGGCGCGCGCACCTTTTGCGGAGTCACTCGTGAGCGTCATCGCCTTGCAGGTCTTCGTGAGCCTGATGTTGGTGCTCAGCGCAGTGATCCTGTTCATCTGGACGGTGCGCAGCCGCACGCTGGAGCACTCCGACCGCCTGTCGCTCGCGCCCCTCGATGACGAGCGCCGAACCCCTGTTCACCCCGGAGAGAAAGAATGAGTACGCGCATTGAACGCATCTCGTACGACGACGAGAGCGTCCGCAGGTTCATGTTGGCGTCGATCGTGTTTGGCGCCATCGGCATGCTGGTGGGCGTGTGGGTCGCGCTGGAATTGGCGTGGCCGCAGCTGAACTTCGGCATCCCCTACACGACGTTCTCGCGGCTTCGCCCGCTGCACACCAACGCGGTCATCTTCGCGTTCGTCGGCAACATGATGTTCGCCGGCATCTACTACTCGACGCAGCGGTTGCTGAAGGCGCGCATGTTCAGCGACACGCTCTCCAGCATCCACTTCTGGGGGTGGCAGCTGATCATCGTCGCGGCGGCCATCACGCTGCCGTTGGGCATCACCACCTCGAAGGAATACGCCGAGCTGGAGTGGCCCATCGACGTGGCCATCGCGGTGATCTGGGTGGTGTTCGCCATCAACTTCTTCGGCACGCTGGCGAAGCGGCATGAGAAGCATCTGTACGTCGCCATCTGGTTCTACATCGCGACCATCGTCACCGTGGCGGTGCTGCACATCGTCAACTCGCTGGCGCTGCCGCTCTCGCCGCTCAAGAGCTACTCGGTGTTCTCCGGCGTGCAGGATGCGCTGGTGCAGTGGTGGTACGGGCACAACGCGGTCGCGTTCTTCCTGACCACGCCGATCCTCGGCATCATGTACTACTTCCTCCCGAAGGCGGCGGAGCGGCCGGTGTACTCGTACCGGCTCTCCATCATCCACTTCTGGGCGCTGGTGTTCATGTACATCTGGGCCGGCCCGCACCACCTGCTCTACACCGCGCTGCCGAACTGGGCGCAGTCGCTGGGCATGGTCTTCTCGCTGATGCTCTGGGCGCCGTCGTGGGGCGGCATGTTGAACGGTCTGCTCACGCTGCGCGGCGCGTGGGACAAGGTTCGCACCGACCCCGTGCTCAAGTTCTTCGTGGCGGGCGTCACCTTCTACGGCATGGCCACCTTCGAGGGCCCGCTGCTGTCGATCAAGGCCGTCTCGTCACTCGCGCACTACACCGATTGGATCATCGGCCACGTGCACGGCGGCGCGCTCGGGTGGAACGGCCTGATGGCGGCCGGCGTCTTCTATTGGCTGACGCCGCGCCTCTGGAACAAGCCGCTGCACAGCAAGAGCGCCGCTGACGCCCACTTCTGGATGGCGACCGTCGGCATCGTCCTCTACATGCTGGCGATGTGGTACTCGGGCGTGAACCAGGGCCTCATGTGGCGGGCCCAGAACCCCGACGGCACGCTGATGTACCCGGCCTTCGTGGAGACGCTCAAAGCGATCCGCCCGATGTACATCGTGCGCGCGCTGGGCGGCACGCTGTACCTCACCGGCTTCGTGCTGATGATCTGGAACCTCGCGAAGACCATCGCGGGCGCGAAGAAGGTCGACGGCAGCGCTGACGTCACCGTCACCGACGAGGTCGCTCCGGAGAGCGTGGGCTCGGTGCTCGCCGGGCGGCCGCTGTGGTTCACCGTGGTGGGCCTGGTGCTGATGCTCGCCTTCTTCTTCGTCGACAGCGTGGTGGCGGCCATCGGCCTCGCGGTGGGCGTGCTGGTGGTCGGCGAGGTCGCGTACGTGATGAACAAGCGCATGCGCGCGGCGGGTGGCGCGTCGTGGTTCGGCCTCATCGAGCGCCGGCCGCTGGCCTTCACCGTGCTGACGTTGATCGCGGTGCTGGTGGGCGGCGTGGCGGAGATCCTCCCGACGGTGCTGGTGAAGCAGGCGGTGCCGGCGACGGGCGCGGCGCAGAAGCCGTACACCGCGCTCGAGTTGCAGGGCCGCGACCTCTACACGCGCGAAGGTTGCTACGTGTGCCACTCGCAGATGATCCGCCCGATGGTGGCGGAGTTCCAACGCTACGGCGAGGCGTCGCGCGCCGAGGAGTTCATCTACGACCACCCGTTCCAGTGGGGGTCCAAGCGCACCGGGCCTGACCTGCACCGCATCGGCGGCCGCTACCCGAGCCTCTGGCACTACAAGCACCTGATGGATCCGCGCGACACCAGCGAGGGCTCCAACATGCCGTCGTACGCGTGGTTCAAGGACAACAAGATCGACGTGAAGCTGGCGAGCCGCAAGCTGGCGCTGATGCAGAAGCTGGGCGTGCCGTACACCAACGCCGACATCGACAACGCGGAGGCCTCGCAGCAGGCGCAGGCCGCGGCCATCGTCGCCGACCTCAAGGCGGGCGGCGTCGACGTCGAATGGAACAGCGAGATGGTGGCCATCATCTCGTACCTCCAGCGCCTCGGCCGCGACGCGGGCGTCAAGCCGCTCGACGACGCGCCCAAGACCGCCGCCCTCGGAGGGAACTGACATGTACAAACAGTTCTTCGCGGGCATGGAGTTCACCGCGCTGCCGCTCTTCGCGCTGGCGCTGTTCCTGGTCTTCTTCGTGGCGGTGACGGTTCGCGTGTTCGCGCTGCATCGCAAGGCTGATTTCGACGCGGTGGCTGCGCTGCCGCTCAACGACGAATCGGAGAGCAAGTCATGAGCAACGGACCCCTTCACGAGTACGACGGCATTCAAGAAGAAGACAACCACCTGCCGAACTGGTGGCTGGCGGTGCTCTTCGGCTCCATCGTCTTCGGCTTCGGCTACTGGTTCGTGCTGCACACCACCCGGCAGATGACGTCGCACGAAGACGACTACCGCGCGGAGGTCGAGGCGCTGAAGAAGGCGCGCATCGCGGCCAACCCCACGAGCGACGAGGCGATCATCGCGCTGACGCAAGACCCGGCGAAGGTCGAGGAGGGCAAGCAGGTCTTCGCGTCGACCTGCGCGGCCTGTCACGCGGCGGAGGCGCAGGGCCTCGTGGGCCCCAACCTCACCGACAAGTTCTGGATCCACGGGAACAAGCCCACCGACATCGTGAAGGCCGTCACCGACGGCTTCCCCGACAAGGGCATGCCGCCGTGGGGCCCGGTGCTGGGGCCCGAGAAGGTGCGCAAGGTCGCGGCCTACATCGTGACCCTCAAGAACACCAACCACCCCGGCAAGGACCCGCAGGGCGAGGCGCTGGAGTAACGCCATGAGCGCGCCGCAAGCCACGTTGGGGTCGATGAAGTCTGATGGCTCGCGGTTGCGGGTACACCCGGCTGATGTGAAGGGGCGCTTCAACACGTGGCGCCGGGTGGTCTTCGGCGCGCTCATCGCGTTCTACGTCGCGGCGCCCTTCATCCCGGTGCGCGGGCACCCGATGATCCAGTTGGATGTCCAGCACCGGCGCTTCTACTTCTTCGGGCAGACCTTCAACGCGCAGGACTTCTGGCTCATCCTCCTGCTGACGTTGAGCTTCGTGTTCGGCCTGCTGGCCTTCACCGCCTGGCGCGGGCGTGTGTGGTGCGGCTGGGCCTGCCCGCAGACGGTGTTCCTCGAGGGCGTGTACCGGCCCATCGAGCGCTGGTTCGACGGCTCGCGAGAAGCGCGGGTGCGGCTCGACGCGCAGCGCAGCTCGTTCTCGAAGGTCGCGCGGCGCGTGGCGCGCTTCGTGGTGTACCTGGTGGTGAGCGCCGCCATCGCGCACACCGCCACCGCGCTCTTCGTCTCGCCCAGGGAGCTGTGGCTCATGCTGCGCGAAGGCCCGGTCGCGCACATGGAGGCCTTCCTCCTGACGCTGGGCTTCACGGTGGTGCTGCAGTTCAACTTCTGGTGGTTCCGCGAGCAGTTCTGCGTGGTGCTGTGCCCGTACGGGCGCCTCCAGTCGGTGCTGCACGATCGCGACTCCATCACCGTGGCCTACGACGAGCAGCGCGGCGAGCCGCGCGGCAAGGTGGGCCAGACCACCGGCGACTGCATCGACTGCAAGCGCTGCGTGGTGGTGTGCCCGACGGGCATCGATATCCGCAACGGGTTGCAGATGGAGTGCCTCGCGTGCACCGCCTGCGTCGACGCCTGCGACGACGTGATGGACAAGGTGCATCGGCCGCGGGGGCTCATCCGCTTTGCGTCGCAGCGCGAGCTGTCGCGCCGCGAGGGCCAGGCGGTGGCCGCCCCGACGAAGCCCGAGCGCAAGACGCTGCGCCCGCGCGTGCTGGTCTACGGGCTGCTGACGCTGGTGTCGGTCGGCGTGCTGCTGGTGGCGCTGGCGCAACGCGCGCCCTTCGAGGCCAACGTGGTGCGTGCGCGCGGCGCGATGCCGTACTTCATCGACGGCGAGCGCGTGACCAACGCCTTCGAGGTGCACCTCTTCAACAAGCAGCCCGACGCGTCGAAGTTCTCACTGTCGGTGCGCGCGCCCGACGGCGCCCAGGTGGTGGTGGGCACCCCGTCGCTGGAGCTCGCGTCGCTCACCGACGCGCGCGTGCCGGTGTCGGTGTCGCTGCCGAAGGCGCAGGCCACCGGCGTGCACCTCACGCTGGAGGTGAAGGACGAGACCACCGGCGCCGTGCGCGAGGTGCCGGTGCGCTTCCTGGCGCCGTGACGGGCGGGCAGTGACTCAACGAAGGAGCTGCCCGCTCCAGAGCGCCTTCAAGAAGTCGGGGTACGGCCAGATCTCTGCCTCCGCGGCCTTCTGCTTCCTGTCGCCCGCGAAGACCCCGATGCAGCGCACGCCCTTGAGTTCCTCGCGCACCCGCCGGAAGCCGTTGCTCCAGGCGGATCTCCATTCGGTGGCCGTCTTGAACTCCAGCGCGAGAAAGCCGTCGCGGGTTTCGAGCAACACGTCGACCTCGACGGAGTCGTGCGTGCGGAAGAAGTGCACGGGGTAGCCGAGGCCCGAATACGAGATGAATGCGCGGAGTTCGTGGAGCAGCCACGTCTCGAAGAGTGTCCCGAGTTCTTCAGGCGTGGGCGGGTAGGCCAGGCGGCCCGTGAGCGCCCGGGCGACGCCAGCGTCGAAGAAGAAGAACTTGGGGTGCGCCACGAGCTTGGTCGCCCGCTTCAATTTCCACGCGGGGAGCCAGTTGCCGAGCAGGGTGTCGACGAGCACGTCGAAGTACCCCTGCACCGTCTGTCGTGCCACCTGCGCGTCGCGAGAAATTCCGGCGGTGTTCGTGACCTGGCCGTTCTGTCGCGCCGCGACTTCGAGAAAGCGCGCGAAGCCTCCGATGTTCCGCGTCAGCGCCTCCGCCTGCACTTCTTCGCGCAGGTACGTGTCGACGTAGCTCTCGAGGTAAGGCCGTGGGCGCGCGTTGTCGACGACGCGGGGAAGTGCGCCGAACGGAACCTCGCCGAGCGTCAGCGCGCGGCCCATCTCGGCAGACACCAGGGGGAACATCTCAGCGCGGAGTGCGCGCCCGGCGAGGAGGTTGGCTCCGCCGCGCTTGAGCTTGCGTGCGCTTGAGCCGGAGAGGACGAACCGCCGCCCCTGCTTCCCGTCGAGCCGATGGACCTCGTCGAGGAGCGCAGGCACCTTCTGGATCTCGTCGACGATGACCCACGACTTCGGTGGGAGCGCCTCGACTTCGCGGGCGAAGCGCGAAGGGTCGCTCGCCAGCGACAGCGCGAGTCGCGTGTCGAGGAGATCCCACCGGTGGGCGTGGGGAAGCACCTGCTCCAGCCATGTCGACTTGCCGGTCGCACGCGGCCCCAGCAGGAGCGTCGTACCTTCAGGCGGCGGGAGCTTTCGTGGAAACATCGTCGGCATTTATACCGGAAAAATGCCGACGATGGTTGCAGGCTACTTCCCGCGGAGCTTCTTGGCCTCGGCGGCGCACTTCTTCGACAGCTCGCTCAAGGTCATCGACTCGCGGCCCAACTCGAAGGTGCGCTCCTTCAGGTCGGGGTAGCGCACGGCGGCGGTGACGGCGTCGGCCGCGCAGTTCTCGTAGGCCGCGAGCTTCTTGTCTTTCGCGGTGGCGGCCAGCGCGTCGGCGTACGACTTCTTCGGGCGGTCCTCCACGAAGACGAGGCCCGCGAGCGGCTTGATGAGCGGCTCCACGTCGGCCAACCGGCGGTCGCACTCGGCGATGGCCTTGGCGACG
>CAMLFP010000062.1 GCA_946479335.1 uncultured Archangium sp.
TGCGCGAGATCTTGTCGATCTCGTCGATGTACACGATGCCGCGCGACGCCTTCTCCACGTCGTACTCGGCGTTGTGCAGCAGGTTCTGGATGATGTTCTCGACGTCTTCACCGACGTAGCCCGCCTCGGTGAGGCTGGTGGCGTCGGCGATGGTGAACGGCACGTTCAAGAAGCGCGCGAGCGACTGCGCCAGCAACGTCTTGCCCGAACCGGTCGGCCCGATGAGCAAGATGTTCGACTTCGAGAGCTCGACCTCTTCAGGGCCCGACGCCTTCACGCCCGGCCGACGCGGCGCCGGCTTGCGTTGGTAGATGCGCTTGTAGTGGTTGTAGACCGCCACCGAGAGCGTGCGCTTCGCGAAGTCCTGCCCGATGACGTACTCATCGAGGAAGGTCTTGATCTCCATCGGCGTGGGGAGCGCGACGGCGGGGCGCGCCTCTTCCTTCTCCACCTCTTCAGCGATGATGTCGTTGCACAGCTTGATGCACTCATCGCAGATGTAGACGGTGGGCCCGGCGATCAGCTTGCGCACCTCCCGCTGCGACTTGCCGCAGAAGGAGCACGACAAATTGACCTGATGCTCGCCCTTCTTCACGTGGAGACTCTCCTCAAAACAAAACTCTAGCGCCGGTGAGGGCGGTGGTTGCAACCCACTTAGGCGTCCTTCGCGGCCGCCAGTTCTTCCAGATCATCTGCGAGTGCCTGTGCCCGCTCTTTAACCGCGTCGGGGACGCGCTTGCTCGCGCCCAGCTCTGCCACCAGCCGCTTGGCGAGGCTCCACAGGCGCTTGAGCTCCGCCTCGTTGCTCGGCCTGCTCTCCGGCGGAGGGAACTTCTCGACGAGATCGCGGCGCAGCTCGCTGGTCGGCTTCTCCTGGTTCCAGATCGCATCGCGGATCGACTTGTACTCGCCGGCCGAGAGCTGCCCGCGCTCCTCGGCCTGCGCCAGCACCTCCACCACCTCGAAGGCCGGCGCGGCTTCGGCGAGCTCCGGGGCCTTCATCACCTGCGGCTCGTGCTTCTCGAGGAAGCTGAAGTTGCGCGTCAGCTTGTCAGCCGTCTGCTTCTTGATGCGCAGCTCGCCCAGGCAGTACGCCTCGAACGACCCGTAGCCCCACTCGGTGAACAGCCCCTCGTGCCGCACCTGCGTCAGCAGCTTGCCCAGCTCGACCCACGATGACTTGAAGCGCCTGGCCGCCAGCAGCACCGTGTGACGGAAGCTGCCCGGGGGCACGTGCTCGGCTTTGCTCGAAATGATCTCTTCAGCGGTCGCCATGCTGCGGCGCGCTTTAACTCTTCTTTCCGACGTTGAAACTGAGATTCACCGAGTTGCCGGAGTGCTTGGCCTGGAACGGCCACTTCTGCAGCTCCTT
Organism: uncultured Archangium sp.; assembly: GCA_946479335.1. Next base: position 1,373 of record CAMLFP010000062.1, read on the forward strand.
GAGCAGGCACTCGTTGAACGAGGCGTCTTGCTTGAGCGACGGGTTGTCGACCCACACCTTCGAGACCTTGCCGCCGTCGGCGATCGCGAACTCGATGGGGATCTTCATGAACTCGCCCGGCTTGGCCACCGCGCGGATGCAGCTGATCAGCTTCGCCTTGTTCTGCGCGACGACCGCGTTGATGCCGGCCTCGTCGACCTCCGCCATCTGCATGCCGTCGGAGTCGGCCGCGCCCATCTTCGTGCCACCGGAGTTGGTCTTCGTCGCGCCGGTGTTGGCGCGGCCCGTGGTGGTCGACGACCCCGTCGTCTTGCGGCCGGAGCCGTTGTAGTCGACGAACTCCTCGTCGCTCCCGCGGCGGGCCTTGGAGATGGTCGGCGCGTCGATGGTGATGTCGCCCCACGCCAGCTCCTCGGCCGACTTGCCGTCGAACGAGTGCTTGGCGAGCGTGCTGCCGACGATGGCGACCACGACGCCCAACACCACGATGACCACCGCGCCGATGGTGATCGCCTTGTTGCGCGAGGCCTTCACGTCGGCGTGGTGGGCTTGCGCCTGCGCGTCGACCCGCTTCTTGGCCTCGGCCTTCGCGACGTGCACCTTGAAGTCGGGCACGTCGATCAACTTCTGGAAGCGACCGCTCCCGAGCGCCTGCACCTCGCTCGCCGCCGACAGCTCGCCGGCATAGAGCTTGTCGATGATCGCCTGCGCCGAAACCGGCCCCAGGATCAGATCACCATCGCGGAAGAGCCAGCCCTGATCTGCCATGCGTCAGGTTCCGTAGCACGGCGGTGACGCGGGCGGCTACCGCAGTCGTCAGTCGTTCAACTTCTCTTCGTACTTCTCCAGCAGATCCGAGATGGCTTCACGGAGGTACTCGCTCTGGCGAATGCGCGTCTCGCGAGACAGGTCCTTCAGCTGCTCGAGACGATCACGGTTCAGGCGAAACACCACGGAGGTCAGACGGTTGTTGTCGTTCATGTGCCTACATGGTCCCACAGACCTGAAGGCCGTCAAATTTTCTCGAAGAGATACGAGCGAAACTGGAGCCCCACCATCACCTCGCCGGAGAAGCGCAGGTGCAGCAGGCCGCCGATCTGCGCGCCCGCGCTCGCGTACACGCCGGCGATGTCGGCGAAGTCGTATTGCACGCCGATCGCGAAGCGCACGCCGAGCGTCACCGCCGGCAGCGCGTGCACCGCCGCGTCGAGATCGAAGAAAGTCTTCCACTTCTCGCGGCCGAAGCTCTGGCGCAGGCCCGCGTAGAACGAGAGGCCCACCAGCGCGACCTTGTAGACCCCGGGCTCGAAGCGGCCGCTCACGCGCAGCTCGCTCTTGTCGGTGATGCCCAGCGACCCGCCCAGCTCCAGCGGCACCCGGAGGCCCGTCTCGCTGCGCTGCTTCGAGGTGGCGCCGATCAGCGTGCTGTATTCACCGCCGGCCGCCACCGTCAGCCCGAGCGAGCCCCGGTGCGACTGCGCCCAGCCGACGCTCGAGAGCAATACGGCGAAGCACACCAGGGCCCTCCCCCGCGCCACGCGCGGAGGAGGCGTGCGCGAGCAGGTCACTTCGCGCGACGGCGCAGCAGCGCGGCGAGCGCCAACGCCACGGCGCTCCACGCACCGCCGGTCGAACAGCCGCCGCCGCGGAGCGCGCCCTCCGACGTCGCGGTGCCATCGTTCAAGCTGGGCCGCGTGGCGACGACCGGGGCGGTCCACGTGGCCTGCCCGACGTTGCCGAGCGCGTCGCGCGCGAACACCGTCACGCCGCCGAGCTGCTCGACGGCCGAGAGCGAGATCTCCTGCGCAGGGCCAAACTCCGAGCGCTGCCCCGTGCCCAGCTGGTACGCGTACTCGAGCTGCTTCGAGACGACGTCACGCGCGCTGACGACGACGCGGTCGGCTGCCTCGTCGGCACTCAACGTCACCTCCGGCGGCGCGTAGTCGACCACGAACGACACCGTCTCCGGCGCCGAGACGCCGTGCGGGTCTTCAGCCACGCGGCTGCGCACCGAGATGGTGTGCGTGCCCTGGAGCGCCAGCACCGGGTGCGTCACCGTCAGCTCACCGCCGCTGGCCGCGACGAAGTCGGTCCACATGCCGTGGTCGACCTTCCACGAGAACTGGGCGCTGCCGGGCTTGCCGGTCGCGCTCACGTCGAGGATCGCCTTGGGCCAGGGCAGCGCGCGACGCCCGGTCGCGACCATCTCGCTGGCCTGCGGCATCACCGAGCGCTTCAGCGACGCCTTCATCTTCGGGGCGCTGACCGCGCAGGCGGCATTGATGTCCATCAGGTCGGCGTAGAGCGCGAGGTGGTTGAAGTCGTCGCTGCCGGGCGCGACCCGCCCGATGCCCTTCGCCTCACGCACGCGCAGCTTGAAGGTGCCCAGGCTCGGGAGCGCGATGGCGCCCAGGGCGCTGCCCAGCGCGGGCTCCGCGACGCCGATCAACGTCGGCACGAGGTCTGCCAGCACCTGCGGGTCTTCAGCGAGGATCTCGCTGTTCGACGTGCGGATGTTGGTGATGAGCGAGTTGAGATCACCCAGCGCCGGGGTCACCGAGTCACACCCCTCGAAGATGAGCGAGAGGGGAATGGAGACGTCGGCGGTCAGCGTGAAGAGGCGGACGTTGCGGTCATCGACCATCGCGTAGAAGTCGATGCTCAGGTCTTTCATCACCAGCGTCATCAGCGGCTTGATCGGCCGGTGCGTCGCGGGGTCGTAGGTGCCTTCACCCACGTGCACCTCGGGCGGCGTCGCGGGGCGGAGCACCATCACCATCGGCGCGCCCTTGCCGTCGCGCGTGGCGACCTTCCCGAGCGACGGCAGGAAGGTGGAGAAGAGATCCGTCGAGATGAGGTCGACCGTCTCGGTGCCGATCGCGAGGCAGAGGGCGCCCGACTGGTGCACACCCCACATCGCCTCGTTGATGAAGCTCGACGAGATGCCGAGCGCGAACTGGTAGCCGGGATCGCCCGCGTCGAGCGGCGAGGCCTCACCGTCGAAGTCGGGGAACGGCACCATCGCCGCGACGGGCTCCGCCACGATGGGCACGCAGCCCGAGACGACCGACGGCTTCACGCCGACGCGGGTGCCGATGCTGATGCCGCCGTCGGTCTGCGTCTCCGCCGTGGCGCCCGCCGCCGCGAAGAGCTCGATGGCCGCGGTGGGCGGCGCGCCGAAGCTGCCGAGCACGCTGTAGAGGTTCATGGTGCCCTCGGTGCCAAGCATCATCGGAGCGCAGGCGCCATTGAGAGAGCAGATCTTCCCGCTCCCGCCCAGCCCGCCGGAGCCGCCGCTGATGCAGCTCGCCTGCTGATTGGTGCCGTCGGTGGTCATCGGGCAGTCGGCGTCGGTGTCGCAGCTCTGGCAGTCGATGTTGGTCAGCATGTTGCCGATGATGTTCTGCAGCGGAGTCGACAACTGCTGGAGGATGAACTGCTTGATGGAGTTGTTCCCCAGGATGCTGCAGCCGAAGTCGCACGCGCCGCTGACGGTGCTGATGGCGAGGCTGTTCGGATCGAGGCAATTGGGCGACGGCGGCGCACCGCTCGCGCCACACACCTGCGTGCCGCTGATGGAGTTCAGCTGGAACGCCAGCAGCTTGTCGAAGCGGGTGTCGATGCTGAAGTCCATCTGCACGCCGATGGTGTTGCCCGCCGGCGCGTTGTTGAACCGCGCGCCGCACGTGAGGCTGCACGAGAAGATGCCACACGCGGCCTTGGCGCTGAGGTTGATGACCCCGGTGTCAATCTGCAGCGAGACCGAGACCTTGAGGGTGTCTGGACCGATCGGCACCAGTTGAAGCCCCGTGATCTGGATGTTCACCAGCGACTGCTCGCCCGCCTCGCAGTTGCGATTGGCGTTCTGGTCGGCGAGCCACGCATCGACCGTCGCGGTGCACACCCAGACGTCGGTGCTCACCACGTCGTTCATGAACGTGCAGCCGATCGGCACCTGGATCTGGCCGCCCGGTGCGAACGCGCCGATGAGCGTCTGCCACTGCGTGTTGATGTAGTTCACGCCGGCCTGCGACAAGCGGATGTTGATCGCGTTGTCGGTCTTCGGCCCCATGTAGTGCGTGCCCGCGGGGTATGGCTCGAGACAGCTCAAGCCAACGCCTCCACTACAACTGACAGCGAGCGCGGCAACGAACGGCAGCGAGAAGAGTCGCGCGTAGGTGCGTGATGAATGCATGAGGGGTTTGGGCTCCGGGGAAATCGGCCTGCTGCAACGGTGCTGAAAACTCGGCAAACCCTAGCAGTGTTCGAGCGTTTCTGACGCGTGACTGACCGGCGCAGCGCGTCAGATGACGGGCAGCGACACGTTGCGGCCACGCAGCGCGTCATTGAGGCGCCCGGAACGGAACGGCTCGAGGTCGATCGACACGTAGGTGAAGCCCGCGGCCTTCACCGCCGCGTTCACCTGCGCGCGCACCGTGGCGTCCATCATGCGCGGCAGCTCGTCGGCGCCCACCTCGAGGCGCGCGAGGTCGCCGTGGTACCGCACGCGGAAGATCACGAAGCCGAGCGCGCGGACGGCCTTCTCGGCGGCGCCCACCTGCTGGAGACGCTGCACGGTGACCTGCGTGCCGTACGGCAGGCGCGAGGCGAGGCACGCGAGCTGCGGCTTGTCCCACGTCGGGAGCCCGAGCCGGTGACTCCACGCACGGATCTCGTTCTTGGTGAGCCCGGCCTCGGCGAGCGGGGAGCGCACGGCGTGCTCGCGCGCGGCCTGGTGCCCGGGCCGGTGATCTTTCTTGTCGTCGGCGTTGAAGCCGTCGAGCACCACGGCGAGGTCCTGCTCCGCGCGCACCTTCTCGGAGATGGTGTACAGCTCCGTCTTGCAGAAGTAGCAGCGGTTCGCGGGGTTCGCGGCGTAGCGCGGGTCAGCGAGTTCGTTGGACGCGACCACCACGTGCCGCGCGCCCAACTGCGCGGCGAGCGCCTTGGCCTCCTCGGCCTCATCGGGCGCGACCGACGCCGACAACGCGGTCAAGGCGACGGCGCGCTCGCCCAGCTCGTCGAGCGCGATCTTCAGCACGAAGGCGGAGTCGACGCCGCCGGAGAAGGCGACCAGCGCCGAGCCGCAGGCGCGCAGGGAGTCACGCAGCTGCTGCACGCGCGACGCGGAGCCGGCGCACAACGAATCGATCTGTTCAGGCGACAACATCGCAGCGGCTCTTAACGCGCGCGGCGCCCGAACGCGCCTACTTCTTGCCCTTCTTCTTGGCGGGCTTCGAAGCCTTCGGCGCCTTCCCGGCCTTGGCGGGCTTCGCCGGCTTGCCGGGCTTGCCCTTCTTCACGGGCTGCGCCTTCCACTTCGTGCCCGTGATGACCTTGAGCTCCTCAGGCGACACGTACGAGAGATCGAGGAGCGACTGGAAGATGCGGTTGCCGCCTTCTTCGATCGACTCGGTGTTGGTGTGCACCGTCACCTCGGGCGACCCGGGCGGCTGGTACGGCTCCGTGATGCCCACGAAGTTGGGGATCTCGCCGGCCAGCGCCTTCTTGTACTTGCCCGTCGTGTCACGCTTGATGAGCTCGTCGGTGGGGCAGTCGACGTACACCTCGATGTACCGCTGAATGCGCCGGCGGTTCTCGTCGCGGCCGGCCTTGTCGGGGCTGGCGCACGCCACCAGCGTCGCGACGCCGTTGCGGGTCAGCACATCGGCCACGAAGCCGAGGCGCCGCGCGATCGCCACGCGCTCCTCTTTGGTGGCGCCTTCGATTTCCTTCCACAGCTCGTCCTGCAGGTCGTCTTCGTCGAGAATCTCGACCTTGCGGCCAACCTGGCGGAGCCGCGCTTCGATGTAGCCCGCCAGCGTGGTTTTCCCTGCGCCGAGCATGCCCGTCAGCCACACCGTAAAGCCCGTTTCTTGCGCCATTTCGTGTGCTCCCTCCGCTGCGGTTGTAAAAAGACGGCGCTTTATAGTGGAAATCTCCGACTTTGCCAACGGCTCAGGTCGAAGAATGTACGGCGCACCGCTCCGCTGGCCGCGAAACGAGGCGTTCACCGTCCCACTCCAGGAGCCCCAACGGCTCGGCCCACCCGAGGATCAGGCGCTGCACGGCGAGCGCGGCGAGCGAGCCAACCAGCACCGAAGGGCCCGCGCTGGAGGGCAGCGCGGCAAGCAGCTTCTCCCAGCACGCGGTGCAGCCGGCGGCGCTCTTCCAGGCGACGCCTCCACTGACCACCACCACCGCGCCCAGCGCCGAGCTCGGCTGGGTCGTCAGCAGCACGGAGCCGCCCTCGCCCACCTGGGTCCCACCGGCGCGGAGGTACGTCACCGCGCTCTCCATCGCCGGGCTGTCACCGCGGGCCTCGACCCTCGCCTCCATCAACCTGCGTTGCCCCCGCCCGCCCAGCTCGCGGAGGAGGATCTGCCGGCCATAGCGCTGGAGCTCTTCTTCGCGCACGTCAGCCCCCGGCCATCGCGGCGACCAGCACCACGGTGTCGCTCGCGCTCAACGCACGCCGCGGCTCGTCGCGCACGTCTTCGTCGCCGACGAACACCCCGACGGTGCGCTTGAGGGCGCCACCGTCGAGGAACAGCTTCTCGCGCAGCGCCGGGTGGGCGACGCACAACGCCTGCAGCGCGGCATCCACCGACGCGGCCTCGACGCGCACCTTCGCCTGTTGACCGGCCAGGGCCCGCAGCGCCGCCGGGAGTTCGATGGTCACCATCGCGCGCGGAGCCTCAGCTTCGAGGTGCCGTCACCCAACGCCGTCAGCTCGAGCACCTCGTGCCCTTCTTCTCGCGCGCTCCGCGGCACGTTGCGCAGCGGCTCTTCACCGCGCAGCAGCACCTCGAGCTCGCCACCGTCATCGAGCTGCTCGAGCGCGAGCTTCACCCGCACGTACGTCATCGGGCACACGTCTCGGGTGATGTCGAGGACCATGCGTCTCCCAATACCGGCTTCGCGCCGTGTCCGCACGCCGCGCAGTCGGCGCGCTTCTTCACCTTCACCGCGCGGAACGTGAACGCGTGCCCGTCGACCACCTGCAGCAGCGCGACGCCCGGGGTGACATTCACGGTGAGCGCGAGCTGCGCCTGCACCCCGCCCATCAGGCCCGCCATCGACCCCAGCACGCCCGCCTGCGCGCAGGTCGGCGCATCGTCGGGCGGCGTCTCGAACAGACATCGCAGGCAGGGCCCGTCGGGTTGGATGCGCATCGCGAGGCCCTCGAAGCGCAGCACGCCGGCGTAGATGAGCGGCGTCGCCGTCAGCACCGCCGCGTCTGACAGCAGGAACTTGGTGTGCACGCCGTCGGTGCAGTCGAGCACCACGTCGTGCGCAGAGAACAGCGCCTCGGCGTTGGTCGCGGTGACGCGCTCTTGCAGCGTCGTGAGCTCGAGCGACGGAAACTGCGCGCGCAACTTCGCCGCTGCCGAATCGACCTTGGGCCGCCCGAGATCGGCGTCGTGATGCAGCGGCTGCCGGTGGAGGTTACTCAGCTCGACCGTGTCGGCGTCGATCAGCGTCATGCGCGTGACGCCTGCGCGCGCGAGCGCCAGCGCCGCGGGGCACCCGAGGCCACCCACTCCGATGATCAACACGCGCGGCACCCGCCCCTCATACCCGGAAGTGGCGGCCACCGGTCACCACGCGTGAGCCCCGACGAATCGTGAGGCCCGCTGTCGAGCGCCGCGGCTACACTTGGCGCATCTTGGAGCCCAACGATGATCGCCGGGCGCGTGTGCGCGCGGTGCTGGAACAGCGAGGCCTGACCCAGCAGGTCTCCCCCCAGGAGGCCTCCCAGTCGTGGACCTCGGAGCGCTTCCGCGCGCGCGCCAAAGGCCTCTTCTACGCGCGGCTGATGTTCTTGAGCCTCGGCCTGCTGGTGCTCGCGGTGCCGGTGTGGCGCGTGTACTTCGACTTCTCGACGCTGGCCTTCGGCGGCTACTTCTTCATGTTGATGTACAGCGTGGCGAACTACCTGGTGCTGCCCAACGAGCGCGCGGGGAAGATCGTCACCTACGTCACGCTCTGTCTCGACCTGCTGATGATGGTGGTGGTGGTGGCCAAGCCGCACGCCGCGGGTGGGTTGGCGAACCCGCTGCTCGCGACGCAGCTGCTGTTCACGATGCTCTTCGCGCTGCTCTTCCCGCGGCCGCTGGCGATCCTCCCGCCGTTGCTGGCGCTGCCGATCACCGCGCGGCTCGATCAGCTGCTCGACCGCAGCCCGACCGCCATCGAGGTGCTGACGCTGCTCTGGTACCTCGGCTTGAACTTCATCGTCATCTACGTGCTGGTGTACCTCAACGAGCGCGAGGTGACCTCGCACCGGGAGGTCGTCGAGCTGCAGGGAGATCTCAAGGAGCTCGCGGTGGTCGAGGAGCGCAACCGGCTGGCCCGCGAGATCCACGACGGGCTGGGCGCCACCCTCTCGTCGCTGATCATCCAGTCTGAATATGTGACGCAGCTGGCGAAGGACCCCGCGGTGAAGAACGAGGTGCTGGAGCTCAAGCAATCGGCCGAGGAGGCGATCGAGGAGCTCCGGCGCAGCCTGCAGATGATGCGGGAGGACTTCGACCTCGCGCACGGCGTGGAGGACTACGTGAAGACCTTCGGCGACCGCACGCAGCTGCCGGTACAGTTCAGCAAGTCGGGCACGCTGCTGGGCCGCCTCCAACCCGAGACCGCGCTCGCGCTCTTCCGGGTGCTGCAGGAGCTGCTCTCCAATTCGGCGAAGCACGCGCAGCCGAAGCACATCGAGGTGAAGCTGCACTTCGGCGCGCACGCGGTGCACCTCGCCGTGAAGGACGACGGCAAGGGCTTCGACCCGGCGACGCCGCGCCCCGGGCACTACGGCCTCATCAACCTCCGCGAGCGCGCCATGAAGCTGGGCGGAGACGTCACCATCGACGCCCGCCCCGGCGAGGGCGCGCACATCACCTTCTCCGCCCCCGTGAATTGACCCATGACCGATCCGACTCCGCAGCAGGCCGCAGCGCCCATCCGCGTCTTCGTCGTCGAAGACCAGACCAAGATCCTCAAGAACCAGCTCAAGCTGCTGGAGAGCAACCCGGAGCTCGCCATCGTCGGCACCGCGCTCTCTGGCGAGACGGCCCTCGAGGAGGTGCGGCGGCTGAAGCCCGACGTGCTGCTCCTCGACCTCGGCCTGCCGCGCATGAGCGGCATCGACGTGACCCGCGCCGTGAAGGCCGAGCTCCCGGAGATCGAGATCCTCATCTTCACGATCTTCGACGAGGAGGACAAAGTGCTGGAGGCCGTGCAGGCGGGCGCGTCGGGCTACCTCCTCAAGGGCACCACCGCCGATAAGATGATCGAGGCGATCAAGGAGGTGAAGGCCGGCGGCACGGTGATTCAGCCCAGCCTCGCGCGACGGCTGCTCAAGCACTTCCGCGTGGGAGAGACGACGACGCCCGGCGCCCCCGCGCTGACCGAAGAGCCGGAGGGCAAGAAGCTGTCGGCCCGCGAGACGGAGATCCTCCAGCTGATCGCCAAGGGCATCTCCAACAACGAGGCGGCGCAGCTGCTGAGCCTCTCGAAGGCCACCATCCGCACGCACCTCGAGCACATCTACCGCAAGCTCGAGGTCACCAACCGCGTGGAGGCCGTCACCGAGGGCCTCCGCAAGGGCCTGATCCAGGTCTGAGGGTGTGAAACGACGAAGGCCGCCGCGGAAGCGCTCCGCGACGGCCCTGGTGCGTTCAACCTGCCCGGCTGCTCAGAGGCAGAAGCCGACGCGGGCGCCGGTGGTGCTGTTGACGCGGTGGCAGGTCTTGCCGCCGGTGCAGAGCGCGTTGGGGCGCGTCGCGCAGCTGGCCGCGACGCCACCGTCGGCGAGATCGCAGCTGGTGTCGCACACCTGGGTGCAGGTCGCGCTGGCGTTGATGTCGCCGCCGTTGCTGCACAGCTGCGCAGAGCCGCACGCCGCGCCGTGGAACGGGTCGGTGTCGCTGCACGTAGCGCCCGGGGCCGCGACCGACGCGCGCTGCGGCATGCAGATGCCCTTGCCGTCGAGGCTGACGACCAGCTCGCCGGTGGCCAGGGTGGGCACGCAGCTCGCGGTGGTGGTGCCGACGTTCGCGCAGGAGCCCGCGTCGGCGCTGAAGACGTCGCACGACTTCATGCACGCGCCCAGCACCGCGGTGCCGTCAGGGTCGGAGAGGCGCATGTAGTTCACGCACGCCTCGTCGGCCTGGCACGCCGGCTTCTGGCTCTGGCCGTACCCGGGGGGCTGCGCGTTGCAGGCGCGCTGGCACACACCCTCGTCGCCGCCGCGCGTGGGCACGCACACCAGGCCGGTGTTGCACTGGGTCGCAACGGTGCCCTGCCCGAAGTCGGTCTTGCAGGCCTCGCCCTCGTTCGCCGTGCCCGGAGGCCGGCAGGTCGCGATGAGGATGTTCCCGTAGGTCCACGTGCGGAAGACCGCGTGCTGGCAGGTGCCGGTGCCGAGGCCCACCGGGTCGGTGACCACGAACGACTGGCCCTGGAGCGCGCGCACCAGGCACGTGTCCGAGGGAGACACGGTCGTCATCAGGTAGGCGCCGCCGTCGCCCTTCTTGAAGCCGCCGTCCCACCCGCCGTCGGGGTCGAGGTCGCGGATGTTCTGCGCGCAGTAGCCGTCGCCGAAGAGGCCGATGGGCGCGCAGCCGATGCCGCCCGACGCGATGTCGCCGTTGCAGACGTCGCCGCGGTCGCACGCGTTCTGGTTCGCGCAGTCCCGCATGCAGATCGCCGTGTTGCGGAAGAGGTCGGCGCAGCCCTGACCGGTGCCGCAGCGCGCGTTGTCGTTCTCCGGGTTGCACTGCTGGAAGAGCGACGGGGCGGCGCACGACTGGTTGACGCACCACTTGTCGGCCACCGCGCAGGTGTCGCTGCCGCCCACGAGGCTCGAGAGGCACGCGCAGCTCCCGCCGAGGCACGCCACCTGGCCGGGGTCGCACTGGGCGCCGTTGCAGGTGACCGAGTTCGCCACGCACTGGAAGACGCCGTCAGACACCTTCACGCAGGTGCCGGCGTCACAGCCGCCGCAGCCATCGCGGCAGGTGCGCGTGGCGGTGTCGCAGACCTGGTTGGCCGAACAGCCTCCCGAGCACGCATCGCGATCAGGCGGGTTGCCCGCGTCGAACTCCGTCTCGCCGGAGTCGTTGGTGTTGATGGGCGAGGGGCACGCCGTGAAAAGGAGGGCGCCCAGGGTGACGGCGCTCATGATGCTCAAACGCATGTGCATGCCTTCTTTGGGGAAAACGGCCGGGGAGAAAAGCGGCGCACCCTTTAAGAGCAGCAGTGGGGGGTGTCAACCGGCGTCGAGTGGCTTCAGTAACTCGCGGTGAGCCCGAAGATCAGCGAGTGGTACGTCTCTTCACCCACGCCGCCGCACTGCGTGTCGTTGCACACGATCCACTTCTGGCCCTGGCCGTAATAGGTGTCTTTGTAGCCCGTCATGCGCCAGCGCACCGTGTAGCCGATGGGGCCCCAGATCTGCCCTGCCACGCCGGCCTCGATGCCGAAGCCGAAGGCCGTCGCGCCGCCGGTGGGGTCTTTGAGGTTGCCGTAGCCGATGATCTGCTCCGCCGACGGCTTGGGGTTCATGAAGATGCTGCCGCCGAACTCGAAGCGCAGCTGCGGGAGGATGGCGAGCGCCACGTCGAGGCCGACGACGCCGTGGATGGCGCGCTGACTCGAGGGCAGCGAGAGGTTCGCGTTGGGGTCGATGACGAAGTTGCGGGTGGCGATACCGCCGCGCAGCCCCACCCAGCCCACCGGTGAAGCCTGTTTCCGGTAATACGGGCCAGCCTCCTGCGCGCCCATCGCGACGCCCATCTCGAAGTGGTAGCGGTACGCGACCTGGCCCATGAAGCCGAGGTCGTTGCTCTTCACGGTCTGCTCCGCCCCGCTCCCCTGCGCGTTCTGATCGACGACCCGGGTGAGCGACTGGCCGTACTGGAAGTTCACCAGCAGCCCGAGGCCCTGGGCCAGCGCGTTGACGCCCTTGGTCGACCCGGCGTTGACCCGCGCGAGCGGGAAGAGCTCCGCGTTCAGTGACAGGCCGAAGTACGGCACCGTCGCCGCGAAGTCGATGGTGACGCCCGCCGGCTTGGTCGCCGCGGTGTCGTACTGCTTGCACGAGGTGACGCCCGGGCGCAGGCACTGCGAGCGCCACGTCGTCGCGCCCGCGACCCACACGCGGAAGATCGGCACCGGGACGATCTCCGACGCCTTCTTCTTGTAGGGGTCGTCGAGGTCGACGTCGCGCTCAGGCTCGGGCTTCGGGTTGTTGCTGACGTCAGTGACCACGCCCACGTTGCCCGCCGAGTCGGTCTGCGTGAGGTCGAGCCCGGTCGACATCTCCGGCGTCTGCTCGCCGCCGCCCGCGTCTTCCTGCGGTTTCGCGGCGCCCTGCTGCGCGGCGGCGGTGATGGCGCGCGCGAGCTTGCCCGCGAAGTCGTCTGAGAGGAGCCCCTTGGTGACCTTGAGCGACTTGGTCCACAGCTCGCCGCCGGTGCGATCGTAGATGACGACGTTGTACTTGCCGCCCGACACCTCACCGCCGACCGCGGCGTCGATGGCGATCACCTTCGCGGCGCGCGCGACGCCGACGGGCGTCATGGCCGCGGCGCCGGTCATCTTCTTCTTCGCGGCGGCGGCCTTGTAGTCCTTCAGCGAGATGAGCTCGTTCGCCCCGCTCGCGCGCACGGCTTCTTCAATCTGCGCGCGCAGCTTGTCTTTGGAGTCGCCATCCAGCTCCAGAATGATGACCTTCTGCGCGAAGGCCGGGAGCGACAGGAGCGCCAGCAGCAGAAACGCACGCATGAGGGTTGATGCGTTACGCCGTCACGCTGGCACAGGTCAACCCTGAGTGCACGCGCTCTCGCGGGGTAAGAATCAACGCGTCACGCGACGAGCACCGGCCAGCCCTGCGCGCGCGCGTGCCGCACCAGCTGGTTCGACGAGTCGGGCGGCGCGATCACCAGCTGCGCGCGCGAGAACTGCAGCATGTCGACGTCGGTGTCGCCGTTGCCGGCCGCGAGCGCGGGCGCGACGCCCTTCTTCTGCAGCCAGATCACCTTCCCCGGCCCCGCGGGCACCGGGTGGTGCACCTCGCCCGAGAGCCGCCCCTCGCGGACCTCGCAGGTGACGCCGATCACGCGGGCCGGGTCGATGCCGAGGTGTTCGGCGCCCGGCAGCACCACCCAGCGGGGAGACGCGGAGCAGATCCACACCTCCTGCTGGTGCAGCTTCGCGAGGAAGGGCCTCACCCACGGGAAGACGCGGCCCGTGAAGCGCTCGGTGAAGAAGGCCCGCGCGTGCGCCAGCAGCTCGTCTTCACGCAGCCCGGCCATCACCTCGACCGCCCACGCCAGCGCGCGCGCGGGCGCGGAGGCCATCAGGTGCTCGTAGGTCTCGTAGCGGCCTTCGAAGAGGCGGCGGTGCAACGCCCACCGCAAGAAGTCCTCGCCGACGTCACCGCGCCAGAGGGTGCCGTCGGCGTCGAACACCACGCGATCTCCGGGCTGGAGCTGCGCCACCAGCGCGTCGAGCATCGTCAGTCCTTCTTGTCGGAGGCGTCGGCGCGCTTCTTGTTGGTCAGCTCGGTGTTCTGCTTCTCGAGCGAGTCGCGGCGCGTGTTGAGCTTCTCGAGCAGGCCGTCGAAGCCCTTGGAGGCGAGCTGCTTGTTGAACTCGTCCTGGTAGGTGGTGACGAGCGAGACCTGGTCGGTGACCACGTCGTAGATGCGCCAGCCGGCCTTCGGGTCGGCGCGGAACATCTTGTAGACGATGGCGAAGGTGTCGCCCTTGAGCTTGATGGAGGTGTTCACCACCGCCTCGTTGCCGGTGATCGACTCCTCGCCGTACTCGACCGTCGGGGGCTGCTGCTCGCCCTCGCTGTCCTTCAGCGCGCGGTTCGCGTAGCTGGCGCGCAGGAGCTCGCGCATCGTGCCGCCGAGCGCGTCTTGCTGCTTGCGGGTGAGCTTGTCCCACTTCGCGCCCATCGCCCGCTTGCTGAGCTCGCTGAAGTCGATGACCTCATCGACCCGCGCGGAGAGCTTCTTCGCCGAGGCCCCGGCGTCCTTCTCCTTGCTCACCTTCTGCACGTCGGCGTCGATGCTCTTCACGAGCGCGGTCGGGCTCGGGGGAGCGGCAGAGAGGGCAAGAGCGGCGATGACAGCGATCACGAAGGTCTCCTTGCGAAAGGGGAAGCGCCCAAACAACGAAAGAGGCGCCGCGTCAATTCACCTACTTCCGCCCGGCTACCTGCCCGAGCTGGAGTGGCTGGGTCAAGGCGCGCACGAGGTACGGCACGATCGGCACGTCGATGCCCTTGAGCATCACCGCCTCGCTCGCCTCGTGGATCACGCCGGGCCCCGCGCGCATCAGCGTGTCGCTGGTGACCAGCACCTGCCCTGCCTCGGCGATGCCGCACAGGCGCGCGGAGAGGTTCACCGTGGAGCCGATGGCCGTGTAGTCCTGCCGGCGAGAGGCGCCGATCGCGCCGACGACCGCGGGGCCGGTGTTGATGCCGACGCCGACCTCCAGCAGCTCGCCGTTGACGCGGATCTTGTGCGCCCGCTCCACCATCTCGAGCGCCGCGGCGATGGCCTTGCGCGCGTCGTCTTCACGCGAGTTCAGCGAGCCCCACACCGCCATCACGCAGTCGCCGATGAACTTGTCGACCACGCCGCCGTGGCGCTCCACCGCGTCGACCGCCTCACCGAAGAAGGCGTTCAAGAAGCGCACGACCTCCTCGGGCGGCATGTGGCTGCTCATGGTGGTGAACCCGCGGATGTCGGCGAACAACACCGTCACCTCCGCGGCCTGGCCCGACATGTTCACCTTCAGGCGGCCCGAGAGCACCTCTTCGACCGCGGCCTGGGAGAGGAAGCGCGAGAGGCTGGCGCGCGTCTCGACCTCGCGCTGCACCTGCGCCACCAGCGCCGCGTTGTCGAGGAGGATGCTGGCCTGCGACGCGATGCCGTCGAGCAGCGGGAGATCGTCGTCGGTGAAGGCCGCGCTCATCGACACCGATTCGACGTAGAGGATGCCGATGGTGCCCGCGCGCGTGGTGCGCAGCGGCACCGCCATCACGCTCTTCACCCCGCGGATCATCACCGACTTGCTGCGATCGAAGCGGTCGTCCATCAGCGCGTTGTGGGTGATGAGGCCGTTGTCGCTGATCAGCGCTTGATCGATGACGGTGCGCGGCACCTCCACCACGCGATCACCGTGGCGCGCCTTCGACGCGTAGCGGCCGGAGGTCAGCCACACCGCCGCGCCGTCGGCGTTCAGCAGCTCGAAGATCACCGAGAGGATGCGGTCGACCATCGTCTCCACGCTGCGCTCGAGCGACACGCGCCGGTGGAACTCCTGGGCGATGCGGAAGCGCGCGTTCTCGCGGCGCAGCGTGGCGATGGTCAGCCCCTCGACCTCGTCGAGCTTCACCATCACCGTCTTGCCTTCGCGCTCGGGCGCGGGCTCCTCGGTGACCCCTTCGATGTCGGAGGCCACGCGGATGCTGGTGTCTTCCGGGGCCTCGAGCGCGTCGTGCTGACCGGTGGTGTCGCCGTTGCTGAGCGGCGGCCCTGCCCCGTTGGGCGTGACCTCCGCGAAGGCGTCGTCGCGCCGGTAGAACGCCCGGCGGATCAGCGCGGCCACGCCGCCGTTGGTGGCCACGAACACCGTCACCGTGCGCGCGCCGACGATCTGCCGCAGCTCGGGCTCCAGCGTCGCCGACAGCGGCACCGAGGCCACCACGCTCAGCTCGTGCTTCGCCGAGTCCCAATGCACGGGGCACATGCGCAGGCGCTCGGCGCTGCGCACCCCGACGCGCTCCAGCAGCTCCTCGTCGAGGCGGATGCTCTTGAGCTTCTCGGCCTTCACGAAGCGCGTCGAGTACAGCTCCGCGAAGATCCGCAGGAAGTCGCCCTCCTTCAGGAGGTTCAACCGCAGCAACGCGTCGGAGAGCGTGCCGCCGTTTTCGACGACATACGCTCTCGCGAGCTCGAGGCTGGCGGCGTCGACCAGCCCACTCGCCTTGAGCGGATTCACAATGACCGCTTCGGGTTCGCTGGAGACCGTCATGGGAAAGCGGGCGTCAGCTTAGGCACCGTTTTCGCGGCGAGTCTTTCAAAGAAAGCGCGCTGCGCCGATGATCAGCGCATGCGCCTCGCTCTGCCGTTGCTGGTCCTCATCTCTGCGTGCGGGAAGGTCGAAGACCCCCACGTCGACAGCTCCCACCTGCCGGGGCAGTGTGGCGCGGCGTCAGGGGTGCTGGTGAGCGCCGCACCTACCACCGACCTCTGCGTGCTCGGCGTGGCCTCGACGGTCTCGGGCGATGGCCCGTGGGCCTGGAGCTGCACGGGCCCGGGCGGCGCGACGAACTGCTCCGCGTCGGTCGCCGGCCCCGAGGGAGAGCAGCTGCCCGCGGCGGGAAACCCCGACGGTGGGTGCAACGCGCTTCAGCTGCCCGCCTCCGCGCAGGCCGTCGACACCAGCGCGCCCGATCACGTCGTCGGCACGGGGACACCCGAGAGCTGCACCGCCGCCGCGTTGAAGGCCGCCGTCTCGCAGGGAGGGATCATCACCTTCGACTGCGGGCCGGGGCTGGTCACCATCAAGCTCACCGAGGCGCTGACCCCGCCGACCTCCAACGCGTACGCGAATGAGGCGCCGGTGCACACGGTGATCGACGGCGGGCGCAAGGTGACGCTCGACGGTCAGCGCGCCACGCGCATCATCAACTGGAACCACGAGGGGCACTGGCAGAAGAGCGACGACACGCTGACGCTGCAGCACCTGCGGTTGATGAACGGCAAGGCCACCGGGAGCGACACCTTCGCGGCCTGCACGCAGGCGCCGAATGATCAGTGCTCCACCGGCTTCAAGGATGGCCAGGGCGGCGCGCTGTTCATGCGCGACGGAGACCTCCGCGTCATCGACTGCACCTTCACCAACAACGAGGCGGCGCTGACCGGGCCCGACACCGGCGGCGGCGCGATCTACGTGCTGGGCACGGCGCACGACATCCAGATCTCCGGCAGCACGTTCTCCGGCAATCGCGCGAGCAACGCAGGTGGGCTGGGCATGCTGTTCTCGGGCGCGCTGATCTCCAACTCGCTCTTCATCGGCAACGAGGCGGTGGGCACCGGCGCCAACAGCGTCGACGCGTCACACTGCGCGTGCGCCGGCAACCAGGTCGGCTCGGGCGGCAACGGCGGAGGCCTCTACAAAGACGGCGGCGACGGGCAGGACATCGTGGTCTGCGGCTCGCAGTTCACCCAGAACTCCGCGAAGGAGTTCGGCGCCGCCATCTTCCTCACCGCCAACGGCAGCGCGGCGCACCTCGTGCTCTACGACACCAACGTCAACGACAACACCAACGGGCACCCGTACTGGCAGTGGTGCGCGTCGATCTCCACCGACACCACCGGCACCTCGCCGCAGCCGGTGAGCTCCAGCTTCTGTCAGAGCGACGGCACCTGCAGCAGCACCTGCGGCTGAGTTTTCTTGCACCTGGCGACCGCGCGAGGTGTGAGCGCGACATGAGAATCGCCTTCCCGCTCGTCGTCGGCGCCGCGCTCTTCCTCTCCTGCTCGCCCGTCGAGGCGCCGTGCGGGCCCGCGAACTGCGCCGGGTGCTGCGCGCCCGATGGCGCCTGCGAGCTGGGCCTCACCGTCAGCGCCTGCGGGAGCGGCGGCATGGCCTGCCAGACGTGCGCGAACGGCCAGTGCGGCGTCGGCGGTTGCTTCGTGCCGCCCACGTGCACCCCGCGCACCTGCGCCACCGCGGGGAAGAACTGCGGCACCATCGACGACGGGTGCGGCCAGACACTCAACTGCGGGAGCTGCGGCGCCAATGAGACCTGCGGCGCCGGCGGCGTGAACGTGTGTGGCGTCGGCACGTGCACCGCGAAGACGTGCCCCGAGTTGAACGCGGTGTGCGGGCGGATCAGCGACGGGTGCTCCGAGCTGCTCTCGTGCGGCACGTGCGGCACCGGCCTGTCCTGCGTCTCGTACCAGTGCACGTGCGTGCCCGGCACCTGCTCCTCGCTCGGGAAGAACTGCGGCACCGTCGACGATGGCTGCGGCGGCACGGTGGAATGCGGAACCTGCGCGCAGGGGACGTGCGGCGGCGGTGGTCACGCGAACGTGTGCGGCAGCGGCACCTGCACCGCGGCGACCTGCGAGTCGTTGGGCAAGAACTGCGGGTCGGTCAGCGATGGCTGCGGCGGCACGCTGAACTGCGGCGCCTGCACGCTGGGCACCTGTGGCGGCGGCGGCACGGCGAACGTCTGCGGAGGGGTGTGCACCGCGTCGTGCCCGACGGGCTACTCGTGCGATGCGTACGGCCAGTGCGCCGGAGGCACGCCGACCGGGCTCGCCTTCGATGTCACCACGTTCCAGCTCTCCGGGAAGGTGACGCTCAACGGCGCGGCGCCCGTCGACAACGGCTCGTGCAACGACTCGTATTACTTCCGCGGCTTCGTGAACCTCACGGACGCGACGA